>NZ_CP017917.1:952778-1270371 GCF_002119525.1 Vibrio syngnathi | reverse complement strand
ACTACCTGCTGCTTTTATCGCGATCGTTATCTTTGCTTTCAACAGCACGGCAACTCAGGTTCCTGAAACCGGCCCAATCGAGTGGCTGAAAGTACTGCCGTACATCACTATCCTGATTCTTGCGGTATCGGGCATGAATGTATTCGTCGTGCTGACGATTGGTATCTTACTGGCAGGTGGCGTGAGCCTAGGTTCTATTGAGAACTACGGTATGACGGATTACGCTAAAGATATCTACGCAGGCTTCGGCAACATGCAGGAGATCTTCTTACTATCGATGCTGATTGGTGGTTTGAGTGAGCTAATGCGTCGCCAAGGTGGATTAGCGTTTCTGACTAATCTAGTGAGCGGTTTGATTCGTGCGTTTGGTTCTTCACACTCTAAGCAAGCGAATGGCCGTGCGAGTGAGCTAGGTATTGCTGGCTTGGTGTCTATGGTGAATCTATGTACTGCAAATAACACAGTAGCGATCATTGTATCCGGTAGCGTGGCTCGCAAATTGGCGGAAGAGAACAACGTGTCTCCACGTCGCTCTGCCAGCTTGTTGGATATTTTCTCTTGTGTGATTCAAGGCGTATTGCCTTACGGTGCTCAGGTATTGCTATTAGGTTCGGTGTTTAACCTATCGCCTTTGGATATCGTGGCTAACTCTTACTACTGTTTTGCTCTTGCAATCGTGGCTGTGGTTGCTGTGTTTATCAAACACCCAGCGCGCCAAGTGGCTAACGCTTAATAGCAACTGACCAAACTTAGTTATCACTGATTTTGATAAGAAGGCTCCTGACTAGGAGTCTTTATTATATATGGCGAATGAATTACCATGAGTTCAAGTTATCATCGATACTTATTGAGCTATCGCCGCTATGTACTCAGTTATTAAAATGGAATTTTGATGCTCGCTATTCCCTTGCCATTTGTTGCTGCTCTGTTGTTATTTATCACGGCTGTTTTGCTTAGATATCGTTACCCACAAACAAGCCAAAAACCGTTTTGGTTTATTATGTTGTGTGCGTTGATGATTACTGTTGTTGGGTTACGTTGGACGTTAGATATCGCATTGTTTCGTTTCTTACAGCCAGTTCTAGGGGCAAGCGTACCTGTAACGGCATGGCTCTGTTTTGCTGGGATTCACCGAAGTAAGCCCAATACACATTTGCATTGGTTAGGTCCTGTCGCTGTTCTGGTTGGCTCATTTTTTTATGAGCATCTTTGGGGCGGGGCGATAGATATATTACTGATCTCGCTATATCTCGGCTTTGGCTGCTTGTTGTTGAAATCATCGTTTAACTTTCCAGAGCACGTCAGGCTGAGTGATGTCTCGAATGTTTTGCTTGCTGAACGTGTTGCTGGTTCTGCTTTGCTGTTTTCAGCTCTCGTGGACGGTATTATCTCGTATGATATTTTGCTGCTCAACGCACAACACACTGACTTGATCCTATCTATTAGCTACTTAGTTCTTATTCCCGCGATTATTGGGGCTGTGATTGTTGTCAGCACCAGTACGTCTCCGATTCAGAAGCAAAATCAACAACAGAGCGAACTTCCAACACTAAATAGCTTACCTGACGAAGCTAATGCACTGATATCAACGGTAAGCTTAGATGGAGACGAAGACAAAGGCGTCACGCAGATAGTCGCTAAGTTTGATTCGTTGATGAGAGAGCATCAGGTGTTCAAAGACCCGGATTTGTCCTTAAATCGATTGGCGAGAAAGCTAGGTATCCCGGCTCGGAAAGTATCTTCAGCAGTTAATCAAACTCATAATGAGAATATTTCGAAGGTGATCAACGCTTATCGAGTTGAGTACGCCAAGACTCTATTGAAGCAAAGTGATGAGACGATAACTGATATCTTCCTTAATTCAGGTTTTCAAACCAAGTCCAATTTCAATCGAGAGTTTTCAAGGATTACTGGGCAAACTCCGAGTGAGTTTCGAAGCTCGCCATAAGTGTTAGATTGAGTTTGTTTACTTTTCAGTTTATCGATTTAGAAAGTCAACAATTTCATTCAATATCAATTGATGTAGTTCACCGCGTGAAGCTCCTAAGCCGTCTTTACAAATAATGCTATCACCCGGTACTTCCTCTTCAAGCATCGCTTCGGCTCCCGCTTTACATGGTTGAATGAAACTGAAATGAGTGGCGTTTTCGTAGACTTTGTATTGTCTCGAACTAATAGGTATATGCTCCGCCATGTAGCCAGATTCTAATGCATGAGGTAAGTCGCCAATATCAATCCCTGCAGCCAGTATTAAAGTGGGTACATTGATCTCATTGAGGCTTTGCACCGAAAAGCTACGAGCAAGCCCTAAATCAAGGCTAACCACGCGCTGTATTCGAGGGTCTGAAAGGTCTTTATTGTTTGGCTCTGTAGCTTGAATGTTTGACAGCCCTAACTCTGCAGAAAGCCCACAAGTTCGAGGGTTAGGGTATTTAAGGCACTCAACCTCTAAAGTTGCTCTATCGATTTTCGCCCCCGCTAATTGCATCACTGTCCAACCTCCTAATGAATGCCCGATTGCCGAAATATGGTCAGTATTAATGGCGTGTTTCCACTGAGTTTCGGTTAGTAGGTGATTAAGGATTCGTGTGATATCGCGAGGCCTTTCCCACCACTTGGCTGCTTGCTCTGGGGACTGGTCAAAAGATGTAGTTCCCGGGTGATTGACTGCGGCGACTATGTATCCGCGATGTGCGAGTTCTGTCGCTAACCAATTCTGGTTTCGCCAGTTACCACGATAACCATGCGATATGAGTACAACCGGAAACTTACCTGATTGGATCTTGGCATCTGTGATGACTCTAGTGCCGATAAAGGCTGGGTTATCTCCAACAAGAACTGTCTTTGACGTGTCTTGAGTAGGGTACCAAATTGTTGTTTCTAGTGGGCGCTTAGGCTGATCTTGGTCAACTGAGAGGCCTGTTAGGATGATTTGAGTGAATCCGACATTTGAGGCGATGGCAGAAGTACAAATAGAAAGTAGGGATGCGAACAGTAAGTGTGTCCATTTCATGAGGTTTACTCCAATTGAGATAATTGGAGCTAATATGCGCTAAAGCCAATGAGGGTGAGACCTCAAACACGATCGAGGACGACCTTAATCGTGTAATTGAACTTAACTAAGCAAATAACTAAGCATATAAAGCGGTGCTATCGGTTTCTTGGACGTTTTTCTACCAACCCGTTTCGCTCTAAGCCGCGTCTAACACTGCTGCATAGCTTACCAAAACGGCGGAGTTCTTCGAAGTTAGGGCCTTGGCCGATTGAAATACTGTGTTCCCAGTACATCAACTCACTATCGACCATCTCCAATAATTTCTTAGAGCAACCAGAGCAGTTTCCTTTTGGCCCACAGATAAACGTCTCTGACTCGTAAAGTGGGAGTTCGTTTTTAACTTCTTCAATTAGGCTCAGCATTGCCGAGTTTAGATCAGGCTTTTTGTCTGTGAGTGGTTTCAAGCTTAGTGCTTGCGAAGCGATCACGGAAGAAGTCGTTGTGTTGGGTTGTATATTCAAAGCAGCTGATGACATATCAAAGGCCTCAAGGAAAGAAGAAGAGGCGAATGCTACTCGTCACAAAAAAGTGGACATTGATGTAGTGCAATAAGCGTGGAGAATTACCCGAAAGGGGTAGGAGAAAGAGTGAGTCAGAGTCACAAACGTTTTGTGACTCTGGTTTATCCCTTAGGCTTAACGCAAAAAATAGTCTTAACGCAGAAAATAGGCTTAACGCTTAGAATTCAGCGTCGAACTGGAACTCCATCCACTCTTTGGTGACTGGGTGATGTAGTGCTAGCCTTTCTGCGTGTAGGTGTAGTCGGTCGGCTTTGTTGCCGTATAAGCCATCACCCAAGATAGGCATATCTAGCCCCTCTTGGTGTGAACAGTGAACACGTAACTGGTGAGTGCGGCCAGTTTTCGGGTGCAGATAAACCTTGGTGGTGTCTTGGTTTCGCTCAATGACTTCCCACTTAGTTTCAGCTGGCTTGCCGTGTTCGAAGCAGACAATCTGACGTGGACGATCGTACAAATCGCCACGCAGTGGCAAGCGAACATAACCTTCATCTTGCTCTAGAACGCCTTCGATCATTGCCACGTATCGCTTCTCAACTTCACGAGTAATGAACTGCTTCTGCAAGCTTTTGTTCGCACGTCGTGTAAGAGCAAATATCAGAATGCCAGAGGTCGCCATATCTAAGCGATGGATAACAAATGGTCCTTCAACATTTTGATGCATTTCTTGAACGCGAGTGTAGGCCGAGTCTTTAATTGTTTTGCCCGGCACAGATAGAAAACCTGCTGGTTTGTGTACCACAACGATGTGATCGTCTTGGAATAAGATATCGAGGTCTTTGCCTTCTGCTGGGTTTTCTAGCAATGGGTTGGGATCGACTTCAAGGCCTTTCATCATATGGCCTAAAATCGGTACACACTTACTTTGGCAAGAGGCGTAGTATTTCTTGTGCTTTCGGATCTCCGATTTCGGTGAACGGCCCCACCAAAACTCAGCCAATGCCAATGGCGTGTAACCATTCAAGTACGCGTATTGCAGCAACTTAGGTGCAGCGCATTCGCCAGAACCTGCTGGTGGTATCTTATTTGGCGTGTCTTCAAAGATCTGGTTCAGATCCTCAATGTTTCCTTCCGCATTTTGGAAAGCGTATTGTGAGAACAACTTGTGTTGAAGCTGATGAGAAAGGTGTGCTCTTTGCTCTTTGAGTTCAACTAATTGATTAGTGAACACATCAACTTTGATTTGTAACTCATTTAGGATCTGTTCCCAGTTGAGCTTAAGATATTTCTGCTGATTCTTGTCGGCAACACTGGCTTTGTTTAGCTCGTTATTTAGTTGTTCGAAGGCTTTCTCATCAAGGTTCTCTTTGCCTTGTTCGCGTTGTTCTTTACGTGTTTTTCGGCCTTCGATAATTAATAAACGCTGAGTTTCAATCTCTTGTTCAGCTTGTGCTTTTTGTTGTGCTAATTGTTCACACAGTTCAAGGTAATCAGCGTTTGCTTGCAGCGCTTTAAATTTCGCATTCACAGCCATCATGTCGGCTGTGTCTTGATGGAAAAAGCTGTCGCTGCTCAACATGTCGAATACGGGGGGCACAAAATGGGGCAGTAGGTTTTGGTCGGCGACTTTTCCAGAGAAAGCAGAGAAGTAACCCAATTCACCTTCTGGGCTTTTCACCAGTAACACACCAAACATTTTGCCACGGCCTGCGTCAGAATCCAGTCCGAAGTCATGCTGCCAATCGGTTTGAGTTTCTAGATATTGTTGAAGCTGGTGGGAGGCAATTTCACACAATAGGTGCGGTTCGTAGTAGAACGGGAATGTGAAACGTTCAGGCAACGAATATGACTCGATCGGCTGTTGGAAACGAGTGAAGCAATGCTCAGGTGTGTGGCTGTTTTCTGAGTCGTGCGTTGGTTTGGATGAGTGCATAGTCGTCTTAATACTTATATCGTGGTGATAAATGGTTGTGAGTCTACTGTGTATGTTTAGAGACTTTAAACACAGTACGAGGCGGCGATTCTACTCTTTATCGAAAAGCGCCTCAAATAAGAAATGGTTCTATTACTGGATAGCTAAGCGAGACGGCTAACACGGAACCCATGAGTTATGGCTTGAACTTCATTAATTGATGAGTAACTTCTCGTTTTTAATCATAGAAGGTAACTTCACAAACGAAGGGTGGTAGCCTTGCTGCCCTCTTGTTCAACCTAAGGTAACGTTATGATTCCACTCAATACTTCGATTGTCTCCGGTGTCGCTATTTCGGAGATCGACGGACAAATGAAAATGCTACTAATGAAGCGTGTGAAGGGCGAGTTTTGGTGCCATGTCGCAGGCTCGATTGAAGCGGGTGAAACAGGCTGGCAGGCTATCGTGCGCGAGTTTGAAGAAGAGACCCAAATTAAAGTGGAAGCTCTGTATAACGCGCAGTTTCTGGAACAGTTTTACGAGGCGCACGTTAATGTGATTCAGCTAATCCCTGTGTTTGCGGTGCTATGCCCACCCAACCAAGCGATTGAACTGAATGATGAACACACAGAGTACCGCTGGTGCGATTTAGAGGAAGCGAAAGCACTTGCGCCGTTCCCCAACCAACATGCCGTCTACGATCATATCTGGTCGTATTTTGTCGATAAGCCAGTCAATCCGCTTTACCGAGTCAAATTGAGCTAGCGTTGGCTGTTTAAGAGCTAAGACTTACCAAGATACAGGGTTAGAAAAGCGCTCACTTGTTCTTGGCATAGCCCTACATCCACCTTTACGCCATGCGATTCAAGGATCGCCACACCACGGCCATTATTACGAGGGTCTGGGTCTAGCATCGCCACTACTACGTGTTTTACACCTGCTTTAACCAATGTATTGGCGCAAGCGGGTGTTCTGCCTACAAATGAACATGGCTCTAAAGTTACGTAAGCGGTAACGCCTTCCATTTCTCCGTCCGTTTCGTTGTCATAGTCATTCAGTGCTTCAACCTCAGCGTGGTTTCCACCGACCTTTTGCGTATATCCAACAGACACCACCTTATCGTTCTTCACCAAAACACAACCCACTGGCGGGTTTGGTTGGCAATCGGGTAGGGCTTGGCGCGAAGCTTCAAGAGCTTGCAGCATGTATTGTTGGTTCATGGTCGTTACTCAGTATGACGAGAGCGCGCAGCAGTTAGTCGCCAGGCGCGGATGATGAGTTAGTTACTAACTTACTAAGCTAATAAATTATTAAGCTAAGCAAGTGGGGGCATGTTCGATCTGATTGGGCTTTTAGTCAATGGTTTTAGTACAGAGGCAAAGTTTGATTCGACATAGGTTAACCATGCTAACTACGGTGTCACAAGGTAGAGTTGATGCTGTCTACGCAATAGAACTCAATTATTGAATCACCACGATAATTAATTTAATAGGCTCGCCATAAATTCGCTGACCGGCTCTGACAATAAATCTTGTGGGTGGTCACCGCCAAAGGTAGCTAGCCCGCTTTTTCCTTCGATTATGCCAGACTTAATAATTACTTTTGTTTTAACATCAACAACTGTAATTTTTACGCTTACTTTATCTGGCTTTGCTGACCATTCAGTCGCGCGATCTTCCCAGTGTAATATGGTAGGAAAAATTAAGTAGTCGAACTCATTGCTTTTCGCATATTCAAGGACAAAATTGTAATCAGCTGCTTGGTTAGCGATTGCGACGTTGTTTAGTTTTGTGAATAACTCTGATTGAAGAGCTTTACTCACCATTAGTCCTGAGCCTGAATAATAGTGCTTCCCATATTCCCCATTTTTTGAGCGGCCGATTAAAACTGAATCACTTGTTTCAAATTTAGCTGTCGAGTTTACATCCGTAACCTGAAGTTTATGTGTATCAGCACACCCAATGATAACTAAGCTTATAAGTATCAGTAACGCACGTAAAATCGACATAACAGCTACCTTATATGGATGTGAGTTAATTTTAACCATAGTTTATATTAAACATATTAATGTAAAAAGTTTGCGACTAATTAGTACGAGCGACAAAGGACCCTTTGAGACTCAAACAACCAATAGTTAACTTCGGCCAATGAGTTAACCAGTTTTTAGACTGAACTCGTTGATCAAACACGTCTCTGCTGCGATTGGGATTCGGTGTGATATGCAAATCAAACAAACTCTCTAAACCAAAACACGAAATACATTCGATGTCTCCATTGAGGCTTTGCTTTACGGCGACTGCGGTTTCTTTCTCTGGCCAGTAACGCATCGCATCCAATGAGCTTTGATAGGGCTCATCCTCGTTTCGAGTATGCATGTTGGCTTGATTGCGAACTTGCCAATTTAATTCAGGCAACCGTTGTTGAAGTAGAGCCTCGTATCTAAGACCCGATTCGTAGAAGGTATCAATAGGATCAAAGTAGATCACATCAATATCATTGAGTGGAGTCGGGGAGGCATAACCATGTAGGTCGTCCCAAACTAGGTTTCTCACAAAGCCCGCAGCGACATAACACTGCGGTAAATCCAACTGAGAGACACAGTCTAAAACCTGCATTCGTAAGGGATCTTGTTTGATCAATGTGATGATACGGTTGGCTAGCGGGTCAATCATTATGATGTCGGAACATCGGTGATTTGATAGTGACGTGTTGCGTTCTTCGAAATGTCACCCCACTCAGAAGCTTTGACTCGCTGTTGGTGCGCTTCAAATGCTTCTCGATTCGTAAACTCTTCATAAATTTCAAATCGATTAGGCTGAAGTGAACTTTGGCTGACTCGAAATACAATACAGCCAGGCTCTTCCAGTGTCAGTTCTTTGTGTACAACCAGCGCTTGGGTTACTGCTTCGAGGTCGTTGTCTGGCACTAGAATATGCCCTTGCAGAATGAATTTACTCATGATTACGTCCATTTAATTACGTCTATTTAATTTTGTCCACTACGGCTTTCTTCTATAAAAAGCTCTACCCGTTACAAACATAATCCCATTTTGATGTTGTGACGTATAGGCTAATGTGGCGATTAATTGTTCACATTGAATATAGGGCTGGTTACGCTGTAACTTTATGGATGGGGTGAGTAATAAAAGATAAGATGCTGGAACTAAATCAGCGTTGGTCCGGTCTATTAAATTAGTATCATTGAACTGTATTGATACTGAAATGAATTTGTCATCTTAGAGAACTAACCTTAATTTCGAACAGCGGCTCATAGGATTGAACAGAGTCATAGTTGATAACTAGGTCATACTTTGATGTAAATGGTACTCGAAACTCTATAAATTTTGTGACTTGTATCATTGAACTAGCCATCAAACACCATTAGATTCGAATGGTTGGCAATAAAAATAGCTCATGAAGAGCAGTTAAAGAAAAGGAAATATCCCTTATGAAAAAAATGAGAAGAGCACAGCTTCATCGCGTTCGCATCCAATACTGGAAAGACACGGCGAAAGAAGCTTCAAAGAAATAAGCTTTAAATCGTAAAGCTTTCAAATAAAAAAGCTGAAAAGCTTAATCAAATGTAAAACGCAACAAATCGATTTCATTAGTACAAAATTATTTACAGGGACCTCAAGGGCCTTCATCTGGTCGGCGACTAAAGAAATCATCCCCCAAAGAGCTGGCAGGCATTAACAATAATGCAATTCAATGTCAGCTCATTAGTACCTCCTAGATTATCCTTACCTCACTCAGTACTCAGCTCTCTGAAGCAAAACCAAAACCAACCACCAATCCGTATCTTTGCCTCTATCACGAAAGCCGTTGTTAGAATTCAAAGCACCTAACAGTAAAACAGCAGCCAATAAAAAAGCTCCCGATTTCTCAGAAGCTTTGATTTTAGATTTTGATATCTGATGTTATCCGATCAGGATAGATGACTCTATCGTTGGAACAACGTCTTCAAGCTTACATCGTCCGTTCTATTCAATTTAAGGCTCAGCAGATAGCCACCAACACCGATCAGTGCGTAAATACCTAGAGATAAAATCGGCGCTTCTGCAATCGCACTTAATGGGTTGCTTGCTATGAGCACATTCATTGGTAATGACGCGATGAGAGATAGGAAGTCATTGATGCCATAGAACCCAAACACGGCGACAGAGAGGAACTTAATCGCATAGCTTGAGATGAAAATGACAAGCAATGGAGAGTTCACCAGCTGCGAAATCGCTAGAGTGACAGTTGCCAGTGGCAATAAAACCAGTGCAACTAACATCATTCGTCCAAAAAACACGACCCAGTTGCTCAGCACATAAAACAGAGATTGCTGCTCAACCAATAGCGCCAGTTGTTGTTCGCTTGAGACGTTCAATATCCAGAATAGGAAATCGGCGAATAGCACGAGCAACGCACAGATTGCCGGAATAGCCACTAAACCGAAGCCTAGCTTTACGCCGTGAGTCATTGCATTGGATACCGGCATACTTCTCCAAAACATTGAACTGCCTTCTTGGCGTTCTTTACGCAGCGTTTTAGGGATATATAGCGTCGACAGGATCAGTGAAATAAGGCCCGCGCCAAAGTAGATCACGGAGTTGAGGTCTTGTGCGAACTCTCTATGGATATCGCTCACGTCACCATTCACTTGCATTTCAAAGAAAAACTCATGTTGCGCTGCGCCATTGAAAAACAGACTAACGAACAGTAAGAAACCACATAACGCGACAAACAGAGGCAATCGAGTGTTAATTTTGTGCTCGATCAGTTCTTTTTCTAGCATGTAAAAACTTGGATGCATTATGCCTTCTCCGTCTGTGTTGCAAGGAATAGGTCTGCGAGACCCACGTTGTAGATGTTACCCAGTGATTCAACTTGCGCTTTGTATTGGCCTTCCAGTAACCATTTAGTCGTTCCTAGCCCAGGCTGTGAGGTTAGTGGGTTGAGTTTCTGAATCTCGCTTGAATGGTTATTTGCGACTTCGATAATGAAATAGTCGCTCTCGATGTCTTCCATACTCTTTTGCAACACACAGTGGCCTTGTTTCAGAATCAAGACGTCCGTTAATAGGTGTTCAATCTCTGAAACCTCATGGCTAGCGATGATCATCGCGCGTTCACCGTCGTGGAACCACTCTAGTAGATGGCGATAAAAAGTATCGCGGTACAGCAAATCTAAGCCCAGTGTAGGCTCATCTAAGATCAACACTTGAGTGTCAGTCGCGATGATGATCGCAAGGTGAAGTTGGACCTTCATTCCTTTAGAAAGCTGTTTGATCGTTGAAGAGAGTTTGATGTTGGTGCTGCTTAATGTTTGCTCTGCTTTCTGCTTGTTGAAGCTAGGGTGCACGCCTTGTGTGTATCGAAGCAGTTGTTTAACCGTCATCCACTCGGGTAATACGTTAACGTCGGAGATGTACGACAAGTGCAGCATGAGTTCTGCATGCTGGTGAATAGGGTGGTAGCCATTTACTTCAATCTCACCTTGATAGTTGTGCCCGCCAAGCAGTGATTTGATCAGAGTCGATTTACCCGCGCCATTGTGGCCAAGCAGACCAAGTACTTGCCCTGGCTTTAACTCAAAGCTGATGTTCTCGACACCCACTTGATTTGAATAGGTTTTGGTTACGTTTTTCACGGAAAGTAAAGTACTCATGACTTGTCCTTTATATGTTGTGCTAGCTGTTTCACGAGTTCTTCGACACTCATATCAATGATGCCTAGCGTCTCAGCGATGGCTGGGATCTGTGTGTTGATGAATGATTGGTGTGCAGACTCTTTCAATTTTTGAAGTGCCCCTTCGGCCACATACATGCCTTGGCCGCGTTTTTTCTCTACCAAGTCTTCATCCACCAGTAACTGATAGCTTTTCATGACAGTAAGGTGGTTGATCTTGAGATCGGCAGCAACCGCACGCACAGAGGGTAATGCTTGTTGCTCTAACCAAACACCTTGAAGAATTTGGTCACTGATCTTTGCGGCAAGCTGCCTAAAGATCGGTTGGTCGTCTTTCCATTCGGTCATAATTAAAACTGCATGGTGATATATATGTGTATAACACTAACCTTTTTATTCGAATTGGCAAGGGTTTTATGAAAATGGATTGGATATATTTATATTTGGATAAAGCATGTTTGGCGGGGAGGGGACTTGAAGCCTACGTCCTTGTGGGCTATCAAGTCGTAGCTTAACGGACACAAGACGTATTTGCCTGCGCGTTTCTGCACCTTCATAAATCATCGTCATGTTTGATAAGTAAACCTTTATGATTCAGGTTCCCTACTAGATAAAAAACGGCTTTCGACTTCGTTTGGTGGGATAGGTTTGCTGAACAAGAATCCTTGTAAATATTGATATCCGCAACTGGTTAAAAAATCTTTTTGCGTTTCGGTCTCGACACCTTCTGCAACCAGTTTTAGCCCTAATTTGTCACAGATAGCATAGGTGGCTTGGACAATCGCTTTGCTCCCTTTATACGTGCCATGGACGAAGCTTCGGTCAAGCTTAACGGTACTAATTGGTAAATCATGCAACATAGAGAGAGACGAGTAGCCAGTGCCAAAGTCGTCGAGGTGTAGATCAACACCTAGCGCCGAAATATCATCCAACGCTTTTCTGACTTCACCGTGTTTGAAAATCATTGATGATTCGGTGATTTCGAGGGCGATACTTTTAGGCTGTATATTGTAGAAATTGAGCATTGCGAATAGCTGTTCTGCAAAGGTATTGTGCATCTGAATACACGAGATATTGATACTCATCATCAGTTCACCATCAAATTCTCGGTGCCATAACGATAACTGTTTAAGTGCAGAATTCAGAACCCATTTTCCTAGCGGTATAATTTGTCCGGTTTCTTCTGCTAGGACAATAAACTCATCGGGCTTAATCTCACCTAGGTCTTTATCCGACCATCTCAGCAAGGCTTCAAACCCTTTTACCTTGTTGGTGCTGGTGTCTATTATTGGCTGGTAATGTAGATTCAGGTCATCATTTTCTAGTGCTTGAGCCAACCTGTGGCGAATATCAACTTTGCGGTGGAGTGTTTGTGCGAGGCATGGAGTAAAAGTTTGGAAGCGATTTCTACCATTTGCTTTAGCAATATGCATTGCGATTCCAGCTCGCTTTAATAATGATTCTTTATCCGAGGCATTATTGGGGAAATGTGCTGTACCGATACTGCAACCGATAGACAGTGCGCCAATCCCTTTTACAGAGAAGCTTTTGTTTAAGGAATCAATGATACGAGAACAGAGTAACGGGATATTTTGATTTCGATTAACGTGAGCTATTACAATGAATTCATCACCACCAAATCGGCCGACTGTACATGTTTCGTCGAGGAGTTGTTTAAGACGTTCACCTACTTGCTTGAGCAGTTGATCACCGACACTGTGTCCATATCTATCGTTAATCAATTTGAAGTCATCAAGATCAACAAACATTAACTCAAAAGGAGAGCGTTCAGAAATACTGCTTTCCAATTTCTTAGTGATCCCTCGGCGGTTATAAAGCTCAGTTAAACAATCGTGTTCGGCGTTGAATCTGGCTTTTATTAACCTCTCTTTTTGTTCGGTTGTACAAGTCAGATTTAGAAGTAACTCACTCTTGTCAAATAACCATTTTCCATGGACATCGAAATGGTGGGTTTGACTCTCAATTTTACAGCTAACTTCCTCTAAGATTTCTCTACCTTTGCTAGCCGAAAATAGCCACTGATCCGCTATTTCTTGGCTTGAAACAAAATCGGCTAGGTTATTAAACGGTGAACCATAGTTTTGAGAAAAGGTAGAGTTAGCACTCACTACGTCTCCTGATTTATTAAATAAAAGAGAGAGGTTCGAACCATCGGAGTTAGTGAGATCGTGCTTTAAACTCTCTTCTTCAGCGATGACTTGCGCCAACATCCCTGTTCGGCCATCGGGTAATGGGATCCCAGAAAACAAACATAAGGCTAGTTTAGCTACGTGTTTTGGGGTGAAGTTCCACCAGGTCTTTACACTTTGATTTCGTTGAAATTGTCTTTGATATTCTTCAAGCGTAGCTTCGATTGCCTTTGACATCTCAAGACTAAAATCACGAGAAGTCAGCTCAAATAGAGACTCTGATTCCCAAAGGGGGAGAGCACTGCTGTTTGCCCAAGTTATTCTTTTTTTATCAATGTCATATATCCAGATAGGACATTTTAGATATTCGAAAGGTTGGTAACTGGTCATCATATTGAACTCGAGAGACTCATACTTTGGTTGATTTACCGATACCGGGCTTATGCTTCGGTAGATCGTTTAGCAAATTGAACACGAACTTTTAACTGCAACGAGGAAGTTGTGTTAAAGAAAAATAAAGTGCTTAAAACAGCGTTTAAAGGTTGAGTGAACGGATGATTTTGGTCACTTTTCCTTCAGAGGTGCTTTCGACGACATAACCTTTCTTGTCACCAAAAATCTCACCGTTGATGAAGTGCCAACCATATGAATTCTTGATGATTTCTTTCGGAAACCTCTCATCGAACATCGAATTGTCTGGGTATACTGTTTCAATCGCTTCAAATAACAACTGAGCTTGATCTTGATTCGTCACCTTGAATTCTTCTTTAAGGCACATCGTTAACTCTGGAAGGGGCTGAGTTGTAAAAGGTTCCGTCATCGCACCAAGTACACCATTGTGTGAATAAAAGCGATATGAACCGGAGCTAATCTCGTTGCCATCTGGTGACTTAATGCTAGGGATTGCGCTATAGAATTTACAGTTGAAAACCATTTTTTGAATAATGCTACTTTGCGGCGTGACCTGAATATTTATCCAAGAACTTACTTGCGCTTGAATTTGATTCACCACTTCATTTTTATTGAGTTCAGCGTTTACTTGCTCAGAAAATAAAGCAGTTGTGGTTAGTAGCATCAAAAGCGTTTTATTCATCTTAAAATGGCCTTGAGTAAAAAGTGACTATTGTTTAATCAGAAAGTGACTATTGGTTATTGGTTATTGGTTATTGGTTATTGTCGAATCGGTTCAATAGTGGAATAAATGTTACTTGAAGAAGATTTATCTTCATAGGGGTTACCCCATGCCTAAGGATGAGAAATACTGGCGGTAGGGTGAGGTGAACGATTTCGTTGAATTTTCAAATCATCATTATGGTTAAAAAAACTTCCATTCTATTGATTTGCAGTTTTACTGACTGTTGTGTTATTAATGAGTGGTGAGTTGATTTGATTGGAATTTGTAAATTATTTAAATGTAAGTGTGCGTAAGAAAGTAAAGCAAATGTAAGCGTTTAAACGCCTAAAGTGACCCAGCTTTAACTGCTAATTAATCACAACATGAACGTTTTGGTTGTCAAACGACGGTTTTTGTAAACGTGTATGTACAAAAACGATTAATATGTTTTGCGTACGGTAAGTGGGTGACTTTAATAACAATATTGATGATATATGAACAGTATATATACTGCCCTCGCTTTTAATAAATGCTGGTGATAGAAATGTCGAAAACCAAAGTACTGATTGTCGAAGATGACCAGGCGATAGCGCGTTTAACTACGCTTTACCTCGAAGCTGAAGGTTACAACGTTAGCGTTGTTCATGAGGGAGATTTGGCAATTGAAGCGATCCGCAATATTGAACCCGATCTCGTTCTGTTGGACTTGATGCTTCCGGGGTTGAGCGGTGCACAGATTTGCCGACAGGCTCGTGAATTTTACAATGGAATTATCTTAGTATTGACGGCCTCTGCCGATGAAATGAGTGAAGTCAGTCTGTTTAAGTTTGGTGCGGATGATTACGTTGCAAAGCCCATTCGTGGTCACGCTTTATTGGCGCGAATTGAAGCACTGTTGCGTCGAGCAGCCCCTGTTACTGCTGAACCTGACACGACTGTTGAAAAGCAAGGTGAAATTGTGATCAACAGTACAACTCAAAGTGCTACGTTATATGGACAGAACCTTAAGCTTACTTCTGCTGAATTTGAAATCTTAAATCTTCTTGTGAGTAACATCTGTCAAGTTGTTACTCGAGATCAATGTTGCCAGCTATTTAGAGGCATTGATTACGCATTCAACGACCGCTCTATAGATATGCGCGTTTCAGGGTTACGCCGAAAGCTGCGTATACACGCGCAAGACAAACAATTGATCCGTACGGTTCGCAATAAGGGGTATATGCTGGTTGTATAAGTCTATTGTTGTGAAACTTAAATCTGTTTCTATGTTTACTCGTCTGTACTTTGGGATTGTGACTGGAATGTCGGCAACGATGTTTTTGTTTTGGAACCTTGGTGAAGGGCACATGCGACGAACAGAAATCGAAACCTTCCTTAATGATGGTGTCTACTTTTCTGAGCAGTATGTGCGTCAACATAATCGAGAAAATTCGCTCTATAAAGAACTCGATAGAACAGGCTACCAACAATTTTATATATTCAATTTACGCCTGTTGGAGAATTGGTCGGGAGAAGCTCCTTGTCAAAAATGCGAGTTGTTTACCACCTTAAACGGTGTACCGATATATCTAACTGGAAACAATCTCTATTCGGCAGTATTTCAGCTTCCAAATTCTAAGTTTAGCTTTGTGTTTAGTGAGGTAGGCAATTTCTTCTCACCAGAAATTGAATGGTATGAAGATTCAGAAAGGAACTTTTTTATCGGGCTTTTATTGGCCGTTATTTTCGCTATTGGTGCAAGTGTTTACTTACCTGTGAGGCGTTTTCAAGAAAGAATAGAGTTATTAGTTGAGAAACAGAAGCAGTTTGGTAGAGGGAAGCTGAGTACTCGCTCTGGGGTAGATGAGATACACCCAGTGTCTGAGTTAGCCAAAAGTTTCAATTTCATGGCCGAGGAAATTGAGAGCAAAGTAAAACAAAGTCATATATTTGCTCAAGCGATTCCTCATGAAGTACGCACGCCGCTAAGTCGCATTCAATTAGCGACCGATCTCTTAAGAAGAGAAGCTAAAGAGCATCAACAGGTCTTTTTCGATGATATTGATACCTACATTGAGGATATCAACGATCTCACGTCTGAAATTATCATGCTGTCGAAATTGAATGTTATGGACAACTCTTTCTTCGAGCTTGTTAAAGTGAAAGCGGACCTTCGTGAGTATTGTTTAGATAGGATTCGTTACTCTAAGCTAGACAATGTTACTTTTGAGTCCAAAGTTCAGCTAGAGTGCAAGATTAAGTGTGATTGTTCGATGGCACGTTTGGTTTTTGATAACGTGATTAAGAACGCAGGAAATTACACACAAGACCAAGTGTGGGTTACTTTGGACGACAACTCAGAAAACTGGCTGGTTCTTGTTGAAGATAATGGTCCCGGAATACCAGAGGATAGGCGTGACGAAGTATTTCTTCCGTTTTCTCGCTTAGATTCTAGCAGAGCATCGAAAACGGGTGGTTTAGGATTAGGGCTAGCGATTGCTCTTTCAGCCGCTAAAAAATTATCTTGGGATATTAGGATTTGCGATAGTAAACAAGGTGGTGCTAAGTTCTGTATCTTGATTCCAAAGACCGCGTAAATTGGTTCTATAAAGGGCTTGCTAAGCTCATGAAAAATGAAAGCCACGGTTGAATGCCGTGGCTTATTATCATATTCACTTGCCGATGAGCAAAACTTACTAAGTAAAAACTCAGGCCTAAGCGTTATTGCCGCTTAAACGATGCAGGCCATAAATAGCATGGTCTACGATACGACCATTCAAGTTCTCATTGCGAGTAATGATACCTTCTAATGTGAAATGTAAGCGCTCACAAACCTTTCGACTGCTCTGATTGCCAGTTGCAGCTGATATCTCCACCTTTTCCATGTCTAACTCATTGAAAGCAATATCAATGAGCTTCTCAACTACGCGTGTAACGATCCCTTTACCTTGGTAAGTCTCAGACAACCAATAGCCGATCGTGACCTTCTGCTTGCTGTGGTCAATGGTGTTAAAGCTACAGTTTCCGACGATGTTGCCTTTATACACTATCGCACAGGTCATGCTTTTGCCTTCCGCGTAATCATGTAGCGATCGCTGGATGAAGATCCTAAAGTCCTGCTCAGTTTGACAATGTGGCGGCCAAGCTAGCCATTGGCTTAGATACTCATTCTGACTTTGTGAAATTTCCGCGTAATGAGAAGCGAAGTTCTCTTCAACCAGAGCGATGGATAACTCTTCATCGATAACTGTTTTAAACATGTTTTCCCTTTTCTTTTGGCTGATGATTTAAGTGTCTTTTTGGTCGGCAGGTTATAATGTCGCACAAATTTTAATATGCAACCACTTGTGGCACGGATTTTTCGTGATACGTTAGATCTATCACGAAATATATTAAACCTTATAATAATTGCGGGTATGATCGTTAGTCATGCATTAGTATTAGCAGCCAAAATATATAAAAACTATATAATTCTAGGCTTAATTAATGAATCAACATTGCCAAGAGGTAACAGTAGACCTAAGAAAGGCTCTATTTGGTATTGCAAAGGCGCTTGATAACGTCGGTTTTGAAAGCAAAAATCATGGGCAGAGGGTCGGTTACATCGCATATCGGTGTGCTTTGAGCGTGGGATGGGAAGAGGAACAAGCGCAACTCGCATTTTCGTTAGGACTCATTCACGACTGTGGAGTGTCGCAAATTGATGAGCAACGTCGACTAAATTCGGGATTTTTCCCCGACGCAACTTATTACCATTGTCAAAAGGGCTACCAAATTTTAAAGGAGTGCCCTGTTCTTTCTATATTCGCTAAACCCGTGCTTTATCATCATACTTCTTGGTTAGATCTAAAGAGTGTGCATATTAGTGAATTAGAGAAGGATCTAGCCGCAATCATAATGCTTGCTGACAGAGTCGACTATCTATACGGCATAACCGCTTCTGATCGTTATGGAAACTTAACTCCAGATGGTAAAGCGAACATTATTGAGCGTTTGACTGAGCAAGCGGGTGAGATGTTCGAAACTAACCTTGTGCAGCACATGTGTGAGTTGGTCGACCTGGATGACTTTTGGTTCTCGATGGAGATCCCTTACATCGAGAATATGAGAGATAACTTCGAGGCTGTGCCGTTTTTTTCTCAACAAATGTCGCTGGACGAGACTGTTGCCTTTGCTGAATTTATCGCTAATGTCGTTGATACCAAAAGTTCGTTTACTTTCAAGCACTCGTTGAAGGTCGGGCAAATTTCTGAATATCTAGCTAAACAACTTGGTTATTCACACACAACGCAGCGAAAGCTCTATATAGCTGGGCTGGTTCACGATATTGGTAAACTGCAAACCCCTGGAGACATTCTTCATAAACCAGATTTGCTCACTGAAGAAGAGTACTGTTGTATTAAACGTCATGCGACGGATACGCGATTCGCGCTGCAGGAGTTGTTTAAGTCGTCTCAGGTATGTCAGTGGGCTTCCGATCACCATGAAAGGTTAGATGGTTCTGGGTATCCTATGGGTAAAACGGCTGAAGACTTAGACCAACCTAGTCGAATTGTTGCTGTGGTGGATGTGTTTCAGGCGTTAACCCAGTCTCGCCCCTATCGTAAGGGTATGACATTGGAAGAAACTCTAGCGATTTTAACGGACCAAGTTGATAATTATAAGTTGGATCGAGAAGTGTTTGAGTGCCTTAAAGAGCATGCGGAGTACTGTTTTGAGTTATCAACGGATAAAAGAATGTACGCTTTTTAGCTTTGGTGGTTTTCTAGATGCGATGCACCTTTTAATAAAGGCTGAAAGTTAATAGACGATGTCTCAAATAACGCAAAATAATGGAAAAGCCTACTGCAAATTGGTGCGAATAGGCTTTCATTGAGTTCAATTTCGGGTCTTAATCTCTTCTATTTCATTCTCGAGTTCTTAATTATCGTGAACGCGCATTGGATCGCACTCACGGTAATCTTGTTCGTTAAATGAGCTAAATCGAGTTATGCAAAGTAGGTTCTTAACCAAAGCCCTATCGGGGAAGTAACGCCTGTTGCGATATTGCTGATCTTTCCATCTTTGATGATGACAATACTTGGAGTGACATCAATGCCCCAACTTTTGCTGATCGACCCAGAGAGATCATTGATCACAGGGAAGTCATACTCTTTCGCCTCTAAGTAGCGCTGAACACGTTCGTCTGGGCCTGATGACAGAGCGACCGAAACTACTTGATGGGAGTCGTTGAAGCTATTGACGGTTGGGCTCACAAATTTGCAGGCGCCACACCAAGTTGCCCAAAAATAGACAATGACTGGCTTACCATTTTTGCTTAGCTCGATAGCATCAATATCTTCACCTTGGATCGACTGACCCACGATTGGAATCGCGTTTCCTTGAGGCATGCTTCTGCTGTGATAAAAGTCCATCGCAAATGAAACTACGCCAACGATCAGTATCATTGAAACGAGTTCCTTTCCCCACTTCTTAAGACGACTTGGCTTTTTGGTTTCACCCTTTACAGCGCTGTCTTCAGTCGTGCTAGATTTCTCTTCATTGTTGGGAGTCTTCATCAATTATCTCGCAGCGTCGATGGCTTGAACGACAATGTCACTGTCTAGAATGACAGGCAGTGGAATACCGCTTTTATAGCTTGGGCCGTAGACGATATTAAATGGCACACCAAATCGACCATTACTTTGTAGGTATTGAGTGACACTTTCACTTGGTGTTGTCCAATCGCCTTTCATTAAAACAATATCTTCTTTCTGTAGGTGGCTGTAGACAGGGTCTTGGAGAATGACGCCAATCTTGTTGGCCTTACAGGTAATACACCAATCGGCGGTCACATCAACAAATACCGTTTTGCCTTGCTCAACCAATTGAGGAATTTGTTCCGCATCCAGCTTTTGCCAATCGAGATCGTCAACAATCGGTGTCGCCCAGTTATCAGCGGTGACACTACCGACGATCAATGCAGCACCAAACACTAAGGTTGTGGTTGCGACGATAGGAATAAGCACCTTGCGACCTAACTTACGGCCAATCCAAATCAAGACTGATATCACAATAAACAGTGACAACAGGATCGTCGCGAATTTACCAATGAATGGGCTCAGTAGGCTTGTTAACCACAGACTGGTGATGAACATCATTAAGCCGAATACCAACTTAACTTTGAACATCCACGCGCCCGGTTTTGGCAGTAATTTAGTTAGGCTTGGGAATAACGCGAAGATCAACCAAGGTGCGCTCATACCAATGCCGAGTGCGATAAAGATAGCCCACAACTCTTGGTAACTTGCCCCAAGTGCATAAGCGACTGCAGTTCCTAAGAACGGAGCACTACACGGCGTTGCTAACAAGGTCGCAAACATACCTTGGATGAAGTGACCAGAATGGGAGTCATCGCCTTTGGTTGTCATCCAAGTGTTTAAACCTGATGGTAGTCTGAATTCGAATAGACCGAGTAGGTTAATCGAGAACAGCAAAGTGATGATCAGCATGAATCCGATGAACCAAACATTTTGGAACTGGATTCCCCAACCAATCGCATTGCCACCCATTTTTAGAACGGTCATGCCAAGGGCTAACAGCGCAAACGAAGTGATAACACCTGCAGCAGACGCTAGGAATGAGAGTCGGATATGTCGATTGGATGCACCTTGATTTTGAATGATGCTATTTAACTTCATTCCTAATACAGGCAACACACATGGCATAATATTGAGGATCAAACCGCCAATCAAAGCAAAGCCGATCATTGCAAGAAAACCGCTGTTACTTGCTTGATAAGCAATAGGTTCTGAGCCGACTTGAGCCGTCATCTCTTCGGCAAAATTAGTGTCTGAAACTGTGACACTAACTGTGCGATCCGTTAAGTCGACTTCGCCGATCCAGTTACTCACATCGAATACCGCGGTCATCGTATTGCCGGTGATATGGACGGTTGGTTGAGCAAAGAAGTCATCAACCACTTCTTGCCCGTCAATCAACACCATCGGTTTATCCCAGCCTTCTTTACTTGTTAGCTGAGTCACCAGTTGTTGCTTGCTCTTATCCCAGAACAGACCGTTCACAGAAGTACGGTGAGCTTCTCGTGGAGATTGGCTCATGCCTTGATTGAACAAGAACATCGCTTCTTCATCGAGCTCTAATGTTTGCGGATCAATCGGCAATTTGATGTCGTAATCGGTTAACACACAGATATTGGTGCACGACGGAAAGGAGAGGGAGGCTCTGAATACCGCTGGCTGAGTGTTATCTTTCAACGTTAGGGTGACAGGAAAGCTAACGTGCTTTTTGTAACCTAGCGTCATTACTTCAAGCTGTTCGTAGTATTTAGGGATCGGCCAATGCCAATTTACAGACTTTATATTGGTCGAATCAGACCAATCCCAGCTTGGTGGAATGCCACCTTCGCCTGGGCTGCGCCAATAGGTTTTCCAGTCGCCGTCGAGTGTAACGTCCAATACAGTTTGAACGGTACCACCGTTATCTGACTGTTCACCTGTCGATATCATTCGCAATTTTACAGGCGGATGCTCAGGCACGCTCAGCCAGCCCGTAGTTTGTGCCAAGGCGTTAAATGATGCCATTACCAATAGGGCTGTGACTAAGGTTTTCGCGCCTGTGCGCATAGAGAATGCCAATGAATCGACAAACTGAGTTAGTAGTGTTTTGTACACAAATGTATCTCCAAAAAATAAATAAAAGGGTGGAATAGCCCGGTTATTTACTCTCTAAATATACAGTGCTTTAGGTGTAAGCGGCGTTTTGTAGGTCGAGTAGAACGATGATTGTCTCTAGATAATCTCGAGATGTGAGGAGGCAAGTTAAATGCAACAGCAATAATAAGTACGAATGGGATCAACCAGCCGGTTTTCGGGGCGGCAAAGGTCAGCATTGTCGAACTCAGGCTGCATGAACTTGAATTTGGTGTTGTCAGGGCTTTAGATGCTTGTGAACCAAAAACGCTGGCATAAAGCTCAGACATTTTATCTAATGATGCGATGACAGTATGTGGCTTGCTGGTTTCTGTGTGAGGTTGTGCGTTAACTAGAATTGATTGACCATTATCGGATGCAGATAACGAGACTTTCTTTACGGCCAGAGTACTCGCCAGACAAGTTACGATAACCAGTCCGGTAAGGAATAGCGCCCAAAGCGAGTGCTTTTGTTGGCGATTCTGTGTGGATAAGAAAAGCAGTGGTGTGTTCAGCAAATCAGTCAGTAATCTAATCAGTTAATAGTTAATAGTTAATAGTTAATAGTTAATAGCTAAAGCGAGCTTATTGAATTGTGGCTAGCTTAGATAAGTTCTCTTCGTGCCACAAGTCATAAGATTGTTAAAGTGAAACTATGTATAAACTAGAGCAACTATATAAATTAGAGAAACTGTATAAACGAGAGAGACTACAGAAACGCGGTAAATGGTAGACACACGATAAACGACGCATAAACACTAATTCACGCGAATACGACATTGAGCTATTACTAAAGTTCACAACAACTGGAGGTTATCGCTCATTTATTCTGTATTGAGTTGTCTAGTTTCGATGAGGCGATACAAAAAAGCCCAACAGATCGCAGATGACGTATTGGGCTTTAATCATTGGTGCAATTGGAAAGGCTTAGTGAGTACGGCGAGGGCCGTTACGCACAAGGTCTTTACCATTTTCAAAGATTTCTTTAGTGATCCAGCGAGCAAGTAAAACTTTGTGGCTGCTGTTAAATACTGCAACGAAATGACGACCATCTGAATTGTTGGTCGCCATGCCTACGCCTTCAACACCTTCAAGTCCTAAACCGCCATCTTCTACTGAAATTAGGAATCGCTCTAGTTCTTCTAGAGACTCAATAATATCAAGTTCGTCGTTCATTTTTTGCTCTCTTGCTGTGTGGCAACATCGAGTTTAAGGCGATTAGTGGATATGCCTAAGTGAAGATATTGACCGTTGTTTTTTGTTGGTTGCGTACTCTACAGGTCATAAGCGGGGATTGGAACTCTCAAATATTAGATACGGACTGATATTTTGCAAAGTTTTAACACAACATACGTTTAAATGCTTGTTATCCATCTTCTTTTTACTACTATTTATAGGGTCGATTTAGACAATAATAGGAATTAGTATGATGAAGGTTTGGCGTTGTCTATTGTTAATGTTGGCGTTTGTCGCATTTGGAAGTTTTGCGCAAAGTGTCGATAAAATAGCAGAAGTACAAGACCAGCTAATGTTGGATCTAGCCACATTAGAAACAGCCCACGATGCTGAAAAGCCGTTTTTAGAAGATATATTAAGGCGTAAAAACCAAGCACTACGTAAAGAGATTTCCTCCCAATTATCATCCGATAAGAAGGAAGGCTTGGATGCTGTTCTTGCCCAGCAGGTTGAGCTTTTACAGCACTTATTGTCATTGAATGACGTTAAGATTGTTTCTATGAGTAAGGAAAACCGCTCGGCTGATGGAGATGCTAAGAAACGTCTTGAGCTGTTGATTCAAAAACGTATTGGCATGATGGATGACTACTATCAGCAACTCTCTAAGACCTTAAGTTGGTCAAAAGGTCGAGGTGTTGATGTGTCAGCTGCGGAAAGTCAGTTAAAAGCCGCATTAGTTTCTCGTTCTCAATATCTGACCAATGCGATTTTATATACAGACACGCAGCGTCAAGATCTAGAGCGCCGTTTGTCTTTTGTTAGTGAAGACGAAAAGGCGACGATAAAAACTGAGTTAATACGTTTCAGCGAACGAACCAGTGTAATGGTAGCCAGTTTAGAGACAAGTATCTCTATGATGGCCCCGTTTGGTGTTGATGTTACCTCTTATAAGCGTATTTTATTAGCGACGACAGGCGACATTAACGCTGATGTATTGGATATCGATGTTGCGTTAGATCTATTGGATGGTTGGTTACGTTCGTTCCGCTCATGGGCTTTTGAAAACACCCCATCTTTTATCGTTAAACTCGCTCTGTTTCTCGGGATTTTGTATGTAACTCGCCTGATTGCTAATGTGGCTCGCAAGACCGTTCGTAAGAGTGTCTCGCACTCTAAGATGGACTTCAGTGTATTGATGCAAGACTTCTTTGTATCCATCGCATCGAAAGCGGTTGTGTTTATCGGTTTGCTTATCGCCCTATCTCAGATAGGAATAGAGCTTGCACCATTACTTACTGGTTTCGGTGTTGCGGGTGTCATTATTGGTTTTGCACTGCAAGACACACTGTCTAACTTTGCATCGGGTTTGATGATTTTGATCTATCGCCCTTATGATGTGGGTGACATGGTTAAAGTGGCAGGGGTTCAAGGCACAGTTAAAGACATGAGCTTAGTTTCAACGACCGTTCAAACCATCGATAACCAACGCTTGGTGATCCCAAATAACAAGATCTGGGGTGACGTGATCAACAACATCACAGCAGAACGAGTGAGACGTGTTGATATGGTCTTTGGGATTGGTTACTCAGATGATATTGATAAAGCAAAAGCGGTGTTGAACGAGATTATTATTGCGCATCCTCTCGTACTTAAAAAACCAGAGCATATGATAAAGCTTCATACCTTAAATACGTCTTCTGTAGATTTCGTCGTACGACCTTGGGTTAAGACTGAGGATTACTGGGATGTGTATTGGGATGTGACGGAAACCGTGAAGAAACGCTTTGATGAAGAAGGTATCACGATTCCATTCCCTCAACGAGATGTACATATTTACAATCACGAAGAGAGCTAAGCGAAAAAGCTAATACGAAAAGCAATTTAGAAAAGAGCTATTACGAAAAAAGTTAAGTTCAGATCTAAGTCGAACTCTTAAGGTGATATCAAATGGACGCTGAATCAGCGTCCATTTTTATTGGCTGCCGTTTATATTGAGCTTCATTCTTTTATGTCACGCCACCCGCATTAGAATTACGTTATCATGGGGTAGGCTTAATCTGGACAGTTGAAATCGAATGGATGATTCACAGCAAAAAACGAATAGTAGAAACACTACGGTAAGAAAAGCGACACGAATTGAAAGTGTTATGAACTCTGCGATGTGGCATTTAACCCAGAGAGATATGACGGAAAGTGAGCTGATTGCGAAGCTGAAAGTGAAAACCGATAATCAAGAATGGATCGATGAAACCTTAGGCACCCTGAAAGGTTTTGGGTATCTAAAATCCGACCAAGTGTTCGCAGAACAATTTGTGGAACAAGCTTTCTCTGGTGAATTTGGCTCTCGATACATTGTCGAAAAACTTAAGAAGAAAGGGCTTACGGATTCGATTATTGCAGATGCGATTCACAAGGTGTCTTTCGAAAAGTCTATTGATGAACAGACCATCTTGATAGACAGAATCAACCATTATTACACAAGCTTTACCATGAGCCGTGAAAAGCTTGTCGCAGCACTACAAAAGCGTGGTTTTAGTTATCAACAAGTGAAAGTGGCGATTGACCAGCACCCACAAGCACATGAACTGAAGAGTAATATTCAAATTAAGGCAGAGAAAGCCGATTTGGAAAAAGAGGTGCTTAAGTATGCTCGTAAAGGCAAAGGTCTGACTGCTATTCAGCAGGAGCTTAGACAGCGACAAATAGACACGAGCGAGTTGTCACCGTTGATCGAACGATTGATCAATGAAGAGCAGTTAGACTTTTATTCTTCGTGTTTAGAACAATTGCAAAAGAAACCTTATGACCTTAACGATCACAAGGAACGTTCAAAGGCCTATGCAATGTTAAGTCGAAAAGGCTTTTCGTCGGATGAAATCAAATTTGCTTTGAGTGAAGGTAACGAATAACTAAGCCGAAAAAATTTCCTATGTAGCGTGTTATCTCCATTGTGTGCAGAGCATAAATCACAAAAGATAACCATATCGGATACTCTTGACTTAGAATCTTGCTCAGTGCGTAACTAGATCAAGACCGTTGTTTAAGTGGGTTCTTTGAGGTTTTTAGGAGTAATCTTCGGCAAATACTGAAGGGTTCGAGTCCCATTAAATCAGCCGCTAGGTGGTGATTGTGGTATGTTCTGAGTATTAGGTGGCACAAGGAAAAAACAACGTGGCAAAGAACTTCCAACGAAATTGTTGTGCTTGAATATGCTTACTTGAAAGGAACGAATACACCTGTACATATTAATGCTGTCTTAAATGGTAAAGAATGTAATTGTGTCTGCCCTAATTGTGGTAATGCGTTGGTAGCAAAGAATAGGTGTGTTGACAAGGCTAATCACTTTGCTCATGACGGTGGGGGTGAGACTAGAGAATGTCGCATGACACAACTTCATTTGTTAGCCCAGTACTATTTTCTAGAAACTTCATTTATAACATTGCCCAGCGTTAAGTTTCTATATAAAGGAGAGTGGCTATATAGAGGCCCCACAAGTACACGAATTATCAGCGCTGAATTAGAAAAAGAGTTTGATGACGGTAAGTGGAAAGCAGATGTATTTTTAGATACAGATATCGGCCGACTTGTAGTTGAAATAATGGTAACTCATGCCACCGAACCTGAAAAAGTAGAGTTCTATAGAGAGAGGCAACTCCCCTCTATTGAGTTTGATTTAAGTAAGCTACGATCAATAGAATTGCAAGATGCCTTATTCTTATTAGGGAGTAATAAAGCTCCTTCGAAATGGCTCTATTCATGGTGTGAAGAGGAGTTGATCGTCGAGTATGAAAGGCTAACCGATCAGCGTAGGCTTAAGTTGCAGGAAGCTGCAAAACAAGACCGGAACCGTATTCTTACCAAGAGGTGTAGTAATGCTCGAACGCATGCTAAGAAGCTCTTGAATAAGAAGAAGTTTACTCTCCCATCCATAACCAAGACTTTTCGTGCTGATTATCGAGGTAAGCACTACGAAAAAATCATTACACTGAAACCAAAGAGTGAATGTTTGTTTCATGAAGTTAGAGAAGTCTATGCCTGTCAGGATTATCTGCTGTTTAAAGGAACAATAAGAGAACGCCACCTCTGGATCGCCTACCTGCTAACTGATAAGCCCCACCCTGACGTTTCCAGTTTAGATGGAAGTATTGTCATACGTTACCCAGCTTCCAATTCTCGCAAACAGTCTGAGTGGGAGTGGTTGCATCACCCCAGTGTTGACAAAGCAATAAAGCGTGGCGAAGAGCAATTTAAGACTCATTGTTACTTTGAGTATCAACGTCAAACTAAAACTGAATACTTATTGAAGGAGTTGGGCGATCTGCTTTCTGAATACATCTTTTCTGAGGAGCAATATTTTAGGAAGCACTACCATGTCTGGAAAGTCTGGTTGACTAAGAGAGGTTTGTTTAGTTCGACAGTGTGGAAGGAAAACCCTTCGATTCCAGCTCTATTTAAACAAGATTATTTCGATTCGTTACCTTACTGGGCTTTTGGTGGTTGGCATGTATATGTCTGTTGCTTGTTTGCTGAATTGGTGGATGGTTACAAAGAAGGTGAATATAATTCTATCACAGCTCTTGGTCGTGCCTTTATCAAGGAAGTGGGAGTGCATCAACGGTACTTCCCCATTCTGAACTAGACAACTTACCGTTATATAGATGAAGATATGCGTAGTATGTTGTACTGCACTGAATTAACGACAGCCCTTTTGAAGCCATTTGTTGATGCAGGGGTTGTTTTGGTTTACGAGGGTGATTTTTTACGTAGAGGGAGCCTATTGAGAGCGGCCACATCTGGTTGCTGAAAATTTATAAATTTCATGAGTGCATTATCGTGATAGTGGCTAAGAGCATATTGAAGAATACAAGCGCGAGTTAGAGGCTGAATTATCAGCCTCTTTTTTCATATTCTGTCTCATTTTGCTTTTTCATTAGTCTGAAAACACAATCTACCGGCCGTATTGCTCAACGATAAAGTGCTCAAAATCATCACACATTTGGTCATTCGACTTTGCATTATTCGCTAATTCAGTTGCTCCATCAACGATCGATATCTTCGCGTTCAAATCAGTGACTGGTGCACGTTCTCTTGTCGACAGTTGTGTGATTTTTTGCTCCTCAATAGCCCAAGCTTGCTCCGGCGATAAGTTACACTCGTCAGCGAGGTATTTGGCATTAAAACCTTCCCCTGTCAGGCTTTCGATTGTCCCATTATGATTGACGCTATTGCCTTGGTGCCAATAGTGCTTAGCTAACAAAGGGCCGATCTCTGGGTTATCCGTTAAGTAGCCAAACTTATCGGTGAAATATGCACGAGTTTGATACACGGCCATATGAGCTAATAAGTAACCCTGATATGCGCATGAGGCTTCATCCGACAACAGGTGTGGGATCGCCATTAATGGGCGAGGGCTACAAGACAATCCAAGAATCGTTTTCTCACTGCTACGAGCAAGCGCGGTGATCTTTTCAGGTGTCAGATCTTCATCCGCCAATTCGTAAAGTGCTCGTTCGAAATAGGGAACAACAAGAATGCTTCGTTCTTGGTAGGCTCTGAACGGTTGTTTGTTATCTATGATGGCTTTGATTAGCTCATCAGGTACTGCTTGGCCTTCTGAATCCAGGGCATATTGTTTTAGCCAATCGGCGTCATTCAATAAGCTGTCACAGAACATGGATTGAGTTTCGGCATAAGCCATCGATGTTGGTGCAAATTCTTGAGAGAAACAAGGCGCGTTCATTTTAACATTAGCGAAATGCGCAGCGTGGCCGCCCTCGTGAAATAGTGTGTTGATACCATCATAGCCGCTGCCGATTTGGTCGGGCTTGGCGTTGCTCGTGAAGTTGACCTGTGCAGCTACCCAAGTATCTTGATCGTAGAAAGAAGGAACGGGCCCATGACAGAAACCGTTTGGATACTTTCCTTTACGATCAAGCAAATCTAATTTCAATGTTGCTTGTGAGTATTCGATATTAAGACGACCAAAAGACTCAACCCAACGCCTTAGTGACTTTGAAAATGGAACATAAGGGTCTAAGTCATTCATGACGTCACCTGCGAAAGAGTAGGTGAAATTATGGGCTTCTAGAGCGCTCTGACCTTTTTTCTGAGTTAAGCTCTCTAGGCTTTGTTGATGGTTATCTCGCGTGCGAACTTCAAAGTCATCCAGAATTGTAAACAGTTGCTCAGTTGTCATCTGCTCGGTTTTAACGACGGAATAGTCAAAAAAGGTTTTGAAACCCAGCGATTGAGCAAACTGGTTGCGTTTTTTGATGAGTTCAATGAAGCCGTTAGCCAGCAGCCACTGCTCTAAACCTAGTAGTGTTTGGTGAGCTGAAAGCCTAACTTTTTCATTACTATTGGTTCTTATTGTTGAACCTAGAACCGGTAACGACCCTTCAGTGTCGTCGCCCGCTTCATTCACGTAAGTCATTACATGATTCTGTTTTTTCTCAAACAGTTCAGCCTCAAACTTTATGAGTTCGGCTTTAAGCTTCTGTGACTGCTCAGACTCAATAGCGTGAGATCTAAAGGTCGCTAACCAACCATTCAAGCCTGTTAGCGTGCTCTCTTTTTCTTGAGGGTCTTGAATTTCTTCGATAGTAGCTAGCTGCGTTTCGATAGCAGCAATTTGCTCGGCAGAGCTAAGAAATTCAGTCCATTGGGTCTGCGCGAGTGTCGAGCCATCATGGTCGTCACTGATCCCCATATAAGTATCCCAAAAGAAGTCTTCTTTCGCTTTATGAGTCGCAAGATACTTTTGGTTCAATTGGTTGAGATAGTTCGTTGCAGTCATGGACGTTCCTTGTAAATTATTCATTAATTTCAACATTATGACACATTCATGGGGTGTATTGTGTGACGACAGATATAACAGAGTGCAACTCTTCTTAGTATCAAGTTTGTTAATCTTATCTTTGAGCAATATTTTTAGTTTTATAGATGTAAATCGAGCAGTTGTTTGTCGATTGGTCACGTATAATGGACGCTTCATACCGCGTGAAATAAGCACAAATAATGAGAACTCTTCCTGTCTTAATCCTACCTTTGTTATTGGCTCTGAGTACCTTTTCATTTTCTGCGCAAGCGAGTGAAAGCTGGTGGTTGCGAACGGTATTCAATAGCGACCCAACTCAACCGAGTTCCCAAGACTATATTAACGATATCGATCTTATGGATTGTGGCGAAGTTGAAGGCACTCTGTTGTGCAGTGACTTAACCCAATATTACGATTTGGATGTTTATGTTGAACTGGAGTTGGGTGACTCAAGCGTCGAAGTGGTTCGCCTTAATCTGCCATATTCGAACCTAAGTTACACCAAGCTTCAGGCATATCTTCGTCAAGATGGCTTTGCTCTCAGTTCAATTCGCATTGGAGAGGATGATTTTGATGTCGTTGCTCAACTCGAACAAGCGAAACGTGAGGGAGTTGGTTACGACAAGGTAGATAAACAACTCGTAGAATTCATCAACTCACCACATCATTCCTCTGAGCAAATGAGTGTATGGAATGTGCCTAGCTCTTCCTCATCTTCTTCTAGTTCTTCAGCCCCTTGGATTCAGTTACATAGTGATGGTGACAACCTAACGGTTGAACTAAATCGCTTTTAATTGCTCAAATCTATAGATGGCTTCGTAATTCATCAGAGTAAACAAGCCTTTCAGGAGAACGGCTGACGGGCAGACAGCAAGCTATTATTCATTTAAGTGTTCGTTTTTCTGTAGCACTCACATTTTTAGCAAGCGTTTACCTTTGCCATTTGTTATGCGTTGAGCCTTTGGTAAAACGCGCTTAGGATACGTTCAGTATTGATAAAGGAGACAACCCATGGTTGCAAAAGTAACGGTAGCGCCACAAGGCCCAGAACTTTCTGAGTTGGTGCAAGGATACTGGCGTATAGCAGAGTGGGGTATGACCCCGCAACAACGTCTGACTTTCCTGAAACAGCATATTGATCTTGGCATCACAACGGTTGACCACGCAGATATTTACGGTAACTACCAATGTGAAAAGTTATTTGGTGAAGCATTGGCACTTGAACCAAGCCTTCGTGATGATATTCAAATCGTCACCAAGTGCGACATCAACTTGTGTGGTGACCATACTCCTGATCGCAAGATCAATCACTATGACACCAGCGCGCAGCATATTTATCAATCAGTAAATAATTCTCTAGAGCGTTTGGGTGTAACCGAACTCGATGTATTACTGATTCACCGCCCAGATGTACTGATGGATGCGGATGAAGTGGCAGAAGCGTTCGCAGAGCTACACAAAGTGGGTAAAGTTAAGCACTTCGGTGTCTCTAATTTCTCACCGCGTCAGTTCGAACTGCTGCAATCTCGACTAGGTAAGCCGCTGGTGACCAACCAAGTTGAAATCAACCCATTGAACTTCGAAGTCGCACACGATGGCACTTTGGATCAATTGCAGATGAATCGCATTCGTCCAATGGCGTGGTCTTGCCTCGGTGGTGGTAGCATCTTCAGTGGCGATTCAGCACAAGCGATTCGTGTTCGTGATGAACTAGAAGCGATTCGCCAAGAAGTGGGTGCGGACAGTATTGATCAAGTGATTTACGCTTGGGTTCGTCGTTTACCGTCTAATCCGATCACTATTATTGGTTCTGGTAAGATTGAGCGTGTGAAGACGGCCGTTGATGCACTGAAAATCGAACTGACTCGCGAGCAGTGGTATCGCGTATGGGTTGCATCTAAAGGTCACGGTGTGCCATAAGAAGCAATTCGAAAATGACGATAAGCCAGCTAACAAAGCTGGCTTTTTTGTGTTCGCCTAACCTATTTCTTCAAAACTGTGATTAAGGTGGAATAATTTTCAAAAACACTCATAATGCACTCTGTTTTTCACCAGTTGGATATTTCCATTGAGCACTTCAAAATTCTCTTCAATCGCCCTTAAGCCAGAGCTTCTAAATACGTTAGATTCTCTTGGTTATACTGAAATGACGCCTATTCAAGCGTTAAGTCTTCCTACTATTCTGGATGGCAAGGATGTTATCGGTCAGGGTAAAACGGGTTCAGGTAAAACAGCTGCCTTTGGTTTAGGCGTGCTGCAAAACCTACGCGTTAAGCGTTTTCGTGTTCAGTCTTTAGTGTTATGTCCGACTCGTGAGCTTGCAGACCAAGTAGCAAAAGAGATCCGTACTCTTGCTCGTGGCATTCACAATATTAAAGTGCTGACACTATGTGGCGGTATGCCAATGGGCCCACAAATTGGTTCATTAGAGCATGGCGCACACATTCTAGTGGGCACTCCTGGTCGTATTTTGGACCACCTAGAGAGAGATCGTATTGACCTGTCTGGGTTGAACACACTTGTGTTAGATGAAGCCGATCGCATGCTGGAAATGGGTTTCCAAGATGCACTAGATGCTGTTATTGAAGCAGCACCAAAAGATCGTCAAACATTATTGTTCAGTGCAACTTTCCCTAAACAGATTAAATCTGTTGCAGACCGCATCATGAATAACCCTGAAATGGTGAAGGTTGAATCAACGCACGATCACTCAAGCATCCAGCAACACTTTTATAAGGTTGAAGGTACTGAAGCTCGTGATGACGCACTAGAGCTAATGCTTCTTCATCATCAACCAGAGTCAGCGGTTGTGTTCTGTAATACTAAGAAAGAAGTTCAGAACGTAAATGATGAGCTAAGCCACCGTGGTTTCAGTGTTATCGAGCTTCATGGCGACATGGAACAGCGTGAACGTGACCAAGCTTTGGTTCAGTTCTCTAACAAAACTATCTCTATCTTGGTTGCAACAGATGTTGCCGCTCGTGGTCTTGATGTTGATAACCTAGATGCTGTGTTCAACTTTGAATTGTCTCGCGACCCTGAAGTACACGTGCACCGCATCGGTCGTACTGGTCGTGCAGGAAGCAAAGGTGTCGCAATTAGCTTCTTTAGCGAAAAAGAGATGCACCGTGTTGCTCAAATTGATGAGTACATGGATATGCCAATCGAACCGTCTCAGTTACCAGCTAAACCAATTGCTAAGCCGTACTACTCAAACATGGTAACTATCCAAATTGATGGTGGTAAGAAGGCTAAACTTCGTGCAGGTGATATTCTTGGTGCGTTGACAGGCCAAGGCGGTATTGATGGTAAATCAGTAGGTAAGATCAACTTGTTCGCGATGCGTGCTTACGTTGCTGTAGAAAGATCAATGGCTAAGAAAGCATTAGGAAAAATCGAATCAGGTAAGATGAAGGGGCGTCAATTCCGCGCCCGAATTCTGAAATAATTCGAGATTGAATCCCTTTGCTGCGATATGTCTAATTAACGAGATTGTTACTTAATGACATTGCAGTAAAGGGTGTTCCACAAAATGCCACTCAAGTTTACTCTCTTAGGATGATCGACCTAGTTCTCTATACCAAAGCATTATTCATCGGGTCTTATCGAGTAAAGATCGTTGATATGTTTCCCCTCGCTAAGATACCAAGTCATCGCTTCCTTTCGATTGTGAACCAATATCATGGTTGTGGTTATTGATCCATCGTCAAAATAACAAAGCTCATATTCTAAATCGCTTGGATGATCAGGAATAGCGGCCATAGCTCCCCTCCCAAATATCAATCATTTGAAATACGCCAACCCAACTCATTTATAGGGTTCGTATTGCGTCAAATGAGTAATAAAAATCAAGTTACATCACTGCTATTAATTATTTTTAGTTTAATCATTTGCCGAAATAGTTAGATTAGCAAGTCTGAGTCTCAATTTATCCGAAAGTTTTTACGAGAACCCGATTTTGTAGCTAATGTTATAAGATCGTCTTGAGGTTCGTTGTTGAGTAAAATTTTGTGAGAGGGTGTAATGAGAAAGTGTCGTTGGTTAGTCTTATTAAGCTGTTTTCTATTCTCTGGCTGCGGGACTAAATTTGCCTATAACAATATAAGCTGGTTTGCGGTTAGCTATATTGAAGACTTTGTTTCTCTATCCAATAGTCAAGAATCAGAGCTCGAAGAGCGTCTCGACTTATTACAGCAATGGCATAAAGAAACTCAACTACCGCTGTATATATCGCAATTAGAAGTGATCTTAAACACAGACCGTTCTGATATGAGTTCTGCTTTTATCACTGAACAAAGTGACCAAATTAAAGATCATATTCGCTCAATCGTTAATAAGTTCTCTCCCGATATTTATGCGTTAAGCATGCAGCTTAATCCTGAACAAGATAACGAATTTTTAAAGAACTTTAGAGAAAAGCAGCAAGAGTATTACCAAGAAAGATTGTCATTGAATGATAAAGATTCGAGAGAGCGATATCGAAGTCGAATAGAAGATAGGCTAGAGCGGTGGTTAGGGTCGGTATCGGAAGAGCAAAAACAGATTCTTTTGGATTGGTCCCAAGAGTGGGTAAATACCAACGATAACTGGCGTCAATATCAAAATAATACTTATCAAGATTTATCGACACTGATGGAAAAGAAAAGCGACTTACGCATCGCCCAGCCGATTATCATGAATTTGCTTCTGAACAATGAAGCTTATTACCCTGAAAGACTTGAGTCTGAGCTTAACAAGAACATGGAAACGTCAGCCATTTTTTTAGTCGATATCGTAGAAAGTAGCAGTAATAAGCAGTGGGCTTATTTCTTGAGTGAATTAGCAAGCCTTAAAGGAACGTTTGAATCACTGCAGGAGTAGGGTCGTTATATTAAGGCTAGTGACTGTTTGCTACTAGCCTTCTGATAAACCCAAAGCCGAACGCAGAGAGTTAGCCTCTGTTGCTCATCAGCAGCTTTGGAATCGAGCCTTTTGCCGTCTTAGATATTTTCTGCATCAGTTGAAAGCTCGGCTGTTGAATGCCGTGGTTCTTTTGAAGCTCATCAATCATCAATAACCATAACCGTGCTGTCATTTCTGAATCGGCTAACGCTCTGTGGAAAGTACCGTCGTTGTCGATATTTTTAAAACGCACAAGGTCGCCTAGCTTATGAGTCGGTGCGTCTTGGATGAGACGGCGAGCAATCAACATTGAGCAAGCGAACTTGCCTGTGTAGTCTCTGCCAATAAAGTCTAATTCCGCATCAAGAAAGCGCTTATCAAACGATGCATTGTGAGCAACAAGCTGGCTGCCTTGGATAAAGTCTGCAAACTCATCCATTACTTCACTGCAACTGGCCGCCGTGCTTAACATACGGTTACTGATCCCAGTATAGCTTTCAATGAACCCGCTAACACGAAATCCTGGGTTCATGAGTTGCTGGAAGGTGTCGACGACTTCGCCGTTAACTAATTTAACCGCACCGATTTCGATCGCTCGGTCACCCATGTTTGGTGATAAGCCTGTGGTTTCGAAATCGAGAACGATAACGGAGTCTGCGGAGTTTGGAGCCATCGTGTTTCCTAATTACTATTGGGTTGTATCGCTTTATATGGAGCGCTTAGTGTTGCTACGGGGCGATTTATTGCGTGTGTTGTTCTATTGCGTGTTGCTGCTTATCGTGAGCTCAGTGTAACCCGTTGAATCGTCATGCTCTCTGTTGAAGGTCAAAGTCTCGTAGCGATGAACTATCAATTCAGCCGTGGTCGCGATGATCGTCCCTTCAAGCAAATGCCCACCAATCACATCGCCATTTTCATCAGCAACGGATATATGAACATGCTGGTGGTTCGGGGTTAGTGTCGCCATTACAGACACAATTTCGAACGGAGCTGTCATTAGCTTGGTGTTGTTTGCATTAGCCAGACGAATCTTGAGTTGAGAAACACATCCGACACAAGACGCGACAGAGCCCGCTGAGATATTGTGCGCTGTCACAAGCTTTTGGAGTTCAAGTTTTAGATCTTGGCCTCGGGTCAATCTCGTTGCGATAGGAGTGATCATCTTATGGCCTCAGTTTTATTTGTATTTCAAAGAACAAAACGAAGCCATAGGGCTTCGTTTTATTTTCATTTTGGCTAACGCGACTTTTGCATTTTCTGTCGCTGAAATTACTTAGTCTTGTTGCTGTTCTCTTTTCTTCTTAGGAACGAAGTTCAATACAGAGATTGGCACTTCTTTGCGTGGTTCGAAACCTTCAACAACGCGACGTTCAATCAAGTGGCCAAGACGTTTTTCAATGATGCACAGGTTCTTGAAGTTATCTTTCGATAGGAAAGAGATCGCTTCACCAGACGCATCAGCACGGCCAGTACGACCAATACGGTGAACATAATCATCAGCTGGGAATGGGATGTCGTAGTTCACTACGCGGCTTAGATTATCGATATCGATACCACGAGCAGCAACACCGGTCGCAACTAGATACTTTAGACGACCTTTTTTGAAATCAGCCAGAATCTTTTCACGAATCGCTTGGCTACGTCCACTGTGGAAAGCTTCAGCTTCGATACCACGCTTTTCAAGTTGAGCAACCAACTTAGCCGCGCCGTGCTTAGTCTCGATAAAGATAAGCGCTTGGTCCCACTCACCGTCAGTGATCATGTGGCTTAATAGCGCAGATTTACGGTCTTTATCTACAGTAACAAGCCATTGCTCAATGTTCGCTTTAGAAGCGTCAGTTTTGGCAATTGAAATCTCTTCTGCTTCACTGATTGCGCTTTTCGCTAGCGCACGAACTGGCGTTGATAGCGTTGCTGAGAACAACAGGTTTTGAATGTTTTGTGGCAAACGCGCGATGATCTTGTTGATGTCTTCGATGAAACCCATGTCTAGCATGCGATCGGCCTCATCAAGAACCAGTACTTCGACTTCATCAAAGTGAACGGCACGTTGTCCGTACATGTCGATCAAACGACCTGGTGTTGCCACAAGAATATCGACACCTTCGATCAAGCGGTCTTTTTGGTGTTGGTACGAAACACCACCGTACATCGCTAATGATGTTAGGTTTAGGAACTTCGCGTACTTAGTAATGTTCTGTTCAACCTGAATCGCAAGCTCACGAGTTGGTGTCAGAATAACAGCACGAATACGTTTTTTACGTTGTGTTTCACCTTTACTTAGCATTTCTAAGATAGGGAGAACAAAGCTCGCAGTTTTACCTGTACCTGTTTGTGCAGCAGCAATAAGGTTCTTACCAGAAAGCACAATCGGAATTGCTTTTTCTTGAATAGAGGTTGGCTTTTCATAGCCTTGTTTTGCAACGGCTTTAACAATAGGTGAGCTTAATCCAAGCTTGGAAAATGGCATAAGTTTCTCGGTATGATTTGGCTAAATAGCGATGGAAAGGTTCAACAATCTTATACAAGGATAAGATTAATGGCGGCATTCTACCATGTTGCTTGTGTACCGCTAGTAACATAGACACTTTAGTTGGATAATACTGGCTCGATAAGACGATAAGTAAGACTCTAGTCAACCTGAGTGACTAAAGTCTCTTGTATCTATGTAATATTATTAATATTGACTGTCAAAACTCGTTATAGATATTTCAGTATAAAGTTGAATTTATAAAGCCATACTGATATTAATGATATTTGACATACTGCTCTAGTCTGGAATTCAATGAACGACGCTAACTTACGTAGACTTCAACAACTTATTGCAAAGTATGAAATAGGTGAAGAGTATCATCTAACGATCGATGATCTCGAACACTCGCTATCGACTTCTCGCAGAAACACTTCGATCATTCTTAAATGCTTATCGGAATATCGCTGGATTTGTTGGATTCCGTCTAAAGGAAGAGGGAAGCTTAGCCAATTTAGAATTTTGGTCAGCTTTCCCGAAGCATTAGAACAAGTGTTAGCGCTTCAGTTAGAACAGGGGGGCTTTAATGTTATTCCCCGTCTTCTAGAAAGCTATGGTGATGCGGCAATAAAGGCACTGACGCTAGCGACTGAAAAACATAGTCTGTTCAATCAACAACATGACCATTTACTGATCACTCAATATCCGTGGGTTGATAACCTTGAGCCAGCAAAAACATACCGAACTGCTGAACATCACATCTTAAGAAGCCTCTACAATACGCTACTCGTCCAAGATCATGATGGAAATCCCCAAGCGAGCCTCGCGCACCATTGGAAGATGGAAGGGCGCTTTCTGCATTTTTGGTTGAGACCGAATGTGTTATTCCATGACGGTGAAACTTTAACGGCCAAAGATGTTGCTCAATGTTTGTTGCAGCTAAAAAATATTGAAGGTCCGGTACAGTCTTTATTTGATCAGGTCAGTGATGTTCAAGTGTTGGGTGATAAACAACTGACTATTGAGCTGACATACGCAAACCCAATGTTGCTCCATGCTTTGACTAGTCCACACGCGTCTATTTATCGTCGCAAGCGTACTTATTTTTCGAGTGGCCGCAGTGCCTATATCGGAACAGGACCTTTCTCATTGGACGATTGGAGCGAAGAGCGCTTGGTTCTTAAACGTCACCGAGGTTACTTTGCTCAAAATGCCTTGTTAGAACAAATAACGCTTACCGACATAGAAGGTTTAAATGACCACACTCTGAGTTTTAATCAATCTGGCGTCGCTGAAGAAACCACCATCAATGCACTTTCGTATCTTGCGGTTAATCGTAGAGAAAAATCAGGTATAACCCCTAAAGAACTCGACAGGCTGGTATCGTTTATTAAGTCCAGTAGTAAAGAGTTCGATGCTGATATGGTGGCCGATGACTTGTCTTTCTCGCTTAGCGAACTAGCGTCCAGTAATCCAATTCCTAATTTGACGGGCACTGTTGTCCTAACACGACCTAGAATGACGATTCCTTTACTTCAAGAGATGGCTGATTGGCTACAACAAACTATTGTAAAGACAGGTGTTGCTATTGAAGTTGTTGAGCTTCCCAACATCAGTGACCCTAGCTCCATGAGTGAGTCGGCAGACTTGTTATTCATTGAAGAAGTTATCGAACAGCCAGCCGATTATGGCCTTTACGATTGGCTACTTGCTTCATCTGGGCTTAGATTCATTTTCAACAGTTCTGAGATGAAGGCGCATTGCGAGAGAGTTAGAGCCGCTGTGAGTGGCGAGAACCTAATGAGCGACTTGAAAGAGATTGAAGATTCGCTTTATCAACAGAAGTTACTTTGTCCGTTATTTCACGGTAAAGAGAAGGTTTTTAATAGTGTTGAGGTTCATGGCGTAGAGGTTAACCAAACCGGTTATAGTGATTTTTATAAGCTTTGGATCTCTTCAAGCGAGAAGTAGTCCATTTTTAAGTGTATTCCCCTTTCTAGCTTCTCGGTCAAAATGAAAACATGCACGAATCGGCTAGCACTCTTTCATGTTTCTTTTGAATACCAATCGTTATTATGGCTGGTCATGACTATCACAGTCATTCTCGGTCATCCCCCCAATGGCAACCCTACTTATTAATGTATTTTATTAGGATCTCATCGAATGAAACTTAAGCTTATTTCTATCGCACTTATAGCTGGTGGTCTTGCTGCTTGTGGCGGGGGAGGAGGCGGTGGTAGCAGCAGTACAAGTGCACCCGCTCCTCAAACAAAAACCTTACAAGGTGTTGCCATTGACGGGTATATTTCCGGTGCGACCGCGTTTCTAGACATCAATTATAATGGTGTATTGGATGAGGGAGAGCCAAGTAGTATCACGGACGATGAAGGCAGTTATCAATTGTCTTTAACTGGTTCTAACTCTGACTGTATGGACTATGCCCCAATTGTAGTGAACGTTCCGGTCGGTGCTATTGATGCGGATAGCCCTAATTCGCCGATTACTGAACCTTATCAATTAGTCTTCCCACCAGTAATGACAGTGAGTTCTGACCAAGAAATTAAATCTACTACGCCACTTACTACCGTTTTATGGAATCAGATCCAAGCCGACCTATATAAAGGTGGTTTAAACAGTTGTTCCGCTTTGAAGCAAGCTGTAAACACTCAAAATAGCATTATCCAAAATGTGAAGGAACATGATTTCCGAATTGCGAATCGATATAACATTGCAGTGAAAGACTTGTATGGCGACTTCGTCAAAACCCAAAACACTGAGCTTTATGAATTAGCGCAGAAAATGATGCCAGCCATTAAAAAGTCGTATCAAGAGACTAAAGATATTCAAAAAGAAAACCCCAAAGCTCAGCAAGCCTATGTTGATTATTATTGGGAGCATTGGGACTATTCTAAAAAGAACGAAATTAATAAGTGGTATAAAGTTAAAACAGTGATGACCGCTGATAAGCTGATTGTTATTGAACATGAAGTGTCAGCTGATCTACAAACAGAACTAGAATTAAATAAGCACATTGAGCGTAATAGCCAGAAGAAAAATGGTTTGGAATATGACAAGGAAGCTTGGTTTTCATTGAGCAGTGATGGAACGCAGCACTCGTGTTCAGTTAAGGAAACAATTAAACAACAGGTGCAACCCAATTCACTAACCACCTTTGGTGTAAAGAATAGTGTTTGGTCTCAACAGCCTGATTGGGAAAGCTGTTCCACTCAAAGTGTGGGTAATGGATTTAACCAAACTTTAACGTCAGATGTTGTTGGTGATTATAAAGACCAGTTTACTCAAACTCAGGTGAAGTACCATTATGGTTCAAATGCTCCTTACCCTGAGTGGGTCAATTTAGGTGATACTTTATCTAATATCTCACGAAGCGACTTTGATGTATTAAACTATCTATCAGTTGATTTCAATGAGAACACTTCTCACGGTTCAGATAGCTGGACTCGTCATAAATATGCGCAAATTGAAAATACACCGTTTGATTATACTCAGACGATAACGTCTAAATATTCTCAAGGGAACTGGACTAGAGGTTATTACTACCAGAATGGAACAAGTCTGTTGGAGTGTTCAAATGATGGTGTTAACTGGTCAAAAGACACTTGTAAGTAAAGCCAGAGTCGATACCGAGTAAATCTAGATAATCCGTATGCAATAAAAAATCCAGTGTCTATAAGGCACTGGATTTTTAGTTTTGGCTGACCGTTATTTAGCTTTGGTTTATCGAAAGAGCCTAAGCGATTTCAATCTTCTCAGCTTGGTTCTGTTCTGCCATAGACAGCGCCAGAGCTTCAGCAACTTTAATACCATCGATACCAGCAGATAGGATACCACCCGCGTAGCCTGCGCCTTCACCAGCAGGGAAGAAGCCCTTTAAGTTGATGCTTTGGTAGTCTTTGCCACGTTTGATGCAGACAGGAGAAGACGTACGAGTCTCAACGCCTGTTAATAGACCGTCTGGCGTAGAGAAGCCTTTGATCTTCTTCTCGAACGCTGGGATTGCTTCACGAATCGCTTCGATAGCAAAATCAGGCAGCGCTTTTGAAATGTCTGTCAGGTGGATACCCGGCGTGAAAGACGGCTGTACTTCACCAATTGCACTTGGATCGCGACCTTTCAGGAAGTCACCGATTTTTTGTGCAGGGGCGTCGTAGTTCTCGCCACCTAGAACATAAGCCGCACTTTCTAATTCACGTTGTAAGCGGATACCTGCTAGTGCGTCACCTGGGTAATCACGCTCTGGGTCGATACCCACAACGATTGCACTGTTTGCGTTGCGCTCTGCACGAGAGTATTGGCTCATGCCGTTGGTTACTACGCGGCCTTCTTCAGAAGTCGCTGCAACCACAGTGCCACCTGGGCACATACAGAAGCTGTATACAGTGCGGCCATTCTTACAGTGGTGAACCAGCTTGTAGTCCGCAGCACCTAGGATAGGGTTGCCTGCGTTCTTACCGAAGCGAGCTTCATCAATCATTGCTTGCTTGTGTTCGATACGGAAACCAACAGAGAAGGGCTTAGCTTCCATGTAAACGCCACGTTCGTGCAGCATTTCAAACGTATCACGAGCACTGTGGCCAACAGCCAGTACTACGTGACGAGATTTAATCTCTTCACCGTTAGAAAGCGTTAGGCCAGTGATTTGACCGTCTTCCATATGAACGTCGTCTACGCGAGTGCTGAAACGGATTTCACCGCCGAGTTCAATGATAGAAGCGCGCATTTTTTCGATCATGGTAACCAGTTTAAAGGTACCGATGTGTGGCTTACTTACGTATAGAATTTCTTCTGGTGCGCCAGCAGCTACGAATTCTTCGATTACTTTACGGCCGTAGTGCTTTGGATCTTTAACTTGGCTGTATAGTTTACCGTCAGAGAATGTACCTGCGCCGCCTTCACCAAACTGAACGTTTGATTCAGTGTTCAGAGTACGCTTACGCCAGAAACCGAAGGTATCTTTAGTACGTTCACGAACTTCTTTACCACGCTCAACGATGATTGGGTTGAAGCCCATTTGAGCAAGCACTAGGCCAGCGAACAGACCACAAGGGCCAAAGCCGATAACGACAGGGCGCTCAGTTTGGTTCTCAACCGCTTTAGCCACGAATTTGTACTCCATGTCAGGAGTCACTTTTACGTGTGGGTCGCTAATGAATTGCTCTAACAACTCAGCTTCGTTTTCAACGAGAACATCAAGCGTGTAGATAAGTAAGATTTTTGATTTCTTACGAGCATCGTAGCCACGTTTAAAGATATTAAAAGAAAGTACCTGATCAGAGTTAATACCAAGCTTCGCTTCAATAGCGTCTTGAATGGCAGACTCTTCGTGGTCTAGGGGGAGTTTAATTTCGGTTAAACGTATCATTTTGATGTCTCGTTTTTATAGGTGTCTTAGCTAGACCACTTCAAAACGCAGCGCTTTATGTAAACACTGATGTTGAAAGAAGCGATAAGCTCACAATGGCGCGCATTTTACGAGAAATTGATTTATCTGTCATACTAATTTGGAAACATGGAGCAAATAGACACGATATTAGAGCCGTATGATGTTGAATTTTGCCTTGGGATGAGTATTATCCTCCATTCTTCAATTTTGACTAACTTATAGAGCAGAGCATCATGGCATTTGTCGTAGGCGATAACTGTATTCAATGTAAATACACAGACTGTGTGGCGGTATGCCCCGCAGATGCGTTCCATGAAGGCCCTAATTTCATGGTAATCAACCCAATCGAATGCATTGATTGTGGTTTGTGTGTTCCTGAATGCGACGCTCAAGCGATCTTCCAAGAAGATGAACTGCCAGAAGATCAAAAGATCTTTATTGAAGTGAATGCCGAACTTGCTGAGATTTGGCCAGTGCAAACTGAAGTAAAAGCACCGATGGATGACGCTGAAAAGTGGAATGGTGTCGCTGATAAGTTGGCAATGCTAGAAAAGTAATTCTGCTACTTGAAATAAACTTTCCCAAAAAAGATCCCCAACTCAGTCGTCCCTCCTTCTTGAGGATGACGGCTGATGATTCAGTTAATTATTGACCTACTTGCCAACGTTATATTTCAAAATCTACTTGATGCTTTGTGCGGTGAGAGCTGGTGGTTGGTTTTGTCTCTATCTCTAAGTTACGTCATTCCCTGCAGCGAGGGACGAGCAAGATAGGGAATCTTGCTCTTCATATCCGCGAGTTCTATTTAGTCGTTTACTTTTGAATCGATTAGCTATGCTGACGACGCATGTTGTCGAGAATAATACCTGTCGCCATTGCTACATTCAGAGACTCTGCGCCACCGAATGCTGGAATCGTAATCTTATCAGTCACGTATTTAGCGGCGTGTTCACGAATTCCGTGAGACTCACTGCCCATCAGTAAAATACCGTTGGCAGTAAATTCCGTCTTATGAACACTTTCGCCTTCTAAGAACGCTCCGTAAACAGGCAGATTCGCTTGCTCTAAGTATTCAGGTAAGTCTGTTTGGCTTACGTGTACTCGTCCAAAGCTGCCCATGGTCGCGCTGATCGTTTTCGGGTTGTATGGGTCTGCACAATCGCTACTTGCAACGATATGCTTAATGCCATACCAGTCTGCCACGCGAATAATCGTACCTAGGTTGCCCGGATCAGATACACCATCTAGTGCAATCATTAACCCAGTAGCTTTTGGTAGTTCAAATGTTGGGATCTCAACAACCGCAATCGCCGCGTTGTTACTCACCAAAGTACTTGCTTTGGTTAGGTCATCCAACGAGGCTTCAACACAATCAAACTCAAACAGTGACGCGTGATTTTCAGATAGGAAATCAGCCGTAGCAAAGACGTTCTTTACGACTAAGTCACTATTGAACAGCTCAAGAACGTTCTTTTCACCTTGAACTAGAAACAAGCCAAGGGCTTTACGTTGTTTCTTTTGGCCCAAAGCACGAAGGAGTTTTAATTGGTTTTTTGAAATCATGTTTTTATCCTAGATATAAGCCCGCGCATTATAGAGCAAAGGTTGGAGAACCAAAAGCGTGATGGCTCAATGCGATCCACATAAAAAGCAAAAGCAACCCACTTAAAAAAGAAAAGCGCACTAAATAGTGCGCTCTTATGTGATTTACTTGCCTAAGTTTCGCTGAACCGAGAAGGTTAGGCGAACTGAGAAGAGCTAGGCTAAACCGATTATTTAATATGGGGCAGGGTAGCGCTTAAACACTGTGTTGATATCGGTAAGGATCTCTTCTGACAACGGTTTGCTGAACGCTGCTACGTTCTCTTTCAACTGTTCCATGGTGGTTGCGCCAATAATAGTGGAGGTCACTCCATCAACTTGATTACACCAAGCTAATGCCAGTTGGCTCGGTGTAAAACCGTGAGCGTTCGCCACTTCGACATATCCTTTTACGGCTTCATTGGCAGACTCAGTGTCGCGGAAAATGCCTTTGCGTTGCATGTAAGTCCAACGGCTGCCTTCCGGTCTTGCGCCATCGATGTACTTTCCACTTAACATGCCTGCAGCTAAAGGTGACCATGGCAGATAAGCGACATCTTCATGCACACAGTTCTCAATCAAATATGGCCAGTCTTTTGCGTGCAGCAGGCTAAATTCATTCTGAATAGAGACCATTCGCGGCAAATCGTGTTTTTCGCTCAGTTTGAGATAGGTGTTAATACCCCAAGTGGTGTCATCAGACAAACCCACATGGCGGATTTTCCCTGCTTTAATACAGCTTGCCAGTGCTTGCAGGATCTCTAGCATCTCCGCTTCATGCTGTTTTCGGTCGATGTCACTGAATCGAATATGATTCGGGAAATGTTTGCCAAAGTGAGGCGTTGTTCGGTTTGGCCAATGCAGTTGGTAAAGATCGATATAGTCTGTTTGTAGACGTATTAATGATGCGTCAACTGCTGAAATTACGGCTTCACCTGTTATAGGGCCTCCATCTCGAACCCAAGGAAGCCCGGGCCCTGCAATTTTACTCGCTATGATCAGTTCTTGGCGGCGTTGCGGATTGCGAGACAACCAGTTGCCGATGATTGCTTCTGTTTTGCCATAGGTATCAGGCGAAGGCGGCACTGCGTACATTTCTGCCGTATCAATAAAGTTAATACCTTGGCTTAGCGAGTATTCGATCTGTTGGTCGGCTTGTTGTTGCGTATTTTGCAGCCCCCAAGTCATGCTACCAAGACAGATGCGGGAAACGGGAATTTGACTACTTCCTAGCTTTGAATATTCCATTGAATTCGGGATTCCTGTGGTTAAGTTCTCTGGTACTCGCATAAAAGTATTTGAAAAGAGGGCGAGTGAGGAATGAAAACGAATATGAATTATTAGCACAAAATGACACGACAAGGTATGGCTGGGGAAAGTTTAGTGGGTGATTTCTCTGCGTAGCGAATTAGCTAACGGTATATTCGAAACATTATAGAGAGGCTGCCTGAGGGGCACAAAGCGTGACTAGGTTCGACGCTTGAATGGGTTCGACGCTTGAATAGGACGCCACAGAAATAGAGAAGAAAAGAGCTTAAGGAAAAAAGCTCTACATCAGAGAGAAGTAGAGCCTTTAATAGGGGTTCATAATATTGCTAGGTATTCATTGAGTTACGAGGTCGCGTTGGTATCAAAACCACCTTGAGATTGCGCCTGTCTTAGAGCTTCCTGCCTTTGAACTTCTTTCTCAGTTAATACTGGTTGAAGTGTTTCCTCAGAGGCTTGAGGAGAGAAAATGTAATACTTATTAATCGTCATAACTGTGTCTCCATGTAACGTATGACAGATTCTGCATCAAGGATAAATTGTGATCCTCATCCGCTTTGTACTTTTTTTAGGCTGAGAGCGAAGGGCGTAGAGTGCGTACAAAGCGATCGCTTATCATCCGTATGCAATATTGAACTGACGAAACCCTCTGTTTTCAAGTATAGGAAGCTCGTCTAATTTCGCACAATAATGATGTAGAGCAATTACATACATGGTCAGGGGCGTAAGATGAAAAGCCTCGCGACTGACTCTGCGTACGTATTAACTTAGCAATGCCTCGCTTATCTACATGAAGAACAAAGTCAGTAAATCAATTACTTAATCCATGGTGAGATGAATTATGGAAAAGCTTGTAGAACGTTTTCTGAATTACGTTACTTTTGATACCAAATCCGATCCTTCTAATCAGCATTGCCCAAGTTCACCGGGTCAAATTACGTTTGCTGAAGCCTTAAAGTTAGAATTGATCGCATTAGACTTAGTTGATGTTTCTTTAGATGAAAATGGCTATTTGATGGCGAAACTGCCGTCGAATGTTGATTATCCAGTGCCTGCTATTGGCTTTGTGGCGCATATGGATACCGCTCCTGACGCATCAGGCGCGAACGTGAAACCTCAGGTGATTAAAGATTACCGAGGTGGAACGATTGAATTGGGTACAAGTGGCGAGAGTTTGAACCCAAGCCAATACCCAGACCTTGATTCTTTACATGGCCATGACCTTATTACGACTGACGGCACAACTCTGCTTGGTGCCGATAACAAAGCGGGCATCGCTGAAATCATCAGTGCGATTGCTTACCTGAAAGCGAATCCAGACATCAAACACGGCGACATCTGCATTGGTTTCACACCGGATGAAGAGATTGGCCGCGGTGCGAACCTGTTTGACGTTGAAAAATTTGGCGCCGAGTGGGCGTACACCATCGATGGTGGGCCAGTAGGGGAGTTGGAATTTGAGAACTTTAATGCCACGAGCGCTGATGTGATCTGCCATGGCGTAAATGTTCACCCGGGTACCGCAAAGGGTAAGATGGTGAACTCGATGAACATCGCGGCGCAATTCCAATTGATGATGCCAGCGCAAGAGACACCAGAGTGCACAGAAGGTTATGAAGGTTTCTACCACCTGAAATCGGCTGAAATGGGTGTTGCGCGGTCTGAATTGGGTTACATCATCCGTGATTTTGAACGTGAGGGTGCAGAAGCGCGTAAGACATTCATGCAACAGAAAGTGGACGAACTGAATGAGCGCCTAGAGAAAGGCCGTGTTGAGTTGGTGCTAACCGATAGCTACTTCAATATGAAAGAGATGGTTGAACCGCATCAGCACATTATCGAGTTGGCCAAGCAAGCGATGATTGAGTGCGATGTTGAGCCAATGATCAAACCGATCCGAGGTGGTACAGACGGCGCTCGCTTATCTTTCATGGGGCTACCATGTCCGAATATCTTTACTGGTGGCTACAACTTCCACGGTATTCATGAGTTCATTACCATTCAAGGTATGGAGCAAGCGGTAGAAGTGATTGTTGAGCTGTCTCAACGTACAGCAACTCACTACCAAAAATAGCGACTTCCAACGCGATATCTCTTTGTATTTTTGAGAGTATTCATTAATACTCTCTTTAAGCATAAGGGAGTACGCGATGAAAAAGTTAGTTTTACTTTGCACCCACTTAGCCGTGGGTGCTTTTGGTTTTGGGCTTGGTGTCTATGCACTACCTATCTTGATTGAGCCTGATTCTCCTTCCTCAAGTTCTGTTGAAGCGATCAGTCAGCAGGCTATCTACACAGGCGAGTTCACTAAAGACCGACAAGACAGTGACTTTTTGCATTGGGGAGAAGGCATCGTTTCTGTTTCTGAAAGTGCGATAGCTTTTGAAGGTGAACTGGCACCGGGACCGGATTATAAAGTTTACCTATCACCTAAGTTTATTGAAACCGAACAGGCATTTAATGACAGCAAGAGCGAGTTACTAAGAGTCGGAGATGTGAAAACATTCGACCGATTTATGGTTGAGCTGCCTGAAGGTATTGATCTTAATCGATTTAATACGGTTGTGATTTGGTGTGAAACTTTTGGTCAATTTATTACTTCTGCCAAGATAAAATGATAGCCTTACCTAAGCTGATTTAGGCATGAAAAGGAGCGCTCTATTTTTGAGCGCTTTTTTATAATGTGTTGTATCGACCTAAATATGGTTGAGTTAGTCGCTGTAAAGCTCATTGTTATAGAGCTCAATGTTTTAATGCTAAAGGAATAAGTAATGGAAAAAGTGTGGCAAGTAATAGATTTCTTACTCGCTAATAAGTTTATTTTTAGTGTACTGATCATCTGCACTATTTTAATAATCCGACGAATTACTTTGTCTCGAATTCGTGGTGACGTCGCTTTTCTCAGTGAAGATCAACGTAACTGGATGTCACGTACCAAAAATGGCACATTCGCGATTATTGTTGTGACGTTATTTGTGCTGTGGAAATCCGAAATCAGCGAGTTTGCACTGTCTGTAACTGCCATTGCTGTTGCTATAGTCGTCGCATCTAAAGAGATCATTTTGTGTTTCACAGGTTCTATTCAACGTGCGAGTTCTCGCTCATTTAGAATTGGTGACTGGATTGAAGTGGGCAAAATCAGCGGCGAGGTGATTGAGCACAATTTGATGGCGACTGTGATTCAAGAAATCGATTTGTATCACGGGCAATACCATTTCACAGGCAAGACCGCTACGCTGCCCAATAGCATGTTCTTCACTTACCCGGTAAAGAACCTTAATTTCATGAAACGCTACGTTTATCATAACTTTTTTGTGACGGTAAAAGACTTCGTAAACCTATATCCTATGGTGCCGGGTCTTATCGTGAAAATTGAAGAGCACAGTGAAGAGTTTATCGATGTTGCTCGCCGTTACAACGGTGTGATCGAAAAGCACGCTGGCGTTGACCTTCCTGGCTCTGAACCGCATATTCATATCACGAGTAGCTCAACGGGTGAGCAAGAAGTTCACTTTATGATCTTCTGCCCGACAGAAAAAGCGATTCATTTAGAGCAAGATATTCGCAAAGATTTTATGGAAGCGTACGCAGAAGCCTTTCCAACTAGCGTTTAACCCCAATTAACGCTTAATCCTAACTAAAGCTTTATGTTGTTTACACATTTCATGTTCGAAACGTAAGGCTCTGAAAAGAAAAAAAAGAAAGCCGAGAACGATAACATCGACTCTCGGCTTTTTTATATTTGAAATTTAGCTTGGATATTAGTCTAGGTCAGCGAGTGGTAACCAATCGATTTCCACACCTGCTTGCTCAAACATATCTTGGCTTATTTTGATCTTGTCTCCCCAGCGAGAAAGGAAGTCTTCACTTTGCTCTGGGCAATGTACTGCTGAAATCCCCGTTTGGATGATCTTTGCCGCACAGTTCGGGCAAGGGAAGTGAGTTACCCAAACTTCACAACTGTCTAAATCACGTTTAGCAAACAAGATTGCATTTTCTTCAGCGTGAAGTGTCTTGAGGTACTTCATTTCTCTGTCATCAGTATCCGCACTATCAGACACACCATGTGGGTAGCCATTAAAACCAACGGAAACAATACGGTTGTGCTTAGTGATGACGGCGCCGACTTGAGTTGAAGGATCTTTACTCCAAGAACCGACCAATTCCGCCATTTGATAGAAACGCTTAGCCCATTTTGAAATCATGAGAATTCCTTAACAATTAAATGTGAATGCTTATCTGTCTGACAATACATGATGTTAGACAATATCCATAGAGAACAAAAGCTGAGAGGTTGATTTACTTAAGAATTGTAACGCGTTTGTAATTACTTTATAAGCACTTGGTTTCAATTAACATATTGATACACTTTGGTTCGTTATAATTGATATTCCTCGGACAATGGTGACGGATGTGTTACGTAAATTTTATACTGTTCAAATACTAACAAGTGACGGTATAACCATGCGTAAAAAGTTGATCCTTACGGCTCTTGCAAGCTCTCTTATTCTTGCTGGATGTGGGCAAGATGCTCAAAATGCCAAGCAAGCGCCTCTACCTCTCGTAGCTGTACAGGATGTTAGCGTTGTTTCTCACCAGCAAAGTAAGTCGTACATCGGTCGTATTGAAGCCGTTGAAGACACGGCTATCACAGCGCAAGTTTCGGGCTATCTGCAAAGCCGTCATTTCAATGAAGGTCAAATGGTCGAAAAGGGTCAATTGCTTTACTCAATTGAGCCATCCTCATTTGAAGCTGAAGTAGCAAGCGCAAAAGCGTCGGTTGCTCAAGCGAATGCCAACCTTAAAAAAGCCGAACTTGATTTTAATCGTGGTAAGAATCTTCTCCCTAAGGGCAGCATTTCTCAATCGGAATTTGATGCATTGACGGCAAACTTACTCGGTTCTCAAGCACAGCTTGAAGCAAGCCAAGCTCAGCTAAATGCAGCCAACGTTCAGCTTTCTCATACCAAAATTATTGCCCCTTTTTCTGGAAGAATCAGCGACACCAAAGTGAGTACGGGTGATCTGGTTTCACCGTCTTCAGGTGTATTAACTACGTTGGTTAGCCTAGACCCAATCCATGCTTCGTTTAGTATCAGCGAGCGCGAGCGGATTGAATTAGGTATGGATCGTATTGAAGGTGACGGCAGCAGCGACTCTGCAGGTGTTGAAGTTCAGATCATGCTTGAAAATGGCGAAGCGTTCGAACATCTTGGCCAGCTCGATTTCTTGGGTAACCGCATCAACCTTAATACAGGTACGATCGCAATGCGTGCGATTGCCGACAACCCAAATCAACAACTGCTTCCGGGTCAACACGTTCGCGTGGATCTACGTGAAAAGCAATCTATTGATGTTGTGACTATTCCGCGCCGTGCAGTTCAAACCGACCTAGAAGGTGACTTTGTGATGGTATTGGTTGAAGGTGAAGCCGCCCCCGTTGCTGAACGCAGAAACATCGTGATGGGGCGTCAGGTTGAAGGTGGTGTGATTGTTCAATCTGGATTAGAGAAGGACGACGCGGTGATCACTCAAGGCCTACAGCGTGTACGTAATGGTATGTCTGTTCGTATTCAAGCTTCTGCTGAACAAGCTGAGTAAGGGGGCTATTTATGTTAAGTCGTTTCTTTATTCAAAGGCCTAAGTTTGCCCTTGTCATATCCATAATATTAACGCTGGCGGGTGCGATCTCTCTCGCTATCTTACCAGTGGCCGAATATCCAAAAATTAGCCCACCATCGGTCAGTGTGTCGGCATTCTACACGGGTGCCAGTGCTGAAGTGGTGGAACAGGCGATAGCCGACCCCATAGAGACATCGGTGAATGGCGTAGAAGATATGATCTACATGTCTTCTAAAAGTGCTAATGATGGTTCATACAACCTTAACGTGACCTTTGATGTCGGTACTGATGCTGATATGGCTCAGGTCAACGTTCAGAACCGCGTTGCCCAGATCGAATCGAAACTTCCACAAGAAGTAAGAATGGTGGGTGTAACGGTCAAGAAGCGTTCACCTGACCTATTGATGGTATTGAACTTCTACTCGCCGAACGGAGAGTACAACGACCAATTCCTGATCAACTACGTGAACTTGAACATTAAAGACCAATTGGCTCGTGTAAAGGGCATTAGTGAAGTTAACGTGTTGGGTGGTGGTGAATACGCGATGCGTGTTTGGTTAGATCCTGAAAAAATGGCTAACCTCAATATAACTACCCCTGACGTGAATCGCGCATTGGCGGAACAGAACGTGCAAGTCGCTGCTGGCCGTATTGGCGCAGCGCCTTATAATGACGCGCAAGAAGTGCAGTTCAACTTGGTAACAAAAGGCCGATTAGAAACGGCTGATGAGTTTGAGAATGTAGTGCTTCGTGCAAATCAAGATGGTTCAACGGTTTACTTAAAAGACGTTGCACGTGTTGAGCTAGGTAAAAAGTTCTACGATGGTAACGGTAAATACCGCGGTCAAGACGCTTCAATCGTAACGCTGTCCCTTCAATCTGATGCAAACGCGTTGGAAAGTGGCAAAGCGGTCATGGCGATGCTCGAAAACCTAAGCACAAACTTCCCTGAAGGCGTTGCTTATGAAGCGAGTTATGACACCACACTCTTTGTTGCTGAATCGATCAAAGGGGTAGTAAAAACGCTAATCGAAGCTATTTTATTGGTTATCGCGGTAACGTACTTATTCTTGGGCAGTGCCCGTGCGACCTTGATTCCTGTGGTTGCGATTCCGGTATCTTTGATTGGTACTTTTGCGGTCATGCAGATGACCGGCTTTACCGTAAATACGGTAACCTTGTTTGGTTTGATTTTGGCGATTGGTATCGTAGTAGATGATGCGATTTTGGTTATCGAGAACGTCGATACTACGATGGCCAAAGACCCTACTATTTCACCGCGAAAAGCAACGCTTATCGCAATGAAAGAAGTAACGGGTCCAATTGTTACCTCAACCTTGGTTCTGTTAGCGGTATTCATCCCAGTAGCGATGCTGCCAGGTATTACCGGCATCATGTATCGTCAGTTCGCTCTGACCATCTGTATTGCGGTTGTGATCTCTTCTATTAACGCTCTAACGCTGTCACCAGCATTGTGTTCATTGGTTCTTAAGCAGGGCGGTGGTAACACAGCACGTTGGTACCAAGCGTTTAACCGTGGTCTTGAATCTGTCACCAACAAATATGGTCAAATAGCAGGCTTCCTTGTGAAAAAGGGTGTTCTGTTATTTACCTTCTTTGTTGTGGCGTTAGCAGCGGTAACTTACTTCGCAAAAACCACGTCTACGGCTTTCGTACCTCAAGAAGATAAAGGCATCTTGCTGGTTAACGTGCAGCTTCCTGACGCGGCATCACTGTCTCGTACAGAAGATGTGACTGAGCAATTGCTAGAGATGGTTGAGCAAGAGCCGGGCGTTGATGGTGTGACACTGGTTAACGGCTATGCATTCATGACGGGCGCTTCAGCTTCGAATGGAGCGTCGATGTTCATCAAGCTCCATGATTGGGACATGCGTAACGCATTGGACGGTCAACATTCAGCGCAAGCTATCTCACAGCGTATTAATGGTCGAGCAGCAACAGAACTGCCTCAGGCTATTGTATTTGCAATGGGACCACCAGCCGTTCCGGGCATGGGCGCAGCATCTGGTTTCGAATTTGTTCTTGAAGATACATTAGGTCGTAGCCGTACTGATCTGGCGATGGTAATGAATGACGTGATTGCTGAGGCGAACAAACAGCCTGAGATTTCACATACCTTCAGTACCTTCCGTGCGAATGTACCTCACTACTATGTCGATATTGACCGTGAGAAAGCGCAACAGCTAGGTATTCCGCTGTCGGAAATATTCCAAACGCTACAAGGCAATCTTGGGTCAATGTACGTGAATGACTTCACCATGTTTGGTAAGAACTTCCGTGTCACCATGCAAGCTGACAGTGACCACCGTAGCAGCATGGATGACCTACAACGATTCCACGTACGTTCGTCTAATGGCGAGATGATCCCGTTAAGCACATTGGTGACTTATGACCAGATCTTCGAGCCGGACGTAGCATGGCGTTACAACATGTACCGTAGTGCCGTGATTCAAGGCCAACCTGCGCCGGGTTACTCAAGTGGTGATGCGATTGCAGCAATGGAGCGTGTAGCCGCAGAAGTATTACCTCAGGGGTATCAGTACGAATGGACAGGCATGGCTTACCAAGAAGTCTTGGCAGGCAATCAAGCGATCTTTGCTTTTGCATTGGCGCTGATATTTATCTACCTGTTTATGGTGGCTCAGTACGAGAGCTGGACAATTCCGATCGCGATTATCTTAGTGGTACCGGTTGCAACCTTAGGTTCCTTCTTAGCGTTGAACTTAACTGGTACACCGTTGAACCTCTATGCACAAATTGGCTTGGTTCTCTTGATAGCCTTGGCCGCGAAGAACGCAATTTTGATTGTGGAGTTTGCTAAGGTGGAGCGTGAAGACAAAGACGCATCAATCGAAGATGCGGCAGTAAAGGGCGGTACGCTCCGTTTTCGTGCTGTGAACATGACGTCTTGGTCATTCATATTGGGTATCTTCCCGCTTATCTTCGCTGCGGGTGCTGGTCACGTGAGCCAGAACTCTCTGGGTATTTCTCTGATTGGTGGTCTGCTATGTGTGTTGTTAGCGGGTACGTTCCTAATCCCTGGCTTCTATGCATTCGTGCAACGTAAGCGTGAGAAGGCACACGGAGGCAATACCAAGCTGATTCCACTGGATGATGAATAGGGAAGTTAGTGTCTTGTAGGATGAGCCCTTTACAAGGCTTCTCCTTGGTAATTAATTTCTTGTAAAAACGAAGGCTTAGCATTGTGCTAAGCCTTTTTTTATTCCACTTGTGAATAAAGAATCTGTTTATATAATGAAATGTTTATTATAAGGTAGAGCTAATACTCCAATTGGAGCTCTCCAATAAAATGGTGTTTTATTCTTAGGTTGTTGTTTTTATTGGACATGTAAGTGTTCGGCTAACACTTGTATGCTCGAAAGTATTTGCACAATAGTGTGAAGTGTTTCAAAATTACCAAGTTATATTGAAATATTTTGTGCATTGAGGTTCTTATGAAAGTCATTGATTTATTTAAACACCGAGGCGACAGCGTGTCTTCGCAACACTCAGAGTTTATGCAATGGATGTCTCCAGCTCTTAGAGATTACTGGGGAGACTTTCTGAATCGCACGCAAAATAGTCATTTCTTTGCGTGGGTTCGTGATCACCACAAACCAGCGGTCAATGAAGATGCACCAGAGATGCCTGTTGAACCACAGATCGTACTTAAGCCAGAAGCACAACTTGTGTTTGATGAGCTTCAACAGCAGATCGGTGAAGTCATCCATACTGGGGACTGGATCAATGTAAGCCAAGAGCGCATTAACCAGTTCGGTCTCGTGACTGAAGACATGCAGTGGATTCATACTGAGCCTTCTAAGGCTGAAACAGATTCTCCGTTCAAAACAACCATTGCACATGGTTTTTTGACTTTGTCTCTGCTTCCTCGACTTACAGACAGTGTTGATCCCGATAAATCTCAATTCCCAACGGCGAAGATGGTTGTCAACATTGGTCTTAACCAAGTACGTTTCCCATATCCTGTAAAATCAGGCAGTAACGTTCGCGCTAAAAGTACGCTAACAAAAGTAACGCCAATTAAGAAAGGCCTAGAGATTGAACGCGAAATTCGAGTAGAAATCGAAGGCATCCGTCGTCCTGGTGCGGTGATTGTCTCGGTTATCCAACTTCACTTCTAGAGCTTCTTGTAAGTGGAGCTGCTTTTTAGCGAAGATTATAGATTCAAAAAAAGAGAGAGCTAAGTGCTCTCTCTTTTTGTTTGTGTCATCTCAAATCGATATCACCGTCACCGCTAATAACATCGATAAAGTACGCCAATTACTTAATACGCGTATAGCCGTACTCTTCAATAAGATCTTGCCCTTGTTTTGACTTCACGAATTTGATGAAGTCTTTGCTTTCCTCAGAAACAGAGTCTGTCTTGTGCAGCAATAAGAATGGGCGAGCCAGTTCATAGTTGTGGTTGGCAATGTTCTTAGATGTCGGTTCTACACCTTCAAATGTGATTGCCTTAATCGAGTGGTCGATAGAACCTACAGAGATGAATCCAATCGCGTGTGGGTTATGGTTCACAATCGTTTTTACCATGCTGTTGCTGTTTACAACCAAGTTATTTGGGTTGATGTCAGAAACCAGACGGTCATTAATGATTTTCGTTAAACCAAGCAAGCTTTCGAAGCTATAGCGTGAACCAGAAGACGCTTCACGAGTGACAACTGCGATAGGTTGATCTGCACCGCCTATGGCTTTCCAGTTGGTAATATTACCTTTGTAAATATCGAATAACTGTTCACGTGTAACGTTGCTTACACCGTTTGAACGATTGGTTACGACAGCTAGACCGTCAAAGGCAATTGGAAATACCTTTAATTTCTCGTCCTGCTCTAGGTTGGTTAAGTAACGTGAGCTCATACCAATATCAGCGACACCTTTATTAACCATGGTAATACCTGCTGTAGAACCAATGCCCTGAACTGCAATGTAGTTATCAGGGTGAGTCTTGTTGTACTCCTCTGCTAATACATCCATCACTCGTGATACCGAAGTGGAGCCCGAAATATTAGTTTCTTGTGCAAAAGCAGCGTGAGAAGACAGGGCTAAGGATAAAAGAGAGGCAAGCGCGACTCGTAACATAAACAACTCCTAGTTAATAACATTTGCCGGCTATGATAGGTCGGTTATATGACAATTTTGTGAAATTCTATCCGCTCAATGTGTCGCGATTAGCTTGATGAGTGAAAGTGAGCTTGGTTTACAAAATCAGGGTTAGTTTCTGGGAGCCGGACGGGTATTTTGTTTGTGCTTGTTCGCTAAAATGTTGGTTGAGTCCTAAGCTAAGTAGAGGAATTCACTACTTAGAAGTTTCTATGAATTTACAAGGGGTGTTATGTCCGTCATTCATATCGAACTGAATCGTCTTTTAATTGGAGCTGAGAAGCTCTGTACATCTCGAAATCGCAGTTTACCTGTCGAGCTAGGCAAATCCCTTTATGAAGAGTGTGAGGGTGGTGTGCTGTTTTCTCAGGCGCATTATCTACTCGACTCATCTCATAGCGATTACACAAATGAGATCGCCTGCGTTAGCTTTGATGAGTCACTATCATGTTGGTTGGTGATGGTGCCGCTTGAAGGCGATGTAGAAACCGACTCAGTAAATTGGGGGCCTTATCCCTATCTACCACAATCGAAGGATCTTGATGCTATTTTGTCTGAAATAGAAAAAGACCCTAAATCGTACTTCTGGTCGTGATTATCCTACTCGATAGACGTTCGCGATTGGCTTGACACCTTAAACGAATAACCTTCGTAAACTCACCACATTGCAACCTTCTGCGTCACCAAAACGGTCTATGTTACTAAAGCTTATTTGCTTAACTACAAGCTCATTTGCTTAGATCTGCGCTTATCTGCATAACTAAAAGCTTATCTACGTGACTATAAACGATTTATGTTACTTCAAGTTATGCCATTAAGATTGTGCATCTAATAAGACTGTGCAACCAAAGACCGGAAATCTTTTGGTGTTTTACCGTGATAGGTTTTAAAGGCGGTACTAAAATGCGCCGCACTTTTAAATCCGGATTCATAAGCAATTTGAGTAATCGATTTGTTCGATGTTCTGAGCTGTGTGGCTGCGTGGGCGATTCGCTTTATCTTCAAGAGGTTTGAAAACGAAAGGTCTTCTGCCGATAAACGGCGTTTAAGTGTGGCTGGTGACATCCCCATATAGTTGGCTAGGGTGTCGAGTGAGATGTTATTTTCTATGTTCTGTTCAATGTAATGGATGACCTTTTGTGTCACGGTCAATCTAGAAATTCGGTTAATAATGGCTAATAGTTCAGGGTACTGCTCGACCATCAAAGACAGCAAACCTAAGCCTAGTTGGGTGAGTGCGTAATCATTCTGAGTCGATGAATTGGTTAGAGATATGATGAGCTCTTTCAATTGGTAGATTTCGGTATCAGTTTGATTGAACTTAATGTACTTATCTGGAGTTCGAATCGGTTCTAGATCACTGAACTGATTTATGAACTTTTGGAAAATTGCCAAATCAAAATCTAAGCAGATCGCACTAAACTCACCATTTTCAGTGTCGACCATGATGTCTTTAATCTGACCAGAATTATAAAGCGTGAAATCACCCGCTTTTAACGAGGCTTGAGTGCCATTAGGTAGCACAAAAGATATGCTTCCTTTCGATACCATAAAGATACCATTTTTAGAGGCGGGGTAGCGTTCGCGTTTCCTGGGAATAAAGTTTCTGAATTGAGTTACAGTGATTGATGACATAGTGAGCTTCTTTGGCGTTGTAGATTAATTGCTTTTTTAAGTATTGTTTAAGCATGAGGCATTTACAAAAAAGGCGCTAATAATTAGCGCCTTTAAGAAGTAAAACTTTGAAGCTTTTGACCTTGAAAGCCGTAATCTTGAAAGCTTTAACCTTGACAGCCGTAACCGTTAAAGCTCTTAAACTTCGGTTTCATTTGTTGTTTCAGGCTCGCTAGGCAAGTCCGCAAATACTTGTGTAGGTTTTGCTACCAAGTTACGGTTTTCCTGATTAACTTCGAAGAGAACTACTTCTAAAACGTCTCCCAGTTTGTATACCATTTCTTTATCGATAGATACAGTGCCCATATCACCGTTGCACTCTATTCTTTCTTTATTATTAAGAATGAGAGAGCCAGGGATAAACGCTGCTGCACCATTATCAAGTAAACGCACGCGCATACCAGCACGGTTAATGTCGAAGATCTCTGCTTGGAAGCGAGTTTCTTCAGCTGGAGCATTCGCGAGAGTACGAGCGTACAACCAATCGCCAACATTGCGCTCAGCCATACCGTGATGACGGCGGTGCAGGGCAAGTTCATCACCAATAGTCTCGTCTGGTGTTTGAATTGGCGCTTTACCTAAGATGTGTGCTTTAAGCATACGGTGGTTAATCATGTCACCGTATTTACGAATTGGTGAAGTCCACGTCGCGTAAATGTCTAGTCCCATCGCGTAGTGTGGTGCAGGTTCATTGCTGATCTCGCTGTACGCTTGGAACTTACGAATACGGTTGTCGTAGTAGCTGTTGTCTAAAGAACCTAACCAACGGCGTAGCGTAGCGAATCCTTCCAGAGAGACGATCTGCTCTTCTGTAAACGGTGTTTCTGCTTCTGGGTTAACCAGCTCCAGGACGTCTGCTAATTTCTCAGCTTTAAAACCAGAGTGACAGTTAAAGACGCCTTGGTTAAAGCTTTCTTTTAGTACTCGGCCCGCACAGATGTTCGCGCTGATCATCGACTCTTCAACCAACTTGTTTGCGCTACGACGCATGTCCGCGTGGATAGCGACAACATCGTTATCTTCGCTAAGTTCAAAGCGGTAGTCAGGGCGATCTGGGAATACAACCGCATTCGCTGAACGCCACGCTGAACGCGCTTGAGCAAATTGGTGAAGGTCAGAAACAATTGCAGCGATCTCTTCTGATGGTTGCCATTTCTTTGATGAACCTGTCTCTAGCCAGTCAGATACATTGTCGTAAGCAAGACGAGCGTGAGATTTGATGTTTGCAGCGAAGAAGTTAATGTCATCACCGATAACACCATCTTTAGATACCGTTACTGTGCAGCAAAGTGCCGGGCGAACTTCGTTCTCAATTAGTGAACATAAGTTGTCAGCCAAGTCGCGAGGTAACATAGGAATGTTACGGCCAGGCAAGTAAATAGTGAAACCACGCTCGCGAGCTACTTTATCCATAGCATCATCTGGAGAGATGTAAGCCGTAGGGTCAGCAATCGCGATAGTCAGTTCAAAATCACCGTTCTCTTTCTTCTTAGCGTAAAGCGCATCGTCCATATCTTTTGTGCTTTCGCCATCGATAGTCACAAAAGGGACGTGAGTCATGTCGATACGTTCAAGATCAGCGTCGTCTTTGATCTGCCAGTCGTCGATGCCTTCAGGTTCGCTGTTTGGTAGGTCGTTTTGTGCAAGCGTCACCCACCAAGGAGCGATCTTGTCGTCGGCGTCTGTAATTTTTTCAGAGATCTCAGCCAAGAAGCCGTTGTCACCTTTTAACGGGTGTTGAACGATATGAGCAACAACCCAGTCGCCTTCTTTAAGCGTTTCAGGGTTTAGCCCCTTTTTGGCTTTCGCTTTAAGTTGCAGCTTTTTCAGTTGCGGGTGATCAGGAACTACATTCAAACGACCTTTAAACAACTTCACTCGTGCAATAAAACGAGTAAGGCCTTGTTCAATCAATTCCTCAGGCTCTGCTACTTCGCGATCTTTCTCGGTGCGAATGATGGCAATCACTTTGTCACCGTGTACACATTTCTTCATGTATGGCGGCGGAATAAAGAAGCTGGTTTTGTTATCGACTTCGAGAAAACCAAATCCTTTTTCAGTGGCTTTGATTGTCCCTTCCTTTTTAGGGAGGGTTTCTTGGATTTGCTGTTTGAGCTGAGCGAGTAGAGGATTATCTTGAAACATTTTGACTTTTATCTATCGAGGACAATTGAGCACACTATAATCATTGCGAGGCTTGATTACTACTGAAAGGCGAAGTGAGCGTTAATTAATTGCCCTCTTATTTAACTAGGTCAATTTGCTAGAAGATGGGTGTTGTGACGAGATATTCATCAAGTTTTGACGATATGATAGCCAGTATTGATGTAAAAGCGAAAAATATGTGATGTATTTCAATTTTTTCTGGATTTTTTTATGCATTTAGGGAATAATCCGCCTCCCTTAGACGTCCCTAATGGCTTGAAGTGTTTTATTACTGCTTCGTAACTCTGAATGGAATCAGTATCTGATTGGATCAGTATTGGAATTGATAGAGCTCCCGGGACCTTTTGTTTACTTATATATAGTGGGATCCCAATGTCCGAATCTGTAATTCAATTTAATGAATTAGCCCTTAACGATAACATTCTTTCAGCTCTTGATAGCATGGGTTTCGTTTCTCCGACTCCAATCCAAGCAGCAGCTATTCCTCTTCTTCTTGAAGGCCGTGACGCACTAGGTAAAGCACAGACTGGTACTGGTAAAACAGCAGCATTCTCTCTGCCTTTACTTAACAAAATCAACCTGAACCAACACAAACCACAAGCAATCATCATGGCTCCTACTCGTGAGCTAGCGATTCAAGTTGCTGCGGAAATCAAAAACTTAGGTCGTGACATCAACGGTCTTAAAGTTCTTGAAATCTACGGTGGTGCTTCAATTGTTGACCAAATGCGTGCTCTAAGCCGCGGTGCTCACATTGTTGTTGGTACTCCAGGTCGTGTTAAAGACTTACTAACTCGTGACCGTCTACACCTAGATGAAGCACATACATTTGTTCTTGATGAAGCAGATGAAATGCTGAAAATGGGCTTTGTAGATGACGTTACTTGGATTCTTGAGCAAGCTCCAGAAACTGCACAACGCGTACTTTTCTCTGCAACTATGCCTCCAATGGTTAAGACTATTGTTGACCGTTACCTACGTAACCCGGCTAGAGTTGACGTTGCTGGTACTAACCACACAGTTGACAAAGTAGCGCAGAATTACTGGGTAGTTAAAGGCGTAGAGAAAGACGAAGCAATGTCTCGTCTTCTTGAAACTGAAGAAACTGACGCGTCAATCGTATTCGTACGTACTCGTCAAGACACTGAGCGTCTAGCTGACTGGCTATCTGCACGTGGCTTCAAAGCTGCTGCACTGCACGGTGATATTCCTCAGTCTCTACGTGAGCGCACTGTTGATCACATCAAACAAGGTGTTATCGATATCCTAGTTGCAACTGACGTTGTAGCACGTGGTCTTGATGTTCCTCGTATTACTCACGTATTCAACTACGACATCCCATTCGATGTTGAATCTTACATCCACCGTATTGGTCGTACTGGCCGTGCTGGACGTAAAGGTAAAGCGATCCTACTAGTTCGCACTAACCAAATCCGTATGCTTCGCACTATCGAGCGTGTAACTAAGTCTCAAATGGAAGAAATCCAACTTCCAAAACGTGACGAAGTTGCTGCTGCACGTGTTGCTAAGCTTGGTGCTGAGCTTGAAACTGAGAAAGAGAGCAAAGCTCTAGAAAACTTCGCAGGTTTAATCTCTACACTACAAGAATCTCTAGAAGTTGATGCTGCTACTCTAGCTGCAATGCTTCTTAAGCGTCAGCAAGGTAAGAGCCCACTATTCTACGTTGGCGAAGACCCAATGATCGCAGCTATTGAGCGTGATAAGAACCGTCGCAAAGAGCGTCGTGAAGATCGTGACAATGGTCGTGACGGTGGTGGTCGTAACTTCAATACTCAAGATTGGGATACGTACCAACTACAAGTTGGCCGTGAGCAAGGCGTTCAGGTTAAAGACATCGTTGGCGCACTAGCAAACGAACTAGGCCTAACTAAAGGTTCTATCGGTGCTATCAAGCTAGACCAAGGTTCTACTTACGTTCAACTGCCAAAAGCAATGAACTCTGAAACTGCTGGTAAGCTAAGCAAACTTCGCATTCGTCAAAAAGAAGCTGGCGCTGTAGTTGTTGATTTCAACGACTTCCGTGAGCCTCGTCGTGGCGGCGGTGGTCGTGATGGCAACCGTGGCGGTCGTGATGGCGGTCGTGGCGGTCGTGATGGTGGCGGCTACCGTGGTAACCGTGAAGGCGGTAATCGCGAAGGTGGTAACCGTGAAGGTGGCAATGGCGGTCGTGGTGGCTACCGTGGCAACCGTGACGGCGCACGTGATGGTAACTCTGCTGGTGGTCGTGATGGCGAGCGTCGCTTCGACCGTAACCGTGGTGGCGATCACCGTGGTAACCACCGTGGCGAACGTGGCCATGGCAACGCAGCAGCTGGCAATGGCGGCAACCGCGGTCGTCGTCCAGAGCGCAGCGAAGGTTAATCAACCTGCCGTTTAGATGTTTTAGTCTAGACTTTGAAAGCCGAGCTTAATGCTCGGCTTTTTTGTGCCTGCTATTTCATCTTTCGCGCCTGTAGCACGTCCTGAGCCCTGATTTAGGTTGTGCCTCGTATCACAAGACAATCACACTCACATGCGCTTAAGGCGCTGTTTAGGGTGTTTGATCTGGAAGTATGGGAGTAGACCGATGTATAGCAAAAGAAATGCACAGCTATAATGAAGAATGAAATTAAATTTTGACCTAAGAATAGATCAACCGTTCGACCCATGTAAGTTAGATCTTCAAGTTCTGAGTCGTAGTTAAACGTCTTAAAACTATCAATGGAGATTGGTAACTAACGAGCTCTATATTTCAACGTTGTGCTGTATTTTTTGAAGTCGCAGCGCCAGAAAGATAGCTTGGTTTATAGGTTTATAGGTTTATAGGTTTATAGGTTTATAGGTTTATAGGTTTATAGGGCTTAATCCATGAATTAGGCTCTTGAATAAGCTTCCAACACTAGGTGACTTTGTTCTCTATGTGGTTTGTATGAATCCATCAGTTTCATAAGTCCATTTGCTTCATCTAATTCAACTATTTTTTAATTTTCGTTCTCGAAAGAAATAAATTAATGACTAAGATCAACTTAACTGTGTTCATTTAGTGGTTTTTGCAAAACAAAAGTTGAAAGATTCAAAAATTATTGAATAATGGCCTTAACTAAAATTGAAGTAAACACTTCATCCAATTCGTACTGAAACAGGATCCATATCCAATGTCTAATTCGTTTGTTCTGGTTATTAACTCGGGTAGTTCATCCCTAAAATTTGCTGTCATTAATTCTGTTTCTGGTGACGCAGTATTAAGTGGCTTAGGGGAGTGTTTTGGTCTTGAGGATGCTCGCATGAGCTGGAAGTATCAAGGTCAGAAAACAGAAATTGCTATTCAAGGTGAGGATAACCACCACAAAATTGCCATTGGCAAATTGGTAGGCCTGATGGAAGATTTAGGCTTCACGGCAGATATTGTGGCTATCGGTCACCGTATCGTTCACGGTGGTGAGAAGTTCACTCAAACTGTTCGCATTACTGAAGAAGTAACAAGTGAGATTGAGAGCCTATCTGACCTAGCTCCACTTCATAACCCGGCAGGTGCTATCGGTATCCGTGCTGCGATTGAAGCTTTCCCTTCTCTACCTCAGTTCGCTGTATTTGATACGGCTTTCCACCAAACAATGCCGCAACGTGCGTTTACGGGTGCAATCGCAAAAGAACTATACACAGACTTTGGTGTTCGTCGTTACGGTTTCCACGGTACTAGCCATTACTTCGTTAGCCGTGAAGCTGCGAAAATGGTCAACAAGCCAGTTGAAGAAGCTAGCTTTATCTCTGTTCACCTAGGTAACGGCGCTTCTGTATGTGCTATCAAAGACGGTAACAGTGTTGATACTTCAATGGGTTTCACACCGCTTTCTGGCCTTATGATGGGCACACGTTGTGGTGACTTAGACCCAGGTATTATCGAATACCTACTTAAGAAAGGTTGGTCACAAGAGCAAGTCTTTAACTCTCTAAACAAGGAGTCTGGCTTCCTTGGCGTGTCTGGTCTTACGAGCGATGCTCGTGGCATCCTAGAAGCGATGGAAGAGGGCCACGAAGGCGCTAAGCTTGCTTTCGAGGTGTTTACTTACCGCGTAGCTAAATACGTTGCTTCTTACCTTGCAACGCTAGACTCTTTAGACGGCATCATTTTCACTGGTGGTATCGGCGAGAACTCTCTACCTATTCGTCGCGAGATCTTAAGCAACCTTAAGATTCTTGGTTTTGTTGAAGACGTAGCAGGCAATGAAGCCGCTCGTTTTGGTGCTGAAGGTATCATCGCTAAATCAGAGATGTTAGGCGCAGTAGCAATGGTTATTCCAACCAATGAAGAATTCGTTATTGCTCAACAGTCTGTAGAACTTCTGTAATCTAAGTAACTATTTAAGTAAACATAGACGATTTGAAAGCGAGCCCTGGTGGCTCGCTTTTTAGTTTCTTGTTCGGGGTTACTTATATGGAACTACGCGCTAATCATCATCTCTTTTGAGGGGAATGCTCGTTAGTTGAATCCCCGTTTCTGCGAGAACGCTAAAAGACGAGAATATGGCACGCCTTCTTTGCTAATCATGCTTGTCAGTCAACATAGGCTACTGAGCTGGGTTCTTTGTAGATACAATCAACACCAGTCACATTTCCGTTGCCGTCTTGATACTGTGCATAAACTTTCCACAAGCCATTTTTCCTCTCCCCTAAAACAGTAACCCGGGTATTATTCCCATAAGTAGTACCGTTAGAGCTATTCCCTTTACCGAAAGACACTTGAAACTCCTTTTTTATCGCTTGCTGTATTTTTGCGCCATCAAAATCTCTATTTGGCTGAACATGCAAAAACTCAAGCCCGCCTCCTTTCCCCGGTCGGATAGCAAACGTACAACCTGTTAATTGAGTGGTAACAAGGAAGTTTACAGAATCATAGTGGGTGACTTTAGAAATGGACTCAGGCTTAAGTTGTTCAAACTGAGATACCGGTATGTGGATGCATTGAAGAGCTTTAGCGCTACTTGACAGCGCCGTTTTAGATAAGCGCAAACGCATCTCTGGCATTTGAACACCTTGATCGATACCAAGCGCCGTATCTCCGAGGCTATATAAATAAAAGGTAAGTGCTCCTTTTGATTGGCCAGCACTACTAATGGAAAGCGGACAACGATGTAAAAATTGTTCTAAATTTCGATTCATTAGCTGAGCAGCTTGATCTAATGTCAATGGCATAAAACAGTCCTTTGTTATTATTCATGATGCGTATGAATTCTTATAAAAATAAGCTTTCGTTTATGAGCATATATGAGCATATATGAGCATATATGAGCATATATGAGCATATATGAGACTTCGATGTTTGCTAGCCATTAAGTGATGTCGACTTGAATTATTGAACCTGATTTTGAGGTGTGACCAGTTAATAGGCACGCCGTACTAAAGGGTATTAACCCCATCCGTTGCCTTGCTCAAATCTACCCATATTTGCCGTTTTTCACCTTATCGAAAAGTCTTCTTTACTGAGTCTTTCCAATTGTCCGACGTCGTTGTCACCTACTTTTATTCGTTTTTCCAATAATTTTAAAAGATTTGCTTTTTTATAGGTTTGTTTTTATTGACTATTTTGTAATTAGCGATGTTGCATACCTTGCCGGTAAGGTAGTCTGTAAAATATACATTGCAAATATAAATGATATTTGTTCTTATTCGCGTCAATCGTAATCTTATAAACTAAACCGGAATTAGAATATGAACGTTAGATTGGCTTTCTCCCCCCGCGCCTTGGCAATTGGAGGTGCATTAACCGCAGTAGCTACCGTGTCGAATGTAATGGCTTCAGAAGAAGTAACGGTGGATGAAACCCTACAAGTTATTGGTCATCAGTACGAAGGTTATGCGGAACATATGCCGCAATCGGGTACTAAAACAGATGTCGAATGGCTAGATGTCCCGCAAGCCGTATCGGTGGTCACTAAAACTGAGATGGAAGACCGCGGTGCCGTCCGCTTAGTGGATGCGCTTGATGGTGTTGCTGGTGTTAATAACACCTTAGGTGAAGGCAGCCGAGACCAGTTTGTGATTCGTGGTTTTGATGCGCTGAATGACATGTACCGCGATGGTATGCGTGATGATGGAACATTACAGTCGTACCGAAGCCTATCTAATGTTGAGCGTGTCGAAGTGGTTAAAGGCCCTGCAGGCGCACTTTATGGTCGAGGCTCCGCGGGCGGTATCATCAACTTGGTCACTAAGCGTGCTAACGGTGACAGTTTTACCAATGTGAACGGTAGTGTTGGTAGTAACAGCCAATTTGTCGGGCAGGTGGATAGCTCAATGGCGTTTTCAGATAAGGTCAATGGACGTATTAACCTGGAACACCGACAGGCTGATTCGTATGTTAACCATGTCGATTCTAATGATTTCTTTATCGCACCAACCATTCGAGTGCTGCCAGCTGAAGGGCATACCGTTGATTTAGATGTCGAATACGCACACCAAGAACTGGTGCCATATCGTGGTGTCCCATCTAAAAATGGCAAACCTGTCGATGTCTCTGAGAGTTCTTTCTACGGTGGCACTAACGATTATCAAGAGTCCGATAGCCTGCGTGTTGGCATTAATTATGAGTGGCGCTTGAATAGCGAGTGGGTATGGACAAACCGAGCGGCATACAATCATATCGAACTTGAGCAAAAGGGCACGCGTCAAGGTACTGTGGCGGGAGATAAAGTTTCTCAAACCGTGAACAATTTCGGCTATGACCCTCGAACCACAACGACGATGCAATCCGAATTAGTGTGGGAAACCGATTCTAACCAAATGATGATTGGTGCGGATTATAACCAGATCAATATCGATTTAACGTTAGCAAGTGATAAAACCTTACCTCCAAAACACATCTATAACCCTGTTGTAGGAGCAACGCCTGATCCGGGTTTCAAGCCTTTCCGTGATAACACGACAACGACCACTGGCGTCTACATTCAAGACGTTTACACCTTTGGTGATCTATCGGTGATCGGTAACGTGCGTTACGACTCTATGGAACTTGAGCAGCAAAAAGCTGGGAAAGCCCAAGAGAAGCTAGATGATAACAAAGTGAGCTACCGTGGTGGCTTGGTCTACCGTATCAACAACGATATGTCGGTATACGCAAGCTTAGCTCGTTCGTGGCAACTGCCTTACTCCGGTATTTATATCAACCCTAAACTGGCTGAGTTCTTCCATACCGATCTAAAAGAAGTGGGTGCGAAAGCTTACTTACTCGATAGCGCTTTGATGCTCAATGCCGCTATTTTCCAAATTGATCAAGAACAACCACAAACCAATATTAATGGCGACGTTATCAATAAGATTGAAGCACGTCACCAAGGTATTGAACTGGAAGCTCGCGGTCAGATTACAGAACTATGGGATATCTCAGTTGGTTATAGCTACTTAGATGCAGAAGATAAAGATACAGGCAAAAAGCCTAATGATGTGTCTGATCACCTGTTCTCACTCTGGAGTACTTACCAATTATACGAAAACTGGCGTTTAGGCGGTGGTGTGAAATACGTAGGGGACCGCTACGCGGGGAATAATGAAGCCGTCGCATTAGGTGATTACACCACTGTTGATTTGATGGCTGCATACACCACGGGTCGTCACAAAGTTCAAGCGAACGCTTATAACGTACTTGGCGAGAAATACATTCTTGGGGCAACCAGTGGTAAGTCGGGCACGAATCAGATTGGCTACGGCGCACCAGCAGAATTCATGCTCAGCTACGGTTATCAGTTCTAAAAGCGAGTTCAGATCTAAGAGTCGTTAATTTTTAAGCGTTATTACGTTTCTAAGAGCTAGTACGTAACTAAAAGCTAGTACGTGACTAAAAGCTATTTCAACTGAAAAAACTATTGATTTGTTCGCTACGAGTGAGTGAACAGTTGGCCTCTTTGAGGTCGTTTAGCCCAATGGGTCAAAGCGTTGGCATAACTTAAAAGCACAGCCTTTGACCCTAATTTGCCTACTTAGGAGATTTTCATGCCTTACCAGAATTTGGATGGTAAACCCCGCGCACAACATAAGCTTCGCTTGAGCGCACTTGCAACAGCCATTGCGGCAGTGACTTCCATGAGTGCATTCGCTGCGTCTGATCCGCAAACGACAACCATGGAAACGGTTGTCGTGACGGGTAGCTTGATCGGTGACTCAGAACTAGAGGATGTGAAAGAGTATCCGGGAGCGCGTACCGTTCTAACTAACGAACAAATTAAAAAGACTGGCGCACTCTCGATTGATTCAGCATTTCAAAGTGTACCGGGTATTAAGGTTCAAGACGAAACCGGTACGGGTGCCCTACCTAACATATCGGTGCGTGGCTTGAAGGCGAGCCGCAGTGGTCACGCTCAATTCCTGATGGATGGCGTACCACTGACTCTTGCGCCTTATGGTCATACCGGACAATCGATTTTCCCGGCAACGCTATCGATGCTTGATCGAATTGATATCGTACGTGGTGGCGCTGCTGTGCAGTATGGGCCAAACAACGTCGGTGGTGTGATCAACTTGGTGACTAAGCCTATTCCACACGAGTGGCAAACGGAGATCAGTAATCGCTTTACTGTATTCGAGGATGGCGATACACCACTGAATGACTTTTACCTACGCACGGGTGGCTGGTTAACCGATACGCTTGCGCTTCAAGTGGAAGGTAACTTCCTAAAAGGTGAAAGCTTCCGTGAGCACTCGGATACGGATGTAAAAAACTTCCAAGCGAAGTTGCAATGGTTACTCAGCGATACCCAGGAGCTACAAGCATTTGTTCAGCGTTACGACGCCGATACCCAAATGCCGGGCGCTTTGTCGCCAAAAGATTACCAGAAAGATCGTACTCAATCGAAGCGACCATATGACGAATACAAAGGCACATCAACACGTTGGAGCCTGAAGTATTTGCATGATTTGAATATTGCGGATGGCGCAGAGTTAGAGGTTCTGACATTCGGTCACCACTCTGAGCGTTTCTTCCAATGGGGCTTTAATAGCGCAGGCGGTCACTGGGCGGATCCGGCATTACCATCAACAGATATTCGCACTTCACCACGTGAATTCGCTGTTTATGGTGTGGAACCTAAGTTAGCGATGTACTTTGACGGTAATACGGTGACGCAAAACTTGATCGTGGGTGCTCGCTATGTAAATGAAGATATCGATTACAAGCTAACGCAAACGCCAATTGCTGGCGGAGTAACAAAAGTGCCACGTGACTGGAACTTGAATACCGATGCTTTCGCAGGTTACATCAGCAATGAAGTTGGCCTGTTTAACGACGTGCTAAAGGTTACTCCGGGTATTCGTTACGAATCGATTGATATGACCTTTAATGATTTAGGTAAAGTACAGAGTACAGACAACAAAGTGACCGAGTGGTTACCGGGCTTAAGCGTGGCATACCATTTAACTGAGCAATGGGTTGGGTACACCAATGCGCAGAAATCTTTGCGCGCACCACAAATCGCTTACATCCGAGGCAAGGGTGAAGAGGGCAGTGAGCTCGCATGGAACTACGAGTTGGGTGCTCGTTACAATCAAGATTCAACTAGCTTTAATGTCGCGCTCTACCGCATTGATTTTGAAGACCAACTCCAATGGCAAAGCGGAACACAGACCTTTGATAATATTGGTAAAACGCTTCATCAAGGTATTGAGCTTTCAGGTCGTTATGTTCCGCAGGCTATGCAAGCTCTGAGTTTAGGTGCGGGTTATAACTATTTGGATGCGACGATAGAGGCAGAGGGTGCAAACAAAGGTAAGCAACTTCCTTACACATCGGAGCATCAACTTAGCTGGGATGCGACATACGCCTTTAGCAGGGTAGATACGACCTTATCTGGTTACTATTTCAGTGAGTCTTATTCTGACAATGCCAATACCAGTGTTGAAGATGCAACGGGTGCGAAAGGCAAAGTACCTGCTTACATGGTATGGAACTTAAACCTAGGTTCAGACTTGTATAAGGATGAAAACAGTAAGTTACGTATGAATGTCGCAGTGAACAATTTGTTTGCTGAGGACTACTACTTCCGCGGTATTGATACCAGTCCGGTTGGCCGCTATCCAGCGCCAGGGCGTTCATACACTTTGGATCTGAACTATCAGTTCTAATGGGTAATTGATTAAAAATAATAACGAATATAAGTCGCCAATACTGTTGGCGACTTTCCCGGTTCTAGTGTTTAAGGAAAAGTAAATATGGAAAACAGCTCTCGACTTTTATTTTCGAATCAATGGCTGCTGCCGAACGGACTGCTGTCATTCAAAAGGCATTTTTTATTCAGCAGGATAGCGATAACCTTAGCTTTGTTGGCTTTAAGCTTGTTCTCATTCTCCAGTTCAGCAAAAACGAGGATCATTCAAGATGAGCAAGGTCAGTTTGAGATAGCGACTACCCCGCAACGCGTTGTGGTGTTGGAGTTCTCATTTGTCGATGCGTTAGCTGCGGTAGGCGTGTCTCCGGTTGGTGTTGCCGATGACAATGATACTTCGCGAGTGATTCCGGCGGTGCGTGAATTAGTGCAACCATGGGAATCGGTTGGGATGCGTTCGCAGCCTAGTCTAGAAGCCATTGCGGTATTAAAGCCCGACCTGATCATTGCCGATGCAGAGCGTCATCGTACGGTTTATCAAGATCTACAGCGAATCGCACCAACTCTGATGCTCAAAAGCCGTGGAGAGACTTATCAAGAGAACTTGGAATCTGCGCTTAAGGTCGGTATCGCCCTCGATAAGCAATCGGCAATGGAACAAAGAATTCACCAACATCAACAAGCCATGGTGGAATTTAAAAGTCATTTCTCGCTTAAACAAACTGTCCAATTTGCTGTTGTGTCGGAAAAAGGAATGTGGCTACATAGCCCTGCTTCGTATGCAGGAGGTGTACTCACCACATTAGGTATTGCTAGCCCAATAGTGGATCCGACAGACAAGGCGTACTTACCAACCAGCTTTGAGTTGTTGTTGAAAACAAATCCTGACTGGTTGCTCCTTGGTGCTTACTCAGATCCAAATATCGTTGATGATTGGCAGAAAAACCCACTGTTTAATGTATTAACATCCGCGAAGAATCAACAAGTGGTAGAAGTGTCACCAGCACTATGGTCATTGAATCGAGGCATGTTGGCCGCAGAACAAATGGCGAAAAATCTAGAGCAGATCTTGGATCGTTCATGAGTTCGATGTTGCTCTCTAGAGGTAAGCGACGTTCTCTTATCGTGTCGTGGCTTACGGTATTAGTGTCGTGGCGAGTCACGTTATTTACGGCTTTAGTGTCGTGTTTTGCGATGTCTGGTTACGTGGCCTCTATGCTAGGTTGGTCGAATTTCTCCCTGACATTGAGTGACTTAGTTCACTATTGGTTTGCGTTTGATGAGAGCAATATGACTCATCAAATATTGGCGACACTAAGAGCTCCAAGGGCTCACGCTGGGTTATTGATTGGTGCAAGCTTAGCGGTTGCAGGGCTATTGATGCAGGGATTAACACGTAACCCACTTGCGTCTCCATCAATCCTAGGTATTAACGCTGGCGCAGCCTGTTTTATGGCTTTAGCTGCGATAGGCATACCTGTGGTGAGTGATTTAAACCCGATCCTTAATGCCGTTCTTGGTGCATTGCTAGGCGGTGGTGCTGTGATGCTCCTCGGTGGCTTTTTCTCCGAACGTTCTCATCCGTTACGTTTGGTTTTAGCGGGTATCGCCATTACTGCTTTATTGATTGGGTTAACTCGAGCAGCGTTGATTCTAGCTGATGATATGGCTTATAGCGTGCTGCATTGGCTTACCGGCTCATTGTCTAGCGTGGATGAGGGACAGTGGCAACAGCTTTGGCCGCCAGCAGTGATTGGTTTGGTGTTGGCTGTTAGCCTTGCTCGTAACCTCAACTTACTGGCGCTTGGTGAAGAAGTGGCTGTGGGGTTGGGCAGTAATATCCGGCTTACTCGCCTCATGAGTGGATTGGCTATCGTGTTGCTTGCGGGTGCCAGTGTCGCTATCGCTGGTCCCATAGGTTTTGTTGGATTGTTGGTTCCTCATTTGGTTCGGCCCATGGTTGGGCACAATTACCATCTACTGATTCCTATCTCTGCAATGGCAGGCGCAGCATTAGTGTCTTGGTCAGATGCGTTGTCACGAGCGATTGCTTTCCCGACTGAAACGCCCGTTGGTGTTATTACAGCCCTACTTGGGACACCTTGTTTTATTTTGATTGCGACGAGGAGATCTTAATGCACCATCACACTAAGATAGTTTTGTTATCAGGGGTTCTCATATTAGTGGCATCCGCGGGTTTGTTTGTCGGCGCGGCGTCACTTTCAATTCCTCAAGTCATCGAACATTTGGTCGCATCTTCCAGTGACGACTTTGTTATCCATCAGTATCGACTACCACGTATGTTACTCGCGATAAGCGTGGGCGCAGGGTTGGGGCTATCCGGCGTATTAGTACAAGGCGTGATACGTAATCCGTTAGCATCGCCTGATCTTATGGGTATTAGCGCTGGGGCAGGGCTTGCTGCGACAGCGAGTTTAGTTTGGTTCCCCAATGCACCAGTCAGTGTGCTTCCTGTCGTAGCGATGTTCGGTGGGGTATTGGCTGCTGGGCTGATTGCGCTATTGGCATGGTGGTCAAGGCCAACACCCGCCAAGTTGGCCTTGATTGGTATTGCAGTGAGTGCGTTTCTGGCGAGTTGTATCGACTTCTTGCTTGTCACTAACCCCATCGAGATCAACACGGCGATGGTATGGCTAACCGGCAGCCTCTGGGGACGAAATTGGCAGCAAGTTCCCTTTATTTGGGGAGCATTGCTCTTGTTGTTGCCAATGGCATTTTGGCTTGCTTGGCGATTGGATGTTATGGGGCTTGGTGAGGAAAGTGCCACCACATTGGGTACTAAGCCAAAACAGATACAAGCTCTTGCACTATTGGCCGCTGTGTTGCTTGCCAGCGTCAGCGTTTCAGTGGCTGGAACGATCAGTTTTGTGGGTTTATTAGCACCTCACTTAGCGCGCTTGTTGTTTGGGCATAATCATAAGTTGTTAATCCCGGCGTCTGCTCTGGTGGGCGCGATTCTGGTTACTTGTGCCGATGGCTTGGCAAGAGGTCTACAACCACCGATTGAATTACCTGCAGGGGTACTTACTTCTGTCATTGGCGCGCCTTATTTCATCTTTCTTCTCTATCGCTATCGAGGTTGGTAACCATGCTAAAAACGCAGAATCTTTCCGTCGCGTACGGCAAACAAACGATCATACCGAACCTTTCGGTGTCCATCCCAAAGGGAAAAATCACAGCCTTAATTGGACCCAATGGGTGTGGTAAATCTACCTTATTAAAGACGTTAGTCAGGATCAATAAGCCGGTGACAGGAGAGGTGTTATTTGAAGACAAACCGTTGTCTAGCTATGGCGATAAAGTGCTCGCGCGTTCGTTGTCTCTTCTGCCGCAAATATTGGTCAGCCCTGAAGGCATTTCGGTAAGAAAACTGGTTGAATATGGCCGTTCTCCTTATGTGTCCCATTGGGGAAGGTTAGGGCAAGAAGACCAAGCTATTGTCGAACAAGCAATGCATGATACCGGCGTACTTGAGTTCGCTGATAAACCGATTGAGGCACTGTCGGGTGGGCAGCGTCAAAGAGCATGGATAGCGATGATAATAGCGCAAGACACAGATGTCGTGATGTTGGATGAACCTACCACTTATCTTGATATGTCTCACCAAGTTGAATTAATGAACTTGATGCAGCAGATGAATAACAAGGGAAAAACGGTGGTGGTTGTGCTCCATGATCTGAACCAAGCGAGCCGTTACTGCGATCATTTGATCGTTTTAGAAAGAGGTGGTTTAGTGGCTGAAGGCACCCCCGATGAGGTGATGACCGAGACATTACTGAATGATGTTTTTGATCTCAAAGCGAGCGTATTTCGTGACCCTATATCCAATACGCCGATGTGTGTGGCGATTTAAGCAAATAGCCGATGATTAAAGTTGTCAGTATGGCTTGCTGTGCATCTGGTTAAAATAATCAGAGCGAATCAATTTTTGGTGTTGATTGAGATAGTATTTTGCTATAAAACGCGCATAATCTCGCTATACAACACTTAAAGAAGAAATTACCTATGACTACCTTTCAATACTACTTTCACCAACTGCCTTGCTTCGACTGTAAAAAAACGACAGTAAGTACTGATCTTGGTTGGTTAACGCCTGCGATGAAAGATACTGCTCTAGAGCAAGTGACAAAGACACTTGCGGAAGGTGAAGTTACGCCTGATCTTTCAGCAAATGTGGTTTGTACCAAAGACGAAGCTCGCGAGTATCTATTACTGAATTTCTTCGGTTATTCAGAAGAAGAGTTAGCGAGCGGAATTGAAGCTGATGATGAGCAAGAAGTCGCGGATGAAATTGCAGAACTTCTAGAAGAAGGCCAAGATACAATCACCTTCGAACATGAAATTGCGCTTCAGTGCTGTGCTGATTGCGATGTTGAAGAAGAGTCAAACTAAGCACTCGCATTTAAGTATTAGTATTAATGTAGATACATCCATTAATACAGGGTGATGTTCAAATGAAGAAAGGCGTTAGTGGCTTCAAAGTTCACTAACGCCTTTTTTGTATCTCTGCGTCTTATCTCTAAGCAGCATTAGATCCTATGATGCTTTATTTTCTAGAATACCTTGGTCTCCCAGTTGAGAAAGGATCTCTGCGGTTTTCTTACGGAATAAATCTCTTAATAAGCGAACTGTTGGTGTGATGGATTGACGACTAGGGCAGACTAACCACAGCTCGGTTGGGGTTGGTTTAAATTCAGGCATAACTTTAACCACTTCACCAGAAAGCAAATGTTTCGACATATCTAAACAAGACTTTATCGCCACGCCTTTACCAGCAACACACCAACGTCTAACAAGGTCAGCATCGTTCGATGCACGATTCCCATTCAGCTTCACTTTGTGCTCCTGCTTACCATCCTTAAACACCCATTCGTCTTGCAACATATCATGTAGCTGATAAAGCAAACCATTATGCTGAGCTAAGTCATTCGGGTGTTTTGGTGTTCCCATTTCAGCCAAATATTCAGGAGCCGCACACAATATTCTCGGCACATCGCAGATCTTGAAACCATACATGTTGGCGTCAGTCGGAGAGCCGTAACGTAGCGCCATATCAACAGAATCACGGTAAAAATCGATATTACTGTCGCTAATGCTGGTGCGAAGTGTCGCCTTGGGGTATTCAAGCAGAAATTCATCAAGCCAAGGTGTGATGAGGTTGCGGCCTAGATCCGATGAAAGCGCAATGCGGATTTCTCCATCGATAATACCAAGCTCTTCGCGCATGCTGAGCTTGGCTTGCTCCAATATTTTCAAGGCTTGTTCACACTCAGGTAAATAGCGTTCGCCTGCTGAAGATAGCCTTAAATGGCGAGTGGTTCTTACAAACAGTTCAGCGCCTAGTGCGGCTTCAACTCGTTTGACGGCAGCACTCGCGGTTGCAGTACGCATGTCTAGGTTGGTGGCTGCTGCGGTGATGCTGCGAAACTCCGCCACTTTTAAAATGACCTGTAAGTCTTCAAGAAGCATCTTATCTACCTGTGTTTGATAATGTTCTAAACATTGTATTGAAATCTTTGCTAATCACAAAGCGGGTTAATCCTTATTTACCTCTTCTAAGCTAATTTTATACGCTTAATTATCAAAATATATTTGAAAATCATTCAAATGTTAGACGGTTTATCTAGAGTGAGAATTGACTAAGATTAACTCGTCTAATTCAAGGAGAAAGCACAATGTCAGTACCATCAAAAATGAAAGCTATTGGATTTACTCAGTCATTTGCGATTACAGAGCAAGACAGTTTATTTGAGTTTGAAACGAATCTTCCAGAACTAAAAGAAAATGACTTGCTTGTAAAAGTGAGCGCGACTTCTATCAACCCTGCTGACGCAAAAATTCGTATTCGTAATGCTAAGGATAAAACACTCGAACAACCTAAAGTGCTGGGCTATGACGCAGTCGGTGAAGTTGTCGGTAAAGGTACAGACGTTGAAGGTTTTGAATTAGGTGACCGTGTTTACTACGCTGGTGACGTAACACGTATGGGAGCTAACGCGGAATACCAAGCCGTTGATTACCGTATTGCGGCGAAAGCACCAAAGAGCCTTTCTGATGAAGCTGCTGCTGTGATGCCGCTAACGACACTCACTGCGTGGGAAGCGTTGTTCGATCGCCTACGTGTTCGTCCTGAAGAGAAAAAATCGATTCTGATCATTGGCGGCGCTGGTGGCGTAGGCTCAATCACGATTCAATTGGCGAGCCAACTGACTAACCTGACTGTCATTGCGACGGCTTCAAGACCTGAAACCGAGCAGTGGGTAAGGGATATGGGTGCAGACCATGTGGTGAATCATCGTAACTTGGTTGAGTCTGTGCGCGAGCAAGGCATCCAGCATGTCGATTACATTTTTAATGTTGCGGATACCAAAGTGCACTGGGAGTCGATGGTGGAGCTGATTGCACCACAAGGCATGATCAGTTCGATTGTGGAGTTCGATGGTGGAATTGATCTGTCGGCGCTTCAAGGTAAGTCTGTCGGTTTTGTGTGGGAGCTGATGTTTACACGTTCACTGTTCAACACCGACGATATCCAGAAGCAACAAGACATCTTATTCCAAGCTGCGAACTTGATTGATGCAGGCCGCATTAAATCGACACTAACGACGACGTTGAATGGTTTTAGTGTTGAGACTCTGAAAGATGCGCACCAACGTATTGAAAGCAGTACGTCGATTGGAAAAACAGCCATTAAATATTAATAGTTAATGATTTAGATCTTTGACGGTTTGAAGCATTGATCTTTTGAACGCTTGAATGGAAAGCCCCTGATATCTATCGCGAATCGGTAAGATATCAGGGGCTTTTGTTTGTCTGTGGTTTATTCAGACTTTACCTTATTTCAACAAAGCGTTACTCCGTTTCTTGCGAGGCTTTGAATTGAATCTGAAGTAAGTTTAGCTCGAAGGGCAGAGGCTGTTTGTCTGCAATCAAAAAGCCGATCTGTTTAATGTCTTGAGCTTTAAGCCCCGGAGCTTCGTTGAGTAACCGACCTCTAAACACCGCTTGAAAGTCCTTTAGTCGGAAGATTTTCTTGAGTTCTTCACCTTTAATTGTCTCAAAGTTGTGCTTGTAGTTGGTCCTGTTTCCATCGATCCACGTTGTGAACCTTAATTGGTAAGTACGACCATCACCCACAAACGTCAACTCTACGCTGTCCGTTTCAGAGCTTAGTGTTTTAACAGAGCGATTGATTGAACTGAAGCCACCATTGTTCTCTAACGATAGTTCGCCCTTAAATTGACTCGTCTCTCCATCATGAATAAGACCGCCTGTTGAGATGCCGCCCATCACATTGTCGTTGGTCGCTGTCCAGTTCTTCTGTTCGTTCGCTTGTGTAAAATCAATCATATCTATTCCTGCTACAGATACTTGAGACCATAAAAAAGAAAGGCCGAGTATTAGCCACAAAGAAGCGATTCGTTCACGCAGTAAGTGCGTTTTAAAGTCAGTTTCGTGCATGATTTTCTCCATTAGTTGTTAGGGCGTGTTGACCTTTCGTACTTATGGAGAAGGCTCTGTAGCAAGCATTGCCAGACAATGGTTGATGAAGTCTTCATAGTTCGACGCTTTGTCGTATTCGATTTTTAATGAACCGTGGAACATCAGGGTTACCGTAACGTCTCTGTAGCTTAGCCAACAGGTGTAACCGTCGTAATCGTGCCAAGCAAACATCTCACCTAATTGATATTTATTGTCCAACTGTTCGCCCGTTGAACGAAGGTAATCGAACACTCTGAGAAATTCTTTGATGGTAATTCTGCTGTCCATGTATCACTCCCGCTACGCAGTCGACTAAAAAATACTAAGTGCTTGTATTTTAATTAACTACGGTTTGGTTCTGCATTGCGATCACTGAGGGGAGGCCTGTATACAACATCCATTTCATCGGCTCACTTTATAGGAGGTGTGGTTTGGAGATAACACCTCCCATAAAGTAACGGGTATTAAGTACAAAAAACATAATACGAGGCAGAGAGTTACATTGGATTAGGTCGTCTAAACTTACAGTTTGTATGTAGTCAAAGCAGAACAACTTGGACTCTAAAGACGTTCTCGAAAATAAACGTAAATTAGTTCTTTACCTCAACTTAACTTGAGGTATTAGGATATGCAACGTTGCTTAAGAGAATACTTTAAGGAGAGAAGAATGATCCAACTTGAACATGTAAATTTAGTGGTTAAAGATATCCCAGAGATGCTGACTTTCTATAAAGCAGCTTTCCCTCACTGGTATGTGCGTGATGAAGGGCAAGGCGAATGGTCTGGCAAGCCACGTAACTGGCTACATTTTGGTGATGAATACCAATACATCGCGTTGAGCGATCACGGCGAAGGAGAAAACAGGGATTTGGCTGGGCATTCTGTCGGTCTCGCGCATTTTGCTTATGTAACCAACAATATCGAAAGCGTGATTGAGCGCCTTATTGATGCGGGTTTCCCTATTGCCAAACCTGGGGCTGAAGAACCTTATCGCAAAAACGTTTACTTTGTTGATCCTGCGGGCTTTGAAATCGAATTTGTAGAGTACTTGAGTGATGATCCCAAGCTGCGCAATGCCACGTAATAAAACTCGTTAATCGAGTTGGTGTACTAGAGCAAGATTGTTCGAAATAAAACGTCCAAGAAAGGGTGCTAGGAAGACTTACAAAAAGGGCATTGTGGAATATTCCGCAATGCCCTTTTTAGATCTATTAGCTGATTGGCTAATTGATATTTACTCTGTTAGTCGCTTAGTCGCTTAGTTGCTTAGTTGCTTAGTCGCTTAGTCGCTTAGTTGCTTAGTTGCTTAGTTGCTTAGTTGCTTAGTTACTTAGTTGCTTAGTTGCTTAGTTGCTTAGTTGGTTACTTAGCTACTTAGCTACTTAGCCTTGAATGGCACTAACAACTGTTTGCCAAACACGTTAATGAGTGCGCCCGTGACAATTAGACCACCACCTAGGTAAGTCCAAACTGATGGAATCTCATTGAAGATCCACACGCCTAACAGCGCTGAGAATACGATTTGAACGTATGAGTAAGCTGAAGCTTTACCGGCAGCTTGAGTTTGCATCGCTTTGGTTAAACCGTATTGACCTATCTGAGTGAAAATCCCGACCAGAACCAACATAACGGTTAAGAATAAGCTCGGCCATACAAAGTCGTTCCAGATCAGGGTTGTTGAGATTGGAAGAGCAACCAGCGGGAAATAGAAGATGATCACCGAGCTATCTTCAGTTTGGCTAAGCTTTCTCACAATTACATAAGCAATTGAGCTACCAAACGCGCCCAATAACGCCACCATAATGCTGAACATGGGTAACTCGCTGTTTACGCCACTGTTCATGCTTGGTTGTACCATCACCAACAATCCCGCGAGGCAGAATGCAATGCAGATCATGGTCGACTTTTGCACGCGCTCTTTGAGGAACAACACGCCAAGCAACGCGGTAAACACGGGATGTACGTATTGCAGGATAGTTGCTTCTGCTAATGGCAAGGTGGTGACAGCGTAGTAAACACACATCAACGCCGCAGTACCGACAGCACCACGAACAAACAATAAAGGTTTGTTATTGCCCCAGATCGAAATGCCTTTTCGTTTCACATCGATATAGCTGATGACCAAAGACACCAAAGCCCTTGCTGCAACGATTTCAAATACAGGTATACCGTAGTTGCTGATGTATTTCACACAAGCAGACATCAGTGCGAACCCAAAAGCGGAGAGGATCATGAACCTAACCCCAACAGGGATCATTGAAACAGAGAAAGAAGGCATAAAAATATCAATCGGGTGAGGGAAGGGGAATCATAGCTTAATTTAAGAGAGTCGACCAAAGCCTTTGTCTTGCTCTATTACACCAAACCATTGATATTGCTGTGCGAGTGATTTTAGCAACTCGATCTCTTTTGCTGTCTCTTCCCTCAGCCATTCAATAAGGTCATTGATGATAGGTGTGTGTGTACGCTGGTGCATGAAGTAAGTCCAAGCACTGTGTTGAATCTTTGCATCTTTAGGGCAGTACAAGAAGCCTCGTTGTAGATCCTGCAAAACCAACAGCAAATCCGTCACCGTGACGCCTTCACCTGACAAGCAAGCACTGAGTGCCATATCCAAAGACAAGAAGCTGGTATTTCTAACGGGCTTTTTCGGCGGGAACTCGACATCAGCCAGCCACACTTTCCAGTCGTGATGATCTAAGGTTGGGTGGAGTCTTGGTAAGGTTAAGATCGAATCGAGGTCAGTATCTTTGTTCGTTAAGTTGGTAGAATTACCTAAGCTGGCAGAATTCGTTAAACTAGTCGAACAGACTGGTGCCATAAACTCTTCACGCAAGAAGGTGATGTTAGGTGCCTTGTCATAGCGTTTTTTGAAGCGCGTGTGAAAGATCAACAAGTCGTACTCGCTGCTGTTGATCGATTCGTCTTCCTCAATCACAGGCACAATGACGATTTCATAGTCTTGATAACGCTCGTTTAATTCCCTTACTTTAGAGATCAATACGCGCGTCGCGAAACTCAAAGTCGCTTTGATCACAATACGTTTCTGCTTTGGCTCGCCCCAAGAAGCAATAACCGCTTCGATATTGGCATAGCTTTCACGTAAAGCTACATACAAATCGTGACCTTGTTCTGTTAATTCAATCGCTCGATGCTTACGAATAACCAATGATGCGTTTAACTCATCTTCAAGCTGTTTAATCTGACGGCTGATCGCACTTTGTGTCACATGCAGCTCATCGGCGGCCAGCGTAAAGCTCATCAGCCTTGCAGCAGCTTCGAAGGCTTTTAAGCCATTATGGGATGATGGCAAGCTAGGATATGGGGTCATAATTCGTTCGCATGAGTTTATGGAATGTTAGAGTCGCAAATTTATCAATTGAACGCCAGCCTCATCGATCGTATTTTGGGCGAAATTACCTGAGGCGCTCATGAAAAAAATACTCACTCTTGCATTCCCTTTGATCATTTCACAGCTGATCTCCATGGCGTTAGTCCTTACTGATGTTTGGATGATGTCGCGTATCAGTGTGTCAGCCCTTGCGGCTGGTGGCCTAGGCGCCTCTATCTACTTTTTCATCTTTATTATTGCGAGCAGCACCGTGGGTTGTGTCGCGAACTTGATTGCGATCGCTTACGGTCAGCGAGTGGCTCGCCCTGAGTTTGGTAACACACAAATTAGATTAGCCGTTAAAGGTGCCACCATGTTGGCATTTGTGTTGAGTGTGACCTTAATGGCCAGCTTTTGGTTTGCTCCGTTGGTATTAGAGGCAGCAAAACAGCCCCAAGAAGTGATTACTTTAGCAATGGAATATGTGCATGCCTTGAAATGGGTGATGCTGCCTTCGCTTATTTTGTTGGTACTGCGTGGATTAACCAGTGCCTTCGGTAATGTGCGCTCTATTCTGGTGATGTCTATTATCACGGTAATTCTGAATGTGCCAGTGAGCTACTTCTTAACTTTCCAATTAGACATGGGTTTAACCGGTTTAGGGCTAGGTACGGCTATCGCGGCCTTTATCGTGATGGTTGGATACACGGTTTGGGTATTTAAGCGTGACGAGTTTAAGCAGTTCGCCCCTTGGTTAAACACAGAAGAGTATTCAATCAAATTAATGAGCCCTTTATTGATGATGGGTTTGCCTATTGGGCTCGCTGCATTACTTGAACATGGCTTGATATACGGCGGAACTCTGATGGCGGGGACGATCAGTATTGCTTCTCTAGCACTGCACCAAATCCTACTGCAATGCTTAAGCTTTACTTGGAACTTCAATTTCGGCTTCTCACAAGCTGCGGCGATTTTGGTTGGCCGTGATTTCGGTGCGGGTCACTACGAAGGCATCAAAAGAACCTCGATTCTAAGCTTTATCTTGGTGTCTGTGTTGAGTGTCGCCTTGTCTGCCGTGTTCATCATCTGGCCAGAAATGATCGCGTCTATCTTCAAGTTAGACGATGGTACGGGCGCAATGACTTCGCTATTGGCCTCTGCTATTTGGGTGGTTGCGTTGTGCTTTATTGTAGACGCTTGGCAGTTATTGGCGATTAACCTGTTGAGAGGGATGAAGATTGTCTCAATGCCAACCGTAATGACAGCCATTGGTTACTGGGTATTTGGTTTGCCAGCGGCTTGGTATTTGATGTCTAAGTTTGAATTGGCAGGGATCTGGGGCGGAATCGGTGTTGGTTTAGGTGTGACAGGTATTCTGCTGCTTATCCAGCTGATGCGTGTCATTCAAAAGAACAGTCAGTCTCCGGATCTCTCGACTCATGCTTATTCGTGATCTGCTTGTGATGCTCGCCTTTACCATGGAACCTTGAACGATAAACTTTGTACTGCTGACCGAGAACTATCAATTACCAATTACCAGTTACCAGTTACCAATTACCAGTTTCTAATTACCGACAATGCGCTATCAGCTATCAGCTAAAAGCCCTGAATTGCGTACTTCGTAATTTAGACCTTGGTCTTACAGAAACCGAGCGTAAAGGTGGCTAGAATGATTTAAGTCGCTCACCGTTTTATCAAGGAAAATACAAATGGAAGTTGGATTGTTTTGGGCAGAGAAAGGAATGCTAGTACTTGGCGCTCTGTTTGTTTTGACGAGCATGATGCAGTACGGAAGACGCAGTAGTGATTGGAAAGGCGTGATTACGATGTTTTATAAGCGTATCCCAATGAATATTGCGGAATACAAATGGTACCGTCTGGGCATCGCTTTACTGGTGTTTGCTGTGGTTATTCGTTTCGCATTACTGATTCTATGGCCTACATATCAGTTTTAGCTCCCTTGTACTCACTATGTAAAACGGATAAAACGTCAACCTGATAAACGCGTAGTAGGCGATCAACACGAATAGGCGTTCAAACATCTATGGCTGTTGCGTGAATCGGCAAGTCGAGCCTTAATAGGCTACTTATTAAGGCTGTTATTCTATAAATTATCGCAGTCATTTCATGAAATAGTGCAATTACTTTATAAAAAGGCCTGTTACTATCTCTGTAGCATATTGTTTTTCATAAAGAATAATCAGAGATAATCGAATATCCGCTTTTCCCATCAATCTGACTAATAATCTACATATAAATTCATTCACCCCGTACCTGATACGATAATGATCTGTTACACTCCTCGAAATTAGCTTTAATTTGTCGGTGGTGCATTTATGTCGTTCCCAGTTCTTATATGTGATGATTCTGCATTAGCAAGGAAGCAGATGGCTCGATCATTGCCTAGTTCTCTAAATGCAGATATAACTTTTGCTGTTCATGGGCTTAATGCACTTGAAGAGTTAGCTCAAAACCAGTTTAAACTGATGTTCCTCGACTTGACCATGCCAGAGCTAGATGGCTATGGCACATTGGAAGAGATGCAACGCTTAGGTGATAACACACCTGTTGTCGTTGTTTCCGGTGACATCCAGCCAAAAGCGCAGCAGAGGGTCATGGACCTTGGTGCTAAAGCGTTTTTACAAAAACCGATCGATAAAGAAGCGTTAAAAGGCATTTTACGTGAACTTGTTGAGCCGCCAACGCAGCCTCAGGTGGTTACCCCTACCGCTTTAGATCTCCCAATACTACGCAGACGTGATATCTACATGGAAGTGGCGAACGTAGCAATCGGCCGTGCTGCCGATGCATTGGCGCGCCACTTTGATGTATTTGTCCATTTACCACTACCGAACGTGAATATTTTGGAAGTGAGTGAATTGCACATGGCACTTCGCGACTTAGCAGACAACGACCAAGTGTCGGGTGTTTGCCAAGGCTTTAGCGGAGAAGGCATTGCAGGCGAAGCGTTAGTCTTGTTGAGTGATTCCAGTGTGAGCGATCTTAAAAAGCTCATGAAGGTGCCAACAGAAAGCGAACAGTTAGAAGAGTTAGAGCTGTTGATGGATGTATCTAACATCCTTGTGGGTTCATTCCTGAATGGGTTAGGTGAGCAGTCAGAAGTTCGTTTCTTCCAGAGCTCTCCTGTGTTGCTTGGTCAACACATCTCAATCGATTCCGTTATCGAAAATACCGGCGGCTCATTCAAGAAAACGATGACTTTCGAAGTCAGCTATAACATAGACGGCACTTCAATCCGTTGTGACCTTCTATTCATGTTTGTTGATGAATCTTTGCCACTTCTAGATAATAAATTGGCCTACCTAATGGAGGAGTTTTAATATGTTGAATCTTCCTGCTGAATTTGAACAGTTCCACTGGATGGTGGACATGGTTCAGAACGTCGACATGGGGCTGGTGGTTATTAATCGCGATTTTGAGGTGCAAGTTTGGAATGGCTTCATGACTCACCATAGCGGTAAGCAATCACATGATGCTATCGGTAAGTCGATCTTTGAATTATTCCCTGAAATCCCAGAGGAGTGGTTTAGGCTGAAAACCAAGCCAGTCTATGATTTAGGTTGTCGCAGCTTTATTACATGGCCACAAAGACCTTACTTGTTCAAGTGCCGCAATGTTCGCCCTGTCACTCAACAAGCTGATTTCATGTACCAGAACGTGACGCTAAACCCGATGCGTTCGCCTACTGGACAAATCACGTCATTGTTCTTGTCGATTCAAGATGCGACTGCAGAAGCGTTAAGCGCTCAAAAGAATTAACACCTGTCTTAATTCGATACTCAATAGCTTGTAAAGAACAATTCAAAACATCGAATAAAAATGGCTAAGGTTAATTACCTTAGCCATTTTTTTTTGCTTTTTATTCTTCAAATCTAATCTTTCCCCTAGATTTTCACGTCAATCAATCTTCTTTTTCTATGCGCTTTACTGAATGTTCCAGGTTACATGAACGAAAGGGAAGCCACGAAATGTGCTTTCGGCGCGGCAATGCTACGGGTGAATAGAAAGTGGATTTATAAAGTTTGAGTTTGAAAGCTTCATTTAGTGGAGTGCGAGGGCTGAATTATCAAACCCAAGTGAGTATTGGCCTCTAGATTGAGTCGTTTTCACTCTACTTTTCCAAGTGACGGCAAAACAAAAACGTCACCAAATTGGCCAGTTTGGTCGAAAACAGATAAAAATTGGAAAATAATCGAATTTATTTAAGAAAAAAGACATTTTTTTGTTGGAGAAAAGTGTGATTTTTATGTGATTTCGAGGCACTTTCTTCACATTATTGCTTAATGAGGGTGATATTGAGTGAGATAGGGAGGAAAACGATTGCGCAATAAACCGACAGCGTTTGCGTGAATAGTTCGCTAAGTTATTAATTAATAAGAATTTAGTGGAAAAGTAAAGCTGAGGGGTTTGAAGCAGGTATGGAATCTTTGAGAGGATAGCACAAAAAAAAGTGAAATATCAGACTTGCTGTTACTAAATCACGACCTATAATGCTGAAAACCGGAGCGTCTGCCAACGCTCCGGTTTTTTTGTGTCCGAAGAAAAGTAAACTCGTCTGCCAACGGTTTTACTACGCATTTCGCGAGAGACACATAATTTTATGAATCAAGGAAAACACCATGCGTATCGAACAAGAACTTAAGTTAGGTTTCAAAGATGTACTCTTCCGTCCGAAGCGTTCTACCCTTAAAAGCCGTTCTCAAGTTGAATTAACCCGCGATTTTACATTCAAGCATAGCGGTCGTCAATGGTCTGGTACTCCAGTAATTGCAGCGAACATGGATTCGGTAGCAAGCTTTGAAATGGCAGCTGCTCTAGCAGAGCACGGTGTTATGACTGCAGTACACAAGCACTACACAGTAGAGCAGTGGGCTGAGTTCGCTAAAACAGCAGACAAGAAAACACTGAACAACGTATTTGTATCAACGGGTACATCTGAAGCTGAGTTCGAGAAAGTTAAGAAGATCATGGCTCTTAGCGAAGAGTTTGTATTCATCTGTATCGATATCGCTAACGGCTACTCAGAGCACCTTGTTGAGTTCGTACAGAAAGTACGTGCTGAATTCCCGACTAAAGTTATCTCTGCGGGTAACGTTGTAACAGGTGACATGGTTGAAGAGCTAATCCTAGCTGGCGCAGACATCGTTAAGGTTGGTATCGGCCCTGGTTCTGTTTGTACTACACGTGTTAAAACAGGCGTAGGTTACCCTCAACTTTCTGCAATCATTGAGTGTGGCGACGCAGCACACGGCCTTGGCGGCATGATCATCGGTGACGGTGGCTGTTCATGTGCGGGTGACGTATCTAAAGCGTTCGGCGGCGGTGCTGATTTCGTAATGCTAGGCGGCATGCTAGCTGGTCACTCTGAGTCAGGCGGTGAAGTAGTAGAGCAAGACGGTAAGCAATACATGAAATTTTACGGCATGTCTTCACAGTCGGCGATGGACAAGCACTCAGGTGGTGTTGCTAAGTACCGTGCTGCGGAAGGTAAAACTGTTTTACTTCCATACCGTGGTTCAGTTCACAACACAATTTCTGACATCCTTGGTGGTGTACGTTCAACTTGTACATACGTAGGTGCAGCAAAGCTTAAAGAGCTAACTAAGCGTACGACTTTCATCCGTGTACAAGAGCAAGAGAACAACGTATTCGGTAAAGAGTAACGTTTAAAACGATTGTTTAAATTTTTAAGAACTGAGCCACTTTAGAGTGGCTCTTTTTTTACCTGAAATTTGGCAAGTGGCGACAAAGTGGCGACAGCCGAGCAAAAAATTTTGTGGCGACAGGTTACAGGTTAGAAAGAGGGTTATGGATAATTGCTTCAGAAAGGTGATCAGGTGCGAAGTGGGCATAGCGCATTGTCATGCTGATATCGGCGTGGCCTAGAATATCCCTTAGCACTAAAATATTGCCGCCATTCATCATGAAGTGACTTGCGAACGAATGACGCAAAACATGGGAGGCTTGCCCTGAGGGCAGGGTGATGCCCAGTTTATTCTTCAATATGTAGCAGAAAGGTGTATAGCACTCTTCAAATAGCTTCCCTGAGGTTGGTTTGTATATCTCGTTATAAAGCTCTTCAGAGATGGGTACAGAGCGATTCTTCTTAGTCTTGGTGTTGGTGAAGGTAACTTTATATTTGCTTAACTGAGAGCCTTTCAGCTGAGCTGCTTCATTCCAGCGAGCCCCAGTGGCAAGGCATAGCTTCACTATTCTCTGCATGTCTGTTCGGTTGTGTTTAGACACGTGTTCAAGCAATAAAATAATGTGCTCTTTATGAAGGAAAGACATGGTACGTTCGTGATCTTTAAATGGCTTAACTTCTTCTAAAGGATTCGGTCCTTTCCACTCTCCAATTTCCTTCAACTTAGCAAACATAGCCTTGAAGCGCGCGAGTTCTGAATTTAGCGTTGCGATACTAGGTGCCCCTTTTTGCCAGCGAGCATCAACAAAGCTAATTTGCCCACTCATTCGGTTACTTCTGAATTCAGAGTATGTTTTTGCAACGAAAACAGTCGCTACAGGGTTACCCATCGCGTTAGCCATTCTTAGAAACTTACTATGAATGACACTGCCATTTGCAAGGGTTGCACCATAGTGGGAGTACCAAAGCTCAATAAGTTGAGAAAGCCTGCGATGATCCGGCTTGTCACCCATCCAGGGCTTATCGTCAATCTCTTTCATTGTGTGAAGCTCAAAGGCCTTGGCTTCGCCTTTAGTCGCAAACTTCTTACGAACACGCTTTCCCGCTCGCCCATTTGGGTAACATTCGCAGATCCAAGGTTTGGTAGAGCCATCTTTTAAATTGCGGATAGACATAATAAAGCCTAAAATAACTGTATATAAAAACAGTATAAGTCGAGCTAAAACGGAGAACAATGTTTTATATCGGACAAAAAGCACAGGTTAGAGACCTTTCTCAAAGTGCTAAGAAAGCTAATAGGTTTTTGTTATGTATCAATCAATTCATGTGACTGCTGGCTACAGTCATTTCAAAATCAACAGTGATGGTCCAATTGGGGAAAGTAAGAAGAACCAAGGGGTGATTGATGCGCTATTGAAGCTAGGCAATCGCTTTACGGCTCCATTTGGTGGGTTTATAGAAGCTGAAAATGTAATCGGCTTGAAGTGGGTGAAGCTGGTCGATATTAAGTATCTGTGTACCGATGAGGAAGCCGAAACTATCGAATACGTGATACAAAAAGACCACTATGTAGTGGGGACGTATCAAGACCGGAAGTTGTACATTTTATTGTTTGGTGGGGAGCCTAAGCACCATCAAATTAAAGGCCTAGAGCAAGATGGAAAAAACAACGTCTTTGGATTATTTTGATATTCAAACTTGCTCTAGAGCTCTTATTTAGTAAATTGTTCTAACCATCTATCCGGAGGAATAAGCTTTGTCACATTAATATTATATATTTCGTGGCCTGCTCTGATTGTATAGTTGTTATGTACTTGTGCCCCTTCACCATAATAGATGGCATGTTTCTTAAACTCAGCCTTTGAAATACCACCGATTAAAGTCATTTTTTTTTCATTGTTTTGGTAAGACATGAAAAAATAATGCTCAACATCTTCTTCAATGTGTTGGGCTGTAATTTGAGCTGTGTAGTCGGAGCGAACTGGCACTTTTCGTTTTACTGTCTTTACATCAAGTTTGGAGCTGTCCATCATTATAAAGTCAGCTCGCCCAGCAGCATCTTCTTGAATCCACTCAAATTGCGTTTTAGGTACTTTGCGGTCTTTTAAAAAAGATTTAAAAACAATTTCTCCTAGGTCGCCGACCCAGCGCTCGTCGGTTTCTCGTTCGGCATATATGTTTCCATACATTTTGTCGCGCTCTTGTCGAATTTGGATAGCCAGTCTTTCTGCCCCCTCAGGAACGTCGAGAATTACCCAACCAAATTGGTTAATCTCACTTGGCATACTTCAGCCCTTCGTTGTGTCATGTGGCCCAAGGAAACGATCGCCATTGAAATGGATCATGTGGTCAGGGTTGTCTGCAATCCAAACTTCGGTTTCCCATGCAATATCAGCAGCATTTTTTCTAAATTCCTTTCGGTCGGGGAAAGCGGTTACATAAACACGACCAACTTTACATTCTGAAAGCATATCTTCGAGCTCTTTCCAACGCTTTGGGCTCACCGGGCCATGGCTTGTTACGGCTTCTATAAGAAATAGCCACTGGCGCTTATCATCGTATACGACCACATCAGGAAGCTTCTCATGTGACATTGGAGGTACACCGATAGAGGTCAGGTATTCAGTGTCTAGGTGAAGTAATTTCCCACCTTCTTTTCCACGACTACTTGCGGTATCACCGATATATAAAACTTTGCATCCGGCTCCAACAAAAATAGGGCAGAATTCATGAATTATATCTGCGTGGAGTTGGTTGTGGGCGCCTGGTGATAACTCGATGGTCTTCCCGTCAGGAAGAGATATAGGAATCTTGTGTTTATTGATTTTCTTTTCGTATTGTTCAGTTAGCTTTGGTACTACGGTGTGAAAGTGATCTACGAGAGTTTGCCAGTCGCCTGTTGGCCCTTCCGATAGAATTTGGACAATAGGGGCATTTAGCGAGTAATTATTTTTTGGCGAATTAGTCGCACGAGCAGGGTCATCTCGGTTACGTTCGAGTAGTCCGGCTTGTTCCATTTGATGCAGAGTTTGCCTTCTAATGGTTTCGCGAGTATTTGCTGCATACTCGACTTCATATTCATCTCGAATGAAATCCATTATATTTCGAGTCGTAACTAGCTCTGCTGACGTATCTGTGTAGCTTGAATTGACGCCTAATCCAGCAAGGGCGACTAGAGTTAGGCAGGAACGGTCATTTTGCTGTGCTTCGGGTAATCCTAAACGTGATAGAACGTCTCTTATAAACGTGATCTTGTCATTTTTTTTCATTATTTCCATAGCCTTAACAACGTTATGTAACGCTTTAGTGCGCTTTACTACATCCTATCATTCGTTATGGCTTTATCAAATAGGTGACTTCTGACATACTCTAATCAAGAGAACTACTGTACAAATGAACAATATATGAGCGAAGTATCTATGGCTATACCGAACGACATCAACATGGAAGTAAATGGGATTCGAGAAAGAGCTAATTCTCTTTTGGATGAGAGCCTTCGAGGAAAGTTAGGTCAGTTTATGTCTTCTTCATCTGTATCTAACTTGCTTGCGAGTATGTTCGACGATATGTCTGGTGATATTCGCCTATTAGATGCCGGAGCTGGTGTTGGATCCTTGACCGCCGCTTTTGTAGCTAAAGCCGCTGCCTCTGCTAACTCAATCTCTGCAACAGCCTATGAAATTGATGATGTTATGGCATCACATTTAGGTGAAACTCTTGAGCTATGTGGAGAGTTGTTAAATGAATTTAATGTGGACTGGAGTCCTAATGTCATTCGAGAAGACTTCATCAAACTAGCTGTAGAGGAGCTGACTAAAGTTGAGTTTGCTCCTTCTTTCAATAAAGCGATACTTAATCCTCCATATTTAAAAATTTCAGCCAAAGGTCCAGAACGTGCTGAGATAAAAAAGGTTAAATTTGAAACGGGTAACCTCTATTCAGCTTTTGTTGGATTAGCTGTTAAGTTACTTGAGGATGGAGGAGAGCTTGTTGCTATTACTCCTAGAAGCTTTTGTAACGGGCCATACTTCAATGACTTCAGAAAGCTTATTCTTGATGAATGCTCTTTAAATAAGATACATGTATTTAACAGTCGTAAATCTGCATTTAAAACAGACAAAGTGCTTCAAGAGAACGTGATATTCCACCTTAAGAAAGGTGCACAACAAGTTGAAACGGTACAGGTTGCATCAAGCTCATGTGCTGAAGATCCGAATCCAGAGGTATTTGAAGTTCCGTTTTCTGATGTTGTAAGTCTGAATAACCCAGACCGATTTATTCATATAATCACTAATGAAGAAGAACAAAAAGTTGCACATGCTGCAGGTGGATTACCATGTTCTTTAGAAGATTTGGGTATTCAAGCAAGTACTGGGCGAGTAGTGGATTTTCGAACTCGTGAGAATTTGGTGCAAGATACATGTGATCATTCAGTGCCTTTGATATTCCCACAGCATTTACAAAATGGCGGGGTTCAATGGCCTATCGAAGGTTCTAAGAAGCCTAACTCTTTGCTTAACAATGAAAGCACTGAAAAATTAGTGGTACCTAATGGTACGTATGTGCTTACCAGAAGGTTAACGGCGAAAGAGGAAAAGCGCAGGATCGCAGCTTCTATATATACAGCTGATATTGCAGATGTATCAGTTGTCGGGTTCGAAAATAAGACAAACTACTTTCATTCCAATAATATGCCGTTAGACGAAGGTTTGGCGAAAGGATTATGGATATTTTTAAACAGTACTTTAGTAGACCAATACTTTAGGCAAATGAACGGGCATACTCAAGTAAATGCTACGGATTTACGAACCTTAAGGTATCCAACATACGAACAGTTAGTTGAAATAGCTAACCATTATGATGGTGTTCTTTTAGAACAAACCAAAGTTGATGAATTAGTCGATAAATTTAGAACTGGATATCTAGAATAGTTTTTGTTTATTAATTTTTAAGCCCTGTATATCAGGGCTTTTTATTAAATATAAATATTTACTAATTCAGTTGCCCCAAGGTGAACTGCCTTCAAAGTATATCTCTCCATTAAGACTTAGAAATTCTTCAGGGGCTAAAACATTACAATTAAGCTCTACTAGGTAATTATGGACTATTCCCGTTATATTACTCTCATTGTTGGCTAAAAAATCTTCCGTTGAAAGATCAAAGTTGGGTTTAAAACAAATACAAAGCTCTGACGTTCTTTCACATAACTCTGATTCAGTTATATATACTTCAAAAAAAATCGGCTTTAACAGAGTTTTCTTGACTAGATGACTTATTATCGATGAATGGTCTTTACTAGAAAATGCCGAACTTTCGTTAAAATAAAATTGTATTAGTAGTTGTCTTTCTGAATGAATGAGTGGAAGGCCTAAAGTATGATCGGTAGGCATGCTTAATAGAGGCAGTTTTGACTCATTCGAGTTCAGCTGGAAATTCGTCAGGACTGATTGTTCGATTGCTTGTGTACCTGGTTCTCCGATTATCGGGCCTGAATATGACGAAATCCGTTCCTTAACGCTGGCTACATCATACTCTTCCCAGCTTGTTGGCAAGAACATACCGCCGGCTTCTGGGTTGAATTGAGGTTCACAAATATAACCACTCATCAAATCATCATTTGTATCTAAGATTTTGAACACTAAACTTAACTCTTTTAGCATAATTTCGATTGATTGGATTTCATGCTCTAAACATTGCCATGGAGCAAAACTCTTTTTAACTAGAGAGCTAAATTTATCACTATGTTGAATAACTGAATATGGGGGATTACAAAGTGCGTATGTTTGTACCGCTGACTTTTTTGATGGCGATATATAAAAATAGCCTTGAACACTCCTAGATCTTCTTGCTATCTGTCGACTAAAACTACTCGGGACCGAAAAAGCGAAGTCATAGTCGTTAAAACTCTTCTCGTGAAAAAGGCTATAACATGACCAGTCAGTTAAGGTCTTGCTCCAAATGTTATGGTAAGCAAAATCATCAGAATTCGCATCTGTTAGCAACACCGGGGAAACAATGAAAGATATCCAATGTTCAGGATCATGAGAGACTTTTAAGGATTCAATCAAACACTCTAACTCTTTAAAAAAATAATCTAAGCTTTGAGTACTAGATCTTACTTTAAAAACCTCTATTGAGTCCGGATATAGTGATGAAATAGTGCTCAACCAACCGGGTAAATCCTGATATGACCTTAAACCGAAAGGCGTTACCGACATGTTTTCCGGTGGGAGTAATTCTCCAATCCCATTTATTCCCAATGTTTTCAAAGCTCTATATTCAGGCATTAAAACAGGAATTAAATCACATCTAAATTCAGGCTGATTCAACATTAACATTTGCGAATAAAAAGCTGCTATGGAGGATTCAAGTTCAGTTTTGCTATTTTTGAGTAGAGTAGGCTTAACTCGGAGAGAAATGCTTTCTCCTTTTAGTTGTAATGACTTAGCTCTTACTGTTTGTGTTACATCGGACCAATAGAGTTGATCGTTATATTCGTCATATACAATTAAAATAACAGGGAAAAAGCTTTGCGCCCATGACAGACAAGTCGAGGACTTTATTGGAACACTAAATTCTCCCGAACATAGTTGGCTCACTTGCCCTGTTTTTGAGTAAAAAGATTTTACTTGTGCTCGGAAGTAGAGAGGAGTCTTTTTCTTGTTAGTGAATATGCTACAAGATAAATCTTCACCATAGTCACAGGTGATTTTTTCAGAAGTCCAACCCCATTTAGTAAATTGTAAAGCTGCGCTTTGTTCACCAACGTCTCCCGTCACGTGACTGTTATTTCTTTCCGGTGTACCCAATTACTTTTTCTCCATAACCAACGCAACTCTACCCACAACCCTCACTTCATCTTCTTCGACTGTTAGAGTCGAGCCGTTAAAGCTGATCGCTAGCTTCTTGCCTGGCAAACGCTGAATGTCGTTTAGCGATAGTAGGCCGTCCATATCTACTAAGTATGTGCCGCTTACTGCTTGGTGAATTTCTTTATCGATAATGAATGTAGTCCCATCGTGCTCGATGCCCATTACATTCAGAACCCCAAGTTTGTCTAAGTAGCTTTTATCAAAAGCTAGCGTTTCATTGCCAACAAGCTTGCCGTTTGAAAGTGAAAAGAGATCAACATCGAAGAGTCTTTTTACTTCGTTTTTCTTGGATGTATGGGTTTTCTTGTCATCAAACGGTTCACCTTCTCCCAAGGCTAGATATTTGATAGAAGCTCCAGTCCTCAAATGAAGTCTCACAATCACTTCGTAAGGGGTCAATCCTCTCTGATGCCAAGTCGATATCGTGCCTTTTGACACACCTAAGCACTCACCAAGCGACTTGAAGTCACTTGTTTTTGTGACGAGCTTCATCTTTTCTGTTACATCTCTACCGCCAATGTACTCAAAAGAGGGTATTTGTTCTTGATATTCACTCATAAAAAGTCTACATTTTCACTCAACGGTTAACCGCGAGGTGCAACTCGCTAGTCCGGTACAACACATTCAATAACATAACAGGATATCACTATGCTCTCATATCAAGTAGTCCTAAATACGCCTTTCATGACGTATGACCAATACTCTCAGTTCTCTGGAATGCCTAAACGCACCATCATGGATTGGGTAGCTGATGGTCGCTTACCTATTAAAAAGAAAGCAAAAGGTAAAGAAACCCCTCTCATCAACATGATCGCCTTAGTTGAAATGGCGACTCGTGAAGCTATGGAAAAGTTAGGGTAGGCCGTCATGCGTTTATCTTCCCTAATTCCAACCAAAGAGTATTGTCCGCTATGGCTTAATGTTCTTGGTTGGGGCTTCGTTTTCGTCCCGTTTGTCTTCAATTGAGTATTGGTTATGAACGAAATTGACTCAATGTGCGAATTCCGTGGCTCTAAACAAAAGGCATTTAACGAAGCGTGTTGTGCATTTGCGAACTCGGAGAACATGACCAAGTTAGCAAAGGCCGTGGATATGAATGCCACAATGCTGCGTAACAAGCTTAACCCAGAGCAGCCGCACATCCTTACCAGTGTAGAACTTGTGATGATCACCAAGGCGAGTGGCAACTTCACCATTCTTAATAGCCTTTTGCTTGGCCTCGGTGTGGTGACCGCACAAATCCCCAATGATGCGAGTGAAGAAACTTTCATTAAGCGCGCATTAGAAAACGCGATGCACTCTGGTGACTTGTCTCGCATGGCTTTAGAGCATGCGGGAAATGATCGCCTTAGTCGCACTAACAAACACGTCATTATTCAAAAGGCACAAGCGGGTATTAGCAACCTTGTGCTTCTTATCAACGATATAGAAAGCCGCACAAAAGGCGTTTCCCCATTCTTAGCTATGAGTGTGGATTTGGTCGCTAATGGTTCGGCTATTCCTGGTTTAAGTTAGAGGAAAATAGTATGTCAGTTGCAACAGTCGAACATTCAAACCTAGATGTCCCACCGCTAGAAAACCCATGCCCTGATTTGCCTTGTTGGTCTTTGAACCGTGAGCAAAAAGAACGTGGCCTTTCTGCATTACAGCGCACGCGAAGAGAACTTGGCGAGCGCCAACTAAAGCCACTTCGTTCAAGACGTGAAGAGTTACAAGCTCAGTTTTCCAAGAGTGATTGCCGCGCTGAACAAATGCGCCTTTCACGGGAAATTAACCGAATTGATGCCAACGCGCAGGATGTACTTTCGCGCTGGTCATAACTCAGTTACACCCAAGCCAACCTAACCACTAGGCATTATGCCTACACCTTTTATCCCTCTTTGATTTAAAGAGGGAGGGTTTTTTATATCCAAAATTTGAGGAAATGATGATGAGTAATATTGAAGAACACCTATTTAGTCAGTCTTTTAACCAAATCGCAGAGCGCTTTAATTCAAGCAATCAAGAGCAGCAACACCAAGTTTTGATTCAGCTCGATGCTATCGCGAAGAAGCAAGAACTGGTCGCAACCCACCGCCCACAAGAAGACGTTTTGGCCGATATCAAAGAAGCAATGGAAAGCGATCGAGCTCGTGTGTTCTTTGGCTATTCATTTCCAAGCTGGTACCGCAACGGTTCGATTGAACAAGTTTCACAGCTTCACCATTGGGCGAACTTGGATATGAGTAACCGCCACCTGTTTCTTGAAATGCTTGGCCTCCGTGACTTAGGCCATTTTGATGATGAAGCGTTATATCAATTCGAGCAGTTCTGTTTATCGGCAGTGGGGGCGTAAGCATGAAATTACATGAAGTAAAAACCCAATCAGAGTTTTTCAACGAGGTTCGTTTAGGCCGTAAAACGGCTGAAATTCGAGTCAATGATCGTAACTATCAAGCCAACGATGTGTTGATACAGCATGAAGTAGACAGCGAAGGCCATAAAACGGGGGCTTCCCTGGTTCATGAAATTACGCACGTACTGCGAGGCGGTAAGTTTGGTTTAAGCAAAGAGGTATGCGTTCTTTCTCTTTCAAATTCATCTCATTTAAACAGTGTGATTTTGATGGGGCATTTACGAGATCGTTTAGTTGAAGCTGCCGACTGCATGGAAGCGGGTATTGACGTGGTTCGAGAGGCAGGACTCACAACCGCTGATCTAGAAAGACAGATTCAAGACTCACGCTATTTTGCTACAGAGGCAACGACTCTACTTAAAAAGTTAGGGGAGGAGGCTGCATGAGCACTATCTCTGTTTATCAGAAAGACTTGAACCACGCGTTGCGTTCAGAAGGGTTTACTACTCGTAAGATTGAACAGTTCATGCGTGTTTTCAATATCACAGAAACTAGCCAAGGCGATGTGCTGAGCTTGGACTCTACGCGAGCACTACTTGTGAATGTGAACGGTACTGAACAGGGACTTTGTTTAGAAGATTTTATTACCGCTTGGTGGGCTTTTTGGATCGTGGTGTACAACACAGCTTCTGATCGAGACATCGCAAACCAAGCCTTAGGCGCCGTTCGTGCTCTGTTCTTTGTGTCGGCTTGTAATAAGTCCACTTCTCAAACCACTCAAATGCAAATGTGGTGGCGTGATATGGCCGATGAACATGGCTACCCAACTGTGGAGGCTTGCTGATGCTGAGCTATGTAGCAGTTGCCCTGAATAGCGGTGGTGGCGTTGTTCGCCATGATGAAACCAATGAAGTAAAGAACGTGTTGTTGGGTGAGTTTGACTCACCAGAGCCTGCGATTGATACGGCTTGCGAGCGGTTCAACTGCCAGCACGTTTTGAACGGTGTGATTATCAAAGGTAACCACACCGGTGGCCATATGGTTATGGATACACAGGAGCTAGCTGCGTTATGAGCGAAGCACAGAAAGTTGCGGCTGAAGCGCCTGATTATATTGAAACTCTATTAGTAGAAATGCTGGAAGGTGAGCACCCAGATAATGAAGTGCTATTGGGTACTTTGCTATCTGGTGATGAGTCTATCCAGGTTCAATTGAAGATCACTCGTAACCCCGAAGATTTCTTGGATGAGTGTTAATGAAATCAACCTATGCATCCAAGAAAAATAGGCGCTCGCAACAGAAGGTTCAAACCTCTGGTGAGCGCCTTATTTCGTGGTATCAAGATGTTGATATCAGCAGTATTGAATTTAATGAACAGCAACAAGAGCGATCACATGAAGCCTTCCTTGAATGGGTTGGTGGTGAACAAGTAGTTACCCCAATCCCAGACAACTTGGTTCTGTCTTCTCGCCAGGTGTTCGAGCGTGAACCTGAAAACCTTTCTGTTGTTGAGCGCAAGTTATATGAAGTTAACCCCGCAGATCGAGAATGGCTTTCTGAACACTTTGCCGAACTCCCTCATTACCTAACTAAGTACTTCGCAAATCGCTATGTTTCGATTTTTAAGAAGCAAGGCCGCTTTGTCGCAAACACTTTCATTCGTGAAAAAATGGTACCCGCGCATAGGCGTGTTCTGTTGGTGTTAGAGCAATACAAACAACTTCCTACTACTTCTAAGGTTGCTTTGCTGAGTGATGCTGTCGATGATGATAGCAAGCCTCAGCAAAACAACTTTGAACAAGCGGACCAACAAGCCAGTTTCGACTTCGACCAGGCAGAGAAAAATCGGAAACCTGTTAGAAGCAAAATCATTGCCGAGTTAGTTGAAGATGAACTTCGACAGATGGCATTTAAAATTGTGTCTATCTTGATTCGTTATCAAACGGTACTGACTCAGACAATTGAATGTGAAACCGAGAACGGTGAGAACATCGCAGCGCTAATGGTCTACAAGCAGTGCGTTTCTTTGGTGCGTAGCTTTGGGGTAAAAACGCCAAGCGATGACAAGAAGATTACGCCTGAAAATATCATGTCGTTTATCTCAAAGTTGAGTTGTGAAAAGTGGTGGTTTAGACGCTTAAAGCGCATTCGCAAAATTATGCGCGAGCACTTGGCTATTGCTATGGGGCAAGTGTCGGCGAAGGCGTCACCTTATGCTTCATGGGATTGCATTCAAGAACATAAAGTTCAGCAAAAGAAGAACTGGGATTTCATTCAGGGCCAGCTACTTAGAGAAGAGACCACTGGCGAAGAAGTTGAAATGGAAGACATGGTGTTGAAAAGCATGTCGAACCCTGCCATTCGTCGCCATGAGTTAATGGTTCGTTGTCGTGGCTGTGAAGATATCGGTAATGAACTTGGCCTACAAGGTTTGTTCTTAACGCTGACAACACCATCGAAATATCATAATAGCTATAAGAAAGGCGGCTTCATTCCACACTGGAACGGCGCGAGCCCACGTGAAGCACAAACCTATTTGAATAAGGTTTGGCAGCGCGTTCGTGCCAAGTTAGGCCGTGATGAAATTCGTTGGTTTGGTATTCGCGTTGCTGAGCCACATCATGATGGTACTCCGCACTGGCATTTGCTGATTTGGGTTAAGCCTGAGCATGTGGCCAAGGTGCGTGATGTATTTATTCGCTATGCGGTTGTTGAAGACAAAGAAGAGCTTTACCCGTTCTTCGATCGCAACGCAAAGCGAGCAGCGAAGAAGCAATCTATTCAAGGCCCATTCAATTATCAGCCTCGTTGTGACTTTGGGTACATCGACCCAGAAAAAGGCACAGCAACAGGCTACATCGCTAAGTACATTTCTAAAAATGTTGATGGCTATGCCATGGGTGAAGAGGTTTCGAAAGAGACAGGGCAATCTGTGCAAGCTATGGCCAAAAACGTCAACGCCTGGAAGAGCCGTTGGGGTATTCGTCAATTTCAATTCTTTGGTGGGGCGCCGGTTACTACTTACCGTGAACTACGCCGCCTAGCTAGCCAAAACAAGAAAGCCTTTATGGAATACGTTTTCAAGCAAGAACGTGAAGAACTGGCTTCTATTTACCTAATGTCTTTGTACCGTTTGGTTGGTCCCTTTAAGCCTGCGCATGTCATGACGAATGCTGAATTAGTGGCTGTGATTGCTGAGAACTATGAGGCGAGAGCTAGTACAAACCAAGTGAATGTCGCAGGAACAATGAAAGCGGCCGACCACGGTAACTGGCAAGGCTACATCATGGGGCAGGGTGGGCCATTCGTTAAGCGTGAGGATTTGTTGATCACGAACTCTTATGAAGTGCTGCCGTTTGCTTCTTCGCATGGCGAAGACGTTCGCAAGATAGAAGGCTTTGTTGCTGCAGGTGAGTTGGTAAAGACACGCCTTAAGACCTGGCAGATAGTAACAAAAACAGAAAAGAGCGATGAAGCTGAAGCGGGGGCTTTTGATCTTGCTCTTTCTGGAATCTCCGATTCCTCTCGGAGTTCTGTCAATAACTGTACGCTACCGCAGAAAGTACAGGTCAGCGATCAGCTTAAGCGATTATTAGAACCTTACTCAGTAGGTGGTGGGTTACCGCCAAACATTGATAGTTCAGCTCTAATCGCGCTGCAACAAGGTAGCTCAATTCGAATAGATGATGAAACGAGTATAAGAATCCGCCCTGCGGAGCACCTCCCATGCGGCACGGTTCGCACAGCCCAGCTTGTTGAAGAGTATCAACCCAAGCCAGATTTAAGCTGGCTAGATGAATTCGAGGTAAAACAGCCTGAACCTTTAACTGGAGAAGATGACGACTATGAATATGAACAGCCTAATTTGTCGTTCTTTTCTGAAATCGCTGAATGGCCGCTGGTATGAAGCTTAGATTAGTTATCAGAATGAGGGATGAATCTCGCTTCATAAAAACACTGTATGAATATTTACAAAAGTACTGTATATTCATCCAGTCTTTTGGTTTGGAGTAGAGCTATGTCATTAAAACAACAGGACATATTTTTACAAGCGATGGAGTTCATTATAGATGCTGTAGCACTCAGCACTGAAGGTGAAAGCAGAGCTGATGTAGGTATTTATTTGATGGGTTTATTGGTTGCAGACCAAAGAGAAGAGTTGAAGCCTGAAAAGTTAGCCGCAATGAAGCAGCTAATTGAGATGGCTGATGGTGGAGATAGCCCAGAATTTAAACTTTAGAGGATTGATAGCTGTTGTTTTAGTTCTTGGCGCTGATCGGGTGCCAGGGCTTTAACCATTTCAAAAGCTAACTGAGAAGTCGTTTTAGCCGAAGGGCTAAGAGTATGGCTGAAGGTTAGGTTCATCACAAAGGAATGACCGCATTCGGGGTCACTACAACTACAATATAAATCGCTATAACCCGCTGAAATACGGTTTGATTTTTGTATGCGGGATTTCTCGCCACACTCAGGGCAAATAACTCTCATATGACACCATAAACCTATCTAAATGATAAGCCCATGGTACTAAATTATGGTGATGATTTATACAGTTCTAGCTTTGAATCGAAAGCCGATGGAATACTTGATCTTGTTCTGGTATTGTCTGCGCAAATAAAAATGTTGCATATGGAATATCAATGGCGGAAAAAGAATCTAAAGATTTGGAGTATGAAAACTCTTTATTGAACTCGAAGACTTCTGGTCTAATTATAGACAACTCTGTGCTTCAGAGAGAAAACAGACAGATGAAAGCTGATAAGAGGTCAACGTTTAACCGACTATCTCTGTTAGTCTTGGTTGTTATTTTCATGGTTTGGATGCTAAACCTAATAGCATTTCGTAACGCAAGCGCTTTTATATTGTCTGAAGAGACACTTAAGTTATTGAATTTAGCTTTTAATGCGGGAGTTACATTATCTATCGCATTTTTATTTGGAATGTTAGGGGCGTTTTCTCGCCTTATGTTGTCAGATGTTCCAGCTAAGAAAGCGGTAGCCTCTATTGGAGCATCTGGATTGATGGCGATGTTTTCGTGGATTGGTATAAAAAGCCAAATCCTACTGATGATTGCAGCCCCACATTTAGAGGCACAAGGAGTTGCTAAAGGAGCTGCTCTTAAATTAGGTGATGACTTTTATTTGATGGCATTGGTCGCTGTGATCGTGGGTATGTTCTCAAGTAACGTGTTTGTTTTCATTGAGAACCGTGTAAAACAGCTTACGATTGAACGAGTAAAAGAAAAAGAAGTTAGATAGATTTTCATTATAAGCTAAGCCACCGCTCGCGGTGGTTTTTTTGTGCTTGAAATAAATGCCTGCAAACCCACAGAAAGCACAACCAACCCACGGAAAACGCACTCCTCCTACCCGCCTGCGACGTTTTTGATCTCATTTTTTCGCAATTCTATTTCAGTGAAATTCTGCCGCCGTGATGGGAATCCAACAGGCCGCTAGCCCTTTAGGAATAACGGGGATCGCATTAAGTTAGTCGTGCTTAAAATGGCTTACAGAGCGCCTAATAAATTTGCGAAGAATGCAAAAAATTGCAAGGAATTGAAATTCTGATGATCAGTGTTGATCTGATGTGTTTTGTTAAGTGGTTGAAAGTATTGTGTTTTTGTGTTTTAGGTCAGTTTTTTAATGATCGTTTGTTTTTTGTGATGATCATTTTCGGTGTTGTTCAGCCCTTATGGCACAAGGGCTGAACGCAAATTAAAGAGAAAAACAAAATTGCGAAAAATGTCACGCTACTTAGGCCGCAACATTGTTCAAATTGAAGGTTAAATGCAGGTGTTTGGGTACTTCTGGGTCGCGGTTCACTGCGTCCATGAACATTTCACAAGCGGGTATCACTTCATTTTTGCAGTAAACGTAATCAAATTTAATAGGGTCACCACGCGTACCACCGTTTGGAATGATAGCAGCCAGTTCAACAGGGAAGCGATGGCCGGTGATCACCTCTTGTGCGGTGACGTTCTTAATTTTCTCGTACTCATCTTTGGTCGCAATGTCGCCAACGGGTATGAGTTGAATCCCTTTCTCATTGCCGTTTGGAATATTGATGAACATAGAACGGAAGTTACCCACGCCACGGCTTGAAGCCATCTTCTGCTTTAGGTCGTCTTCATCTTCTTTACTTAAGTTCGGGTCGGTCGCGTAGAAGATAAAGCCCATGTGCAAACCGTTCTTATAGTAGCGGCGGCGGAACGTGGTTGAGTCTTGACTAAGTAAAGCTGATTGAACACAACCAAGGTAATCTGGTCCACCGTAAACTTGCTGGACTGGGTCGTATTGTTTGATGAATATGACGTCTTCTTTCTTGTAACTCTTCTGTTTGTCGCCCCGCTCTAAGAAAGCAAAATTACCATTCTTACGTTTGCGTAAATACATAGTAGGAATAGGCCATAGCCCAATGACTTTGCCAAAGTAATTGCGCAGCTTAAGCAGGGCAGTGTCACCAAATTCTAAGAAGTCATGCACGGCTGATTGCATTTGTTGCTTTTGCATTCCGCCTTGGGTGTAACGACCTGAGATCATATTGCGGCGAGCCATTAAGATAGAACCGTGATAAGCGTTGGCTCTAGTGAGTTTGTTTAGCCCAGCTCTATCCAAAGGAGGTTCCCAGTAGTCACCGTCTTCGTTGTAGTAAAGCTCGTTGTAATCGTAGTTGGTGAAATCACGGTCCATGATTTCCGGCTCACCAAAGCTAAACATCAAGCTTTCATCATTAGCGGATTCTTTCGTGATTATTTCGGTTGTCTGTTCAGTCATTGATTTACATCTGCCATGTTGATTTACGTTTTTCAGAGTGATCGAGCGGTTCATTAATGCAGGCATGAGAAATCGCCCAGAATGCATCGGCATGTCCGGTTAACTCGCTGCGCTCTGCTTTGAAGGTCATGTTGTTACCGCTATTGGTGGTCGCTCGTTTGATGGCCATGAATGCCATGGCGATATCTTTGTGCTCAGCATCAAACTGAATGCGGTTGGCTTCGACCACATCTATCATCTTCATCACCAACCGGTTCTTACTCTCATTGCTGTATTGAATAGCCACGGTTTCACGCGGGTGTTTCTTGTTAATCAGGTCATAGACACCCGCGCCAATGCCCGTTGTATCGATACCCAAATAGCTCACGTTATAACGTTCAAAGACCTTTGAGACTTGCTGCGCCTGATACTGAAAGTTCAACCCTCGCCAGTAATGCTTTTCAAGTACTCTGAATTTTTCAACGGCAACAATGGGCGGTGCTACGACAACTAAACAAGCATTGTCTCGAGTTCGGCTTGGGTCGTACCCTAGCCAAACTTCACGGCGATCGAAGGGGTCTTTGTCATTGGGCTTGAAGTCTTGCCACCGACTAATGTCTACCATGGCTTTTTCAAGGGCTGAGAACTTGAAGACGGAGCTGGCGCCATCAACGAAAATACACATAAACAGGTTATCGAAATCGTCTTTGCTGTATTCGTCGCGCAGTTCATCAATATCAAAAAGCTCACAACCACCTGCAGCTGCATCTTCAATCGTGACTACGTAACGCCACTGCTTATCCGGGCAAAGTCGACCGCCGTTTCGATATTCGTCAAAGGTAGGAAACTCAATATTGGCGCGAGTATCACGACCTCTACGCCATTGGTCACCGGTCCAAAATGTATAAGCCTGGTGCGTTTTAGCTGAAGGGGTCGAGAAGTAGGTTTTACGCCAGTTCTTATGGGTCGCCATGGCTGACGCGAGTTTGTTGAGTTCATCAAATTTCGGGATCCAGAAATACTCATCCACATAAACGTGGCCATGATAACTTTGCGCGGTTTTTGAGTTGGTCGATAGAAAGCGTAGCTCGGCACCGTTAGACAGAATGATCGGGTTGCCCGTCAATTCAACACCTAAGAACTCTTCACCAATCGCAATAATGTAGCTTCTAAAAACTTCTGCCTGTGCACGAGAAGCGGACAAGAAGATCTGGTTGTCGCCAGTCAAAATCGCATCTTCTAATGCTTCACCACTGAAGTAATAGGTGGCGCCAATCTGACGGGACTTAAGAATATTACGAGTACGTTGGTGCAGGTTGTTACGCATCGTGTGTTGATATTCAAAGAGCGATTCATGCCAGGTCGCGAAGTTCTCTTTGGTCAGCTCTGCAATGTTGTTCTTCTTTTTGCTCTTCTTTTTCTGCTTGTCGTCAGACTTACTAGAACGAGAGCTTTTACTGTTAGTTTTAGCCGTAGGTTCTGTTTCAGTGGGTGAGTGTTTCTCTCCAACTGGCTGAGCTTGAGCATGGAATTTTTTAAGTTGTACGTGGTGCTTGATGAGCCTATCAAGCATGTCGAGCTGGCCTTTGGTTGGGTTTTCCAGTTCAAGCAGGGTTTCAATTCTACGCGCTATCGATTCATCAATCGTTTGCTCGCGCAACATATCACGCCATCCAAATTTGTCAGCCCAGTGATAAATGATTCTGGTGCTGTTCAAACCTAGTTCGGAAGCGATTTCATTGGGCGTCCAAGCCTTTAAATAAAGGGAACGGGCCGCGTGTCGTGTTTCAGGAGAATATGCCATGAACCAATCATACGCCGAGGTAACGGCCTAAATTGCATAGCAAAATTCGGATGGATTCGGATACGTCCTGTATCCGAATTGGTCGGAATTGAAGTGGCTGAAACAGGTAAATCAAAGGCGTATTGTGAATGCCAGAAACACCTAACTGACAAATTAATACTAGGTAAAAAACTCAAATGGCAAAAACCAGTGATTGGAAAATTGTAGCAACAGAAGGGCCAACGGTTGATGGTCGTAAGATCACCCGAGAATGGCTCATGCAGATTGCAGAAAATTATGCCTTGAGTGAATACACCGCTTTGATTTGGCCTGAACACAAACGCTTTGCTGGTTACGGAAGTAACTGGGGCAAAGTGCTTGCGGTTAAAGCTGAAGAAGTGGATGGGAAAATGCGCTTGTTTGCCAAACTTGAACCTAATCAATATCTACTTGAAGCCAATAAGCTTGGGCAGAAGCTGTTTACCTCCATAGAACCAAATCCAGACTATAAAGGGCAAGGAAAGTGCTACCTGATGGGATTAGCCGTGACTGATTCCCCAGCGTCGTCTGGTGTTTCATTACTTCAGTTTTCGCGACAAGAAGGTCAAACCACAGAGCTGAGTTGCAGCCAACTGGAAGAAATCAGCCTTGATGAGTGTTACTCAAAGACAGACCGATTCTTTGCCTTGTGTAATGCCTTTTTCAATTCTGGTGATGAACAACCAGAGCCACAACCTGATCCTGAACCAGAGGAAGAAGAAGTGACAGAAGAACAATTCAAAGCTGCAATGAAAGAGCAGTTCGGCATTATGAAAGGTGAGCTAAAGGATGAACTCAAGCAAGAGTTTAACCTGCAGGCGCAAACACCTAGCGAACCTACACCTGAAGGTGAAGTTCAAACGTTCTCTTTAGAACAGTTTTCTAGTGAATTAGAGAAGCAGCTTGCTCCTGTAGCCGAGCAAGTACAAAACCTTGAAACCCAGTTCGCAGAGCTAAAGCAAGAAAAGCCAGGTCAAAAGCCAGGTGAAGAAGGCAATGGCGGCGAATCAACTGTGGAGGTCGTGTAAATGCTCAATGCAGTATCGACTCAATTTTTAGATGAATATTGCCAAGCCGTAGCAAAAGCGGGCGGTGTTGTAGATGCGTCTAAGCAATTCAACATCACGCCTGTGATGGAAACGAAGCTTCGCCAAGCCATTGTTGAATCTGACTCTTTCTTAAACCGTATTTCGAATATCTCGGTTGACCAAATTAAAGGCCAAGTGATCGATGTGGGTGACAGTGGTTTACTGACAGGTCGAGTTAAAGACGGTCGATTCATGGGCTCTCTTGACCAAAGCGGCAATACCTACGAGCTTACCGAAACGGACTCAGGCGCTCATATCAACTGGATTACGATGACAATCTGGGCGAACTCGGGTGGCAAAGGTCAGTGGATGAAGCTGATGAATAACGCCATCACGCGTAATTTTGCCTTAGATAAGCTGCGTATTGGTTTCCACGGTACTTCGATTGCGGGTGAGAGTACTGACCCCAAAGCTAACCCTATGGGGCAAGACGTAAATAAGGGGTGGTTACAGTTAGCGAAAGAAAAGGCTCCAGCTCAAGTCCTTCCTGCTGCCAAGCTAGATTCAACAGGCGTAACTGTAGGGGCGTATAAAAACCTCGATTCGCTAGTGAATGATTTAATCAATACAACTATTCATGAGGTTCACCAAGGTGACCCTGACTTAGTCGTACTGATTGGCCGCAACTTAGTGGCTGCTGAGCAGCATCGCTTATTGGAATCAGCGGAAGTACCGACTGAGCATAAAGCCGCGCAGAGCTTGGCTAAGACCGTTGCTGGTAAAACCGTGTATACACCGCCATTTTTCCCACCAAATATGATTTGGGTAACGAACTTAACCAACCTGCAGATCCTGACTCAAAAGGGTACGCAGTGGCGTAAGTCTCGCAATGAAGAAGACCGTAAGCGCTTCGAAACGTCATATCTTCGCCAAGAAGGTTATGCCGTGGGCAACTACAACAAGTTTGCAGCTATCGAAGACGTAACTGTTGTTGAACCAGTACCAGCGTAAGGGTGAATCATGGCAAGTCCATTAGCTAAGTTACGCCAAGAAGCATTGGCAAAACAGCAAAAGAAATCGACACCTGAGAAGCAGTTTGTCGCTAACCCAAACAGTTTACACCTGCTTCTAGCTGAACTCGAAAGTGATTTGAAGGTGCTTAAAACCTTCAATCGAACGGATGAAAAGGTTAACCACAAGCGTGAAGTTTTGGTCCCGAAATACCGTGAAGCGATTGAAGCTTACCTTGCTGGTGACGAGCAGTTTGATAACCCGTTATTTGCTCAAATGGTAATTTGGCTCTTCGATATCGAAGATCTAGAAACCGCCATTGAGTGGTGTGACATTGCTATCGAACGCGGGTTAGATACTCCTGAGCGATTCAAGCGAGACTTTGCCACATTCTGCGCTGATGAAGTGTTGGCTTGGTCGGAGCGTATGGCGGGTAAAGGCCAATCAATTGAACCGTATTTCTCCCTGGTGTTTGAGAAAGTGACCAACGAGTGGAGCATCAACGAAAAGCCCACGGCGAAATGGTTGAAGTTCGCAGGTTTGTATCTACTTCGTAACGATGAAGGCAAGCCTCATGCGGCTTCTGTCGGTGATATTGAAACGCTTCAGAAAGCCCGTACACACCTTGAAGATGCGCATGAGCAATACAGTGCTATTGGTGTTGGAACCATGATCGATAACATCGACCAACGTATCCGAGCATTAGAGAGTGGCGACAACCTCTAATTAACAGCTCCTAAGCCGTCGCGCCTCGGCTGACGAGGAAGAATAAGTGATTTATCACCCTGTTTATTCCGTCGACTCAGTGGCTAGAGGCGCACCTATTTAAAAGGGATTAAGCATGTTTACGGGTTCTTCAGATGCGCGTTATCAAGATACGGAAATCACTAATGATGGTTTCTGGCCCAACTTAAACGTCGGTGATTTTGAAAAGCGTAGGGGAATACCAGCAGCGCAAGATCCTGATCGCATCACGATTGCTTTAGTGAATGCAATGGCAGAAGTGAACAGAGCTCTCGCAAAATTAAAGACACAGTATCTAGAGCAAGGTTATGGGAGTGCAGCTGATGTACCTGTAACCCCCATTGTAAATGGGAAAAACCGCTTAGTGATTCAGTATGAATCTGCGGTTAATTCGAGGGCTAAAGCTGATCTACTTCCAGATATTGCAACGGTTCATACCAAAGATAAAGGTGACCACCTCGCTGATAGATCAACAGACACACGTGACGACCTAATGGCAGAAAGCCAACGAGTGATTAGAAATATGCTGGGTGTTTCTCGTTCGTCGGCTGCTTTGTTGTGAAAGGAACGGCGATGAATACTCAGTATCAAGCCGGTTACAAGTTACGAGACTTAAACGCATTTTTATCCAGTGTAGTGGGCGACAAGATAGCCAAGCGCATGGAATGTGAAATGGGCAAGGTGGAATTGAAACTGGAAACGAAGCACATGGGGCAAGGTTTCGACCTGCTTTATCAACGTTATGTTGCTGACTTTTACTTCGATAAGTTTCCTTTTAAAGAATATGACCCAGCGGTGTTGTTCGCGAATGTTGGAGCTTGGTTGATGGATAACGATTCAGGCCGTTTCCGCATTGAAGACCTAGACGACCCAGACGTCGACATAGTGCTAGAAGATGAGAGCAACGCCGAAGTGCTGATCTCAGTCATTTTTGAAGAACCTGTCAAAGTGAAGGCAGATCCAAGCGGACCAATCTATTGGAATAGTCAACGTTGGAAGATTGAAGAGTATGATATTTGGCAAGCGGAAAGACTATCAAAGGTAGTTATTCGGAATGCTTGAGATACGGGCCGATAAGCGTAGCTACCTGCGAGTTCAAGAGCAGTTCGAGCTACTAAAACTTAATAAAAAAGCCAGATCTAGAGTGCTGAAAGAGCTTGGAAAATACATCACCAAGACGACCAAAAAGAACATTCGAGCGCAGCGTGACCCAGACGGCACTCCTTGGGCGAAGCGTAAGAAAGGCCGAAAGAAAATGCTTAGGGGTTTTACCAAGCGGCTAAAGCATTTTCAAAAAGACAGTAACCGGACTCTGGTTGTTGGTTGGCCATCAAGACGAGGTTCTGTTGCGTTGGCTCACCATACTGGTGAAGCAGAACAAAGCGGATTGCAGCAGAGATTCAAGCAGGCCAAGAAAGCCAAAGAGCCAAAGAAAACAGACCCGGCAACGAGAGAACAGGCGAAAGAGCTACGCGATTTAGGTTTTAGGCTACCGCCTCAAGGACGGCAGAAACGAGGCAAAAAGCCGACGTTAAAGTTTATTACTCAAAACATGACGGTGGCAGAGGTCGCCAAACTGATTAGCGACTTGGAAAACAAGCAGCCTGCTCGTAAGTGGGCAGTCGATAGAAAAGAGCGCCGGTTGATAGGCATCAGCCCCAAACGGGCAGCAATGATTATCAAGCGCGAACTGAAACGAAACAGGAGCAACTAAACATGGCATGGCCTACCGTCATTATTAACATTCTAAACATGATGCGCGGACCTATTCCGGGCGTTGAATTTCACTTTCTGTTTGTTGTGTACGGCACCGTTGCGGGCTCTGAGCGCAACCTAATCATGGTAGACAACACCACAGACTTTGCTGATAGCACGTTCGATAACATCGACCCAGTGCACATGCTCACACTAAAAGCGGCCCAGTTAAACGGGAAACAAAACTGGACTGCAGGTGTAATCGTTTTAGACCCTGCAGACAGTTGGCAAGCCGCCGTTTTTAAAGCCAATGAAACATCGAGCTTCGAAGCGGTTGTGCTTGATAAACCCGATACTGGCACATCAACCCTAGAAGCCGCTGTAACTTGCCGGACTGAACTCAAAGCTAAGTTAGGTCGTGAGGTGCTCATGATCTGCACCTTGCCCGCTATCAATGATGATTCGGTGTCAGGTGAAACGTGGGCGCAGTGGTTGGCAGCAACAGTCGCGGTACCAAAAAGCATCGCAAGTGAGTACATGACCGTTGTTCCTCAAGTCCACAAAGAAAACTCAACGGTAGGTATCTACGCAGGCCGCTTGGCAAACCAAGAAGTATCGATCGCAGATTCCCCGGCACGAGTAAAAACAGGCAGCGTACTGGGTAGCATGGCTCTGGCAACGGATAAAGACGGCAAGCCTTTGGAGCTGGCAACGCTGAAAGCATTGGAAGCGGCTCGAATTGCAGTTCCGATGTGGTACCCAGATTATCCGGGGCAGTATTGGACAACGGGCCGCACCTTAGATGTGCCTGGTGGTGACTTTCAAGATGCGCGGCATATTCGTGTGGCGATGAAAGCCGCGCGTAAAGTTCGTGTACGTGCGATTGCTCGAATTGCTGACCGTGAATTCAACTCGACACCAGGCAGTGAAGCAAGTGCCAAGCTCTATTTCACTCAAGACCTGCGCGAAATGGCAGTGGTAAAGAAAATCGGAGACTACGAGTTTCCTGGTGAAATCAAACCGCCACAAGATGAAGACATCACTATCACTTGGGTTAACAGTGAAGAAGTGGAAATTTTGCTCGCGGTTACGCCTTATGAATGCCCAGTGAAAATTACCATCGGCATCATGCTCAACAAACGACTAGGAGAGTAATCAATGCATTCTCGTTATACAGGTCGAAGCTTCGACGTAAACATGCTGGGTGTTCTGGTTCATGTGGAATCAGCAACCGCCACCATCAATGATGAATCAGCCGTTGATAAAGAGCGTGGTATTCCAACGGGTTTTACTCACGGTGCAGTTGGCTGTGAAGTGGAATATGAGTTGGACTTGAACAACTTTCGTAAGTTGCAGCAAAAGGCACGTGAAGCAGGTAGCTGGCGTGGTATCAAACCTCACGATTGCATGTTTTATGCGAATACGGGTGACGACGAAGACAAAGTAGAGCTATTCGGTGTGAAGCTGCAGATTTCAGATTTGTTAAGCATTGACCCTAACAGCAGTGACAAGACCAAGCGCAAGCTGAAAGGCTTTGTGACAAGTCCGCTCTTTGTTCGAATCAATGGTATTTCATACCTAAGCAAAGACGACACTCGCGGTCTTCTTTAAGCCTAACTAGAGAGATAACGAATGCCGGACTTTATCGACCATGCCAGTAGTAATGAAGCCAAATTCACCGAAATGGCAATTGCAAGCCAACGTAAACGGTCAGTTCAAACAAGCGAGCAAGAAAGTGAGCAAGAGTGCCATGAGTGTGGCGATGAAATCCCAGAGCTGCGCCGTATTAAAGTCGCAGGTTGTAAGTATTGCGTTAGCTGTCAGCAGCTAGCAGAGAAAGGTCTAATTTAGGGTTTCCCAATGAAAAAATTATTGATGAAACGCCGCTACTTTGAACACGGAACGTATTCGACTCTGCATCGTGAAGATGGCAGCAAAGTGTGTTGTGTTGTTGAACGACCAATGTTGAATAACAAGCCAAGCGAATCTTGCATTGTTGAAGGTACATATAGCTTGTTCCCTCATGAGTCCTCACGATTTGGTGAATGCTATGCCTTAGAAGCGGGCACTTTGGGTGTGACTCGACAGGGGCCAAGTCTGCGCACACATATTCTAATCCACAAGGCTAACTCACCTAAAGAGTTGCAAGGATGTTTAGCTCCAGGCGTTGATTTTGGTTTTGTTAATGGTGAGTGGGCCGTTGTGAATTCCACGGCAGCATTCAATGTGCTCATGGCAGAGTTAGCTGGCGAAACTGCGCAACTCACCATTATTAAGGACTGATTATGTGGGACAAGGTTAAATCGTTGATCGGCAGTTCTGCTCCATTGATTGGAACGTTGATTGGCGGGCCTGTCGGTACGGCAGTGGGCGGCTTGGTGTCTAGCGCACTCGGTGTCGAAAATACGCAGCAGGCAATAGAGAAAGAACTGGCAGCAAATCCAGAAGCCATTTTGAAACTAAAACAGTTAGAAGCGCTTCATGAAGTAGAGCTGAAACACTTGGCATTTGAGCACGCAAAGCTCGAGAGCGAAGAACGCAAGTTAGCCCTCACTCAACAACACGCAACGATGCAGGCTGAGCTTGCTAGTAATGATCCTTATGTGCGTCGCTGGCGTCCGACTTGGGGTTACTCGATGTGCGCTGCTTGGGTATTGCTGTTTTTGAGCCTAGCTGTCGTCATGATGTTTCATCCAGAGCAAGCCGCCACTGTAGTGAATAGCGTGGTAGCTATGACGCCTCTGTTTGGTATTGGGCTGACAGTTCTTGGTATCAACATTCACAAACGTTCACAAGACAAGCAAGTGTCTATGGGCAATACACCATTGGGCGCAATTCATACCCTGAAAACGGCGATTAGAGGGGGCTAGATGGCGGACTGGCTAGCTGCACTTGCAGCAGTAGGAATGTTGATTGCCGTAGTCGTGGGTGCGGTGATCACCCGATTAACAGCTGTTTCTAAAGATTTGGCTGAACATAAAACCCACGTAGCTGAAACTTACGCAACCAAAGACGATGTAAAAGAGTTGGGCGACCGAATGGAGCGCAATATGGCATCGGGCTTTGATCGAATTTACAACTTATTGAAAGGAAGAGACGCAGCATGACTAAACCAACTTTCACATCAAAACCTGTAGTAGTCGTAATCGGTGGTACTGATTTTGAGTTCACACCAACGGTGCAAGACGCGAACAACCATACCAATGACATGATGCCAAACAACAAAGTGGCGCCTGCATACACGTATTTGACTCGCACGGTAAAACAGGATCAGAAAGACGCGCTGATCGCATTGCTTGATAACGTGCCTGGTTTAACCATCGAGCTATTTGCAACGGTGAGTAATGCCTCTAAAGGTGGGATTGAAATCTCACTAAAAAAATAACCGACAGGGCAAAGCGGATTGAAGATAACCCACTTGAACAAGCCTTTGCCCTGCGTCGTCATTTTCTACCCAATGAGCTCGACGATGAACAAAGTTTAAGTCGTGCCGTCTGGCTCGATAAAAACCAGTTTGAACGGAGCGAACGAGCCGTGATGAGCGCAATCAGCCGATTGTTCAGTAAATAGTAGAAGTAAAGAGCGGGTAAGCATTACGCAATGAGTATGGAAAAGCTATTGATGCACGTGGCACTGGTTGATCAAATAACCAAGCCACTGCAAGGCATTACCAAACAAGTGCAATCTTCCATGGAAGCAGGCAAGCAAGGCATGCAGAACATGGCGACAGGTGGCGCGGGTTTGGTTGCAACTGGCTTTGCTATTCAAAACGCGTTGATGCCTGCGATTGAAATGGACAGAAAGTTAGGCGAAGTGAAATCACTGGGCGTACTGGATGAGGATCTTACCCAGCTTTCAAAAACGGCACTCTGGACATCGGTTCAATATGGTAAGTCAGCGACAGATATTGTCGGTGCCTCATACGATATTAAATCGGCATTTGGTGATATTCGCGGTGCTGAGCTTTCAGACATAACCAAAAGCTCAGCAGTACTTGCGGCCGCAACCAAAGCAGACACGGCCACCATTACCAATTATATGGGCACTATGTACGGCATATTTAAAGATAGTGCCGATGAAATGGGAACTGGGATTTGGTCTAAGCAAGTCGCAGGCATGACCGCTCAATCTGTTGAGATGTTCAAGACTACGGGCGCAGGCATGAGTAGTGCTTTTACCAGTGTTGGAGCGAATGCAACGGCGGCTGGTATTGCCATGGAAGAGCAAATGGCGATTCTTGGTAAGTTACAAGCAACAATGAGTGGCAGCGAAGCGGGTACTAAGTATCGCGCTTTCTTGGGTGGGGTAGCAAAGGCCCAAGATGAACTAGGGCTCAGTTTTACGGATAGTCACGGCAATATGCTTCCAATGCTGGATATCCTTGAAAAGCTCAAAGGTCAGTATGGCGATACGCTTAGCGTAGCGGAATCGGCAGAGCTGGATAAAGCGTTTGGCACAAAAGAAGCCACAGCAATGATCAAGTTACTCATGGCTGATACCGAAGGGTTAGCAGGGAGCATTGAAACACTTGGCCAAGTACAGGGCATGTCAAAAGCTGAACAAATGGCAAGTGACATGACCGACCAATGGGAACGCTTGCAAGCCGTGTGGTTTGCCGTTCGCGCAGCCGTGTTTGGTGCCATTCTTCCATCTATCAATGCAGTTGTTGGTTCGATGGCTGACGGGTTGATGATGGTTGTCGGTTGGGCCGACGAGTTTCCTTTTCTGGCCGAAATTTTGGGCTATGTCGCTATTGCAGGTTTATCCCTTGGTGGTGTGGTGGCAACACTGTCACTCGCAATGGGAATCGGACAAATGATGTCTGCAGGTTGGGCTGTCACATTGGCTAGCTTAAACGGCATCATGAAGTTACTGCGTATCAGTGCGATGGCAAGCACTGCCGCCGCTTGGTTGTTCAACGCAGCGTTATGGGCGAACCCAATCACTTGGGTGGTGGCGGGTATTGCGCTACTCATTGGTGGACTTACAGCGGCAATTTATTGGTGGGACGACTTAACCGCCGCATTCAAAGACGCTTCTTGGTTTGATGTGATAGCAGGAGCAATTGAGGGGCTTGTTGATTTGCTCAATATGATCCCTGGTGTTGATATTGAGCTGGGTAGCAAGATCGAAACACCGGAGGTAAGCGCCGCAGTGGAAGCTGAGCGCCATGCACCTAAGTCAATTGAGGCGGTGCCGTTCGACGCTCCTGAAATTGCATTTGTAAATTCAGAGCCTCATCCCGCTGTTGATATGGCAAACAATCCGTCACTGGTGTCTGATACGCAAGAAATACCGCCGTCTAACGGTGGCAGCATTGCTGACTATAAACAGCCAGGCACAATGCCAACGCTTCCGCCTAATATGGTTCAGAACGTCACGACTACACATAAACCGCAAGGTAGCAACATGACTTCATACGGTGACGTTTACATTACTGCGCCGAACGGGGTTACACCGGACCAATTAGCTGAATGGGATGAACTCAATGCCGGATAGCGATTTGTCAGAAAGCAAAAAATACATCGACATCAAAGTAATTGATGGTGGTTGGGATATGGACGCGGGCCAACAGCCTGCCGAGTGCAGCGATTTATACAGTATCGCGCAAGATATCAAACACGCCATTATGGAGTCAGGTTTGGCGCGTCAATTGGTGGCAGAGCGTAACCCAGCCTTGCGCAGTGATGTAATGGTGCAGATAGAGCAGCTAGCCGAGCGTGATGTCAGAGTCGTTCCTGGCACTGCCACCGCAACAGAATTAGAAGCGGGTGACATCACCTTAACCGCAACCGCTTATGAATATGGTGATCTAGAACTTTCTGTAGGAGGTAACGGGGCATGAGCAAACGACCAAGTGCAAACTTTATCAAGATTTTAAGTGAGTCGGGTGTACCGGTTACCGAAGATGAATTCGAGGCCAAACTAAAACTAGAAGTGGTAGGCGCTGGCAGCAAGGTGTCTAACGACTCTGAAATGTCACCGTTTTGGCGATGGGTTCGCGCAGCCGTGGTTACTCCATGTGTATGGCTAATCAGAACACTATTAGCAGAACACGTCATGCCGAATATGTTTGTGGCGACTGCAGAACGTTGGGCCTTGGAATTGAAAGCTTGGGATCATGACATCGAGCCGAAAGACGCTGAGAAAACACAAGGCAATATCACATTAACCAAGGCGAACGCGGCTGATGCCGTAACGATAGATGCGGGTAAGGTGGTGCAAACCCTGCCGATTGATGGTGTGGTATATAAAGTTCGAGTGCTTGCTGAAACCGTGATTGAAGCTGGTCAGCTAACGGGCAAAGTATTGGTTGAAGCATTCGAAGCTGGCGCAGCTTTTAATTTACCTGCCGGTTACTTCAATATCATTCCAGAAGAGATCCCTGGCATTGTCGATGCGGTTAACGAACCTGACTGGATAACCCAATTAGGCGCAGATGCTGAAAGCAATGAAGAACTGGCACTGCGTATTCAGAACGCTTTCACCAGTTCAGGTGAGTGGCATATTGATGATGTTTACCGCTCTATTATTTCCAGTGTTGCCGGGATTCGTAGCGACAACATCTATTTCAACAATACAGGTGAAGTGACGCCGGGCACTGCAGAAGCGTTGATCTTGATGGAAGTCGGAGCAACACCGCAGCCCGTTCTTGACCAGTTAAATGACCACATTATGGCTAAAGGGCATCACGGTCATGGTGATGTGCTGACTTGTAAGGCTATTCCAGATACTGAGCACGATGTGATCGCCGATGTTGTTTTGGTGGCCAACTTAGACGAAGCAAACAAAGTTAACGAGCTGCTGGAAGTCGAAGACCGTATCAGGGCAGCATTTCGTGAGACGGCAGCTTATCCAGAAATGACCCGCGCCAAACCAGAAAGCCGCTTTAGCCTTTCTCTGCTTGGTACTGATATTCACACCAATATGGCGCAGGTCGAATCGGTAAAGTTCACCGTAGGCGGGAAGGTTCAAGAGGACATTATCAGCGACCTAGAGCAACCACGTTTGAAAACGCTAATGGTAAGGTCGTAAGCCATGTCTGAACCTCAAAGCGATAACCAAGAGCAACATGCACCAAAGTTACCGGAAACGGTAGTTCCATGGTGGCAAGACGGAAGCACCACGTCGGAAGAAATCAAAGAGCCGCACTTTCTATCAAAAGGCGTGTTCGCATTCTTCCAAATGGTTTGGGGTTGGCTACTGTTCCCGCTTCGCCAAATGGATTCGCTGACATGCAGCGAAAACACCTTGGAGCTAATGGCGTGGGATAGAGACATCAAACGCTTTGAGGGTGAGCCGCTTTCGCTGTTTCGAAAGCGAGTGAAATACGCGGCCGTGAATGCCAAAGACGCAGGCAGCGTTGCAGGGTTTAAGCGAATTTTTGAAAGGTTGGGCATTGGTATCGTAGCGTTTAAAGAACGTGAAGATGCAGTGCAGTGGGATGTTTGCACTATTGAGCTAACAGACGGTGATATTTCCAATAACACCAAGTTGGTTCAAACACTGATTGAACAGTATGGGCGGACATGTCGCCGTTACCGCTTTCAAGTGACGTTCCCGACAACCTTAACCGTTGCCAGTGGTGAGTTCTCACACAATTTCAGCCTGTTTTTAGCAGAGACTAAACAAGCCGTTGAAATGAATGTGAAACCACAGCCAGTTGAACATCAACAACAAGTCTTTATTGCCAGCCTTTAGGTTGCGACCTTTTATCGGTATCGAGGAGGTACCCAATGAGCCAAACGGCAATCCCGCTCGAATTTGAGCGTTACCTGCAAAATCAGATCAGTGTCGGTAATGCTCCTGACATGAACGAAATGATTTTTGCGCACATTCCGGGGTTAGACCCAAGCCAGCCAATTAACCGTGGAAATGGTTTGCCTGATGTTTCGCTATGGGTTCACCAACAAGACATCGACCAAGTGGGCAAACTTGGTGACAACGCACTGGCATATTCAGTTGTGATCCCCGGTACCGTTGCAGAGTTCACCTTTAACGCGATTTATCTACGTGACAAGAATGTGCCTAGTTCTTGCGGAATGGTGGTGCACAAAGCCGAAGAAACCAAAGAAAACGGTATGGCTAGTACAAAGTCATTGGTGCAAGCCTATGACGGAGCCGCGCAAATCGCTGGAATTACCATTGATGCTTCGACGTGGCAGATTGACTATCAAGCACGTTTGAAAGGCATCGAAGAAGACCACCGTTTGGCCTGCTTAGATAACTATGGTCATACGGCTTTTGTGGATGGGTTCGACGTGACCCAACAAGCTGACCCGAACAAGTACAAAGTGACTCCAGGTGTTGTTTATGTCGGTGGTTTACGTGGTGTGTTATCGGGAGAAGTGCTGCAAACCATCACCACTAACCCCAACGGTTTATACGTGGATGTCGTTCGCCAAGGTGCTGCGCTTTCAGTATGGGAAAACAAAGTAACAATCGCAGTTTCTGAAACCGAGCTAACCGATTATGTCGACGGAAACGGTGAGCAGCACTATGTCGCTAAACTGGCTGGAATCAATGCCGATGGCTCGGTGGTTGATTGGAGGGTTAAAGGTGGTTTGGCTGAGCATGAGCTGGTATCACAGTTTATGCCGTATACCCCAGAGCGAGTTTATACAACGGGCGAGATTTGCTACACCAGAGACCAACCGACAGGTGAATTAACTTATTGGCAATGGTATTCCAATGTTGAGTCATTAGCGGGTAAGTCTCCACTGTTGGAATCTAATCGCCACGTAGGATGGTCAGATAACACTAAGCCGTTCTACTGGGTGCCATACACCGGCGATCAGGTCGGTATGCCGTTTACTTGGCTGCATACATCTGCGCCAGAATGGGCTGTAATGGAAATCAATGTTGATTTACCTATTACTGTGTACTGGCGTCTAGCTCGTCGTTATCCGCATTTAACCAACGGTGGCACAATTAATACGGGTGAAATTCGTGGTGAGTTCTTACGGGTGTTAGATCAAGGTAGGGGGATTGATTCAAATCGAGCCATTAATAGCTTTCAAAAGGGTAGTTTTATATCTGGCGATGATATTCAAAACGGTAACATCGCTGCAGTAGAAAATACATATCATGACAAAGGCTTATTGGGTTGGGATGATTTTAATGGTCAAAATTATGGTGGCGTAAAACAAATCTACTCAACTCATACTAATTACGGTAGAGGCGATACTTTATGGCCTTCACATGGAGGTGTGACACGACCACGAAATATTGCACGACCAATGGCTATAGCAATTTAAGGTTTCGGTTAATATGAAAGATAAGATTTACTATCCAATAGATAATAAAACTCAAGAAGTACTAAACCCAGTAAAAGCTGAATATCGCGGTGGTATGTATCACATACCGAAAGATGCCTTGGAGTCTGAGCCATTACCCACAAAGCAAGGTTTTGCTGTGGTTGCGGTTTTTGATGAATCTGGCAAGGCGATTAATTCTAAATATATCGAAGACCATAGAGGTACTACGATTTATGATGAATCAGATTGCACTAGAATCCAGACTATCCGAGAACTTGGCCCAATTGATGATGCTTGGACGCAAGAAAAACCGTCAACCCAATTTGACGAATGGATTAACGGCGTTTGGGTAACCAACCAAAGCAACAAATACATTGCTGAATATAACCACGTCGATGACGTTCGCCGAGGTCTATACAGCCAAATTTGTGACCCTTTAAAGTCTGAAGCTATCGATAAGGCTGATGATGGTTACAACGATGAAGCTAATGCCCTCAAACGCCAAGCTAGAGAAGCAAAAAAGAAAATCCAAGCCGAACACCCTTGGCCGACTCCGCCAGAGCGTTCTTCCGAGGTATAAGCCGTATGTGGAAACAATCCCCACTTAGTTGGCCTCGCAGTTCACAAGCAATTCAAACCAGTGCCGAGCAGATAACAGACCAAGTCGGCACAAAGATGAATGAAGCAGTTAGCCGCTTAACTAACCTTGAAAGTGACGCCAGCTATGGGCGTCACTCTTTAAGTGAAGATGCAAATGCGATAATTGGGTTGCGTGGTGACCTTGAATCTTTGTTAAGAACGGGCACTGTACTAACCGCCACACCTTACCAGTTTCAAGTTGGTACCAAGCTGGATTCGGGTTGTTACCTAAACCCACAGGCGGCAGTCAAAGTGTTATCTGGAAAGCTCCGTGATCATGCTGATAAGTACCGACCTTTACTTAAAATAGAGGGCGGTAATCTTCATTGTATTGTGCTTATGGTGACCGCTTCGCAGTTGGCGCAGTTCGCTAATCAGTTGGCGGATCTTGTTTCCGTGTTTCCTTTACCAGATTGGTGTCAGGTGGCTAGGCAAACTCAAGCACTAGTGACCAACGAAACCGATAAGCTTCACCAACCTGCAGCAATCGCGCAACCTCGCTTTAAACCCATGGCGAAACTCAACGCCAATCCATTGCAGGGTGCTTTGCATTGGCAAGGGGCTCAAATCGCTACATTGGAATCGTTAGCTGATGACGCAAACCATGTGATCGGTAAGTTGCAGGCACTAGCAGCAAAGAGAGCTACTAGGTTGGGTGATGTCAAAGCCCAGATAAATGCACTGAAAAACCTAAAAGGTAGTGTTTACGCTTTGTCTGTTACTGGTAGTGCTGAAAGCATCGCAATGCAGATTGGTCAAGCGGGAGCACCAAACAATCATCAATTCACCGTGGCGAGTCTATTACTTAGCCATGAACCAATGACGTTCTTTGAAGAACTGCTTTGTTAGATAAAGCTCTGTTAGGAGGCAAGTTATGTTAGCTCTCAACGGTATGCCGGTTAACTTAGACTCGATGAAAGTTGAAATGTCATTGGAGTTAAAAGACCAGGACATGAGCGGCCAATCATCGGGTACCGATACGGCTGAGCAAGGCGACAAAGGCAAGAAACTGACCTTTAGTGGCCGTATTCCTTTCACTCGTATAGATACACTTACTCAGTTGTACTCGTTTGCTTCAGATAAAGATGAAACCAACACTCGCCGCGTTTATCGAATAGGTAGTGACATCGCGCTAGCACTCAAGATTCGCAACGTGAAATTCACTGGCCGTATCAATGCGAGAGAGCATGAAACCCTGCAGGCTTGGAACGTCTCTTTTGAGTTGCGAGAGCACAATAGTGTCGCAGAGCAAAAAGAGCAACGAGCCAAAGAACAGACTAAACCAGAGCAACGAGAAAACACACGACTAAAACAGGCACTGAATAACGCAGAGGAAGCAACGAAATGAAGCTAGAGAAACGCCTGTTTATCAGTGGTGACGAAGTCAAACTAGTGAGCAACATGGTGAGCCTAAAACTATCTTTAGGCAGTGTTGCTATCTTCGAAGTTGAAACCAAGGCAAAGCCAGAGCTGTTTACGTCTGTACGTTTTGATATTGGTTATGAGAACAAAACCGCCCCTTGGTTTGAAGGGTATATCGACAAAGTTCAACCTGCGGCTAACGGCTACCACAAGCTCACGGTCAAAGAGCTAACGGGTATTTTGTCTAAACGTTGGGCTGTCAGCTTAGAGCATCCAACCGCAGAGCAGGTGTTCGACACCCTTTCAGGTTTAACAGGGCTTGAGTTCAACTTGCCTGATGCGGATTACATCAAAACCACCATTCCAAACTTTGTTAGCCAGGGAACGGGCTATCAATGTTTAGAACAAGTCGCCAAGGCGTTCTCTATTCCTGATTGTGTTTGGTTTCAACATACTGATCAGGTGGTTTACTTCGGTTCGTATCAAGATAGTCACTTCCACAACAAACCGATGGCACTACCAGAAGAGTTCACCAGTCGTCAAAGTGGTAACAGTGTCACTTTTATTCCATTCCCAATGCTTAGGCCGGGTAGAGCCATGAACGATAAGCGCGTCAATCGAGTTGATTTAATTCAAGACGAAATGACCGCATATTGGAAGGCTGAGCAATCCGAAGTTCCACCAAAGAAACGTGAAACGCTGCAGAACTTCCCTGAGTTGGCGGCGGGATTTCATTTGCCTAAGTTTGGCCGTGTTGAGGCGGTAAGAGACACCGCAACAACAGGGCAGGTCACAGACCCATTTCGCCCAAGGTATGCGGTAGATGTTCAGGTGTTAGATGAAGACTTAAATCCAGATATTAACGTGCCTGTTTATCGCTCTATCCCATTGCCCGTTCACATGAGTGGTCATGAATCCGGCTTGATGGCTTACCCACTTGAGGGAACTCTTGTCGAAATCGCCTTCGCCTATGGTCGCAATGACAGACCTATCATCCGTGGTATTTATGGCCGTGAATATGCGTTGCCGTCAATAGAGCCGGGGGAACAACTGCAGCAGCAACGTGAAGAGGTAAGCAACCGAATTGATGCTGCAGGAAACACCACCCAGCAAACCGACCAAACGCAAAGCCAAATAGCATTTGAAAAGCTGGACCAAGTGGAACGCTATCGTGGTGAATTTGGTCAGCAGCATATCTTGGTTGATGAGCACAGCATTGAAGAAGTAGTCGGCAAAAAGCTGATTGAAGCATTAGGCGCAATAAACCTAATTGCAGGTGATGACATCGTGCTAGGCAGTTTAGGAAACATGCAGACAGCTACCGCAGGCGAATTAGTGGAGACGATTGGCAAAGTTCGCCGAAGCATTGCAGCCGAGCACCAATGGCTGCAAGCACCAAGAACATGGATTGGTTCTAAAGAAGAGAACGTGCTGATTTTGCTGTCTGAACTCATGCAGGTGGTGAAAGAGTTGGCCGACACATTGGCGACTCATACGCATAGTGGCGTAGTAGCTGGCCCGGCAACAACTAAAGCACCAGTGCAAGCGAGTGATATTAGTGGTCATGGCTCGGACAGTTCAGTACTGAAGGGAAGGCTCAACCCAATTACACAAATAAGTTAATCAGTTTCTAGTTGCTTTTTAAGCTCTAGGACTAACTGCTCAATAGGCTTCTTATTGTTACCTTCCAATTTAGGCAAAACCGCTTGCAGTTTATCTATGGTTGTCACATATTTTTGGATAACATAGTCTCTATTACTAAGTTTCTCGAGAACATCAGTGCTTACATCTGGAAAGAATCGAGGTATGCCATCAACAATACTGTTTTGAATACGTAGGTGGGCATCGTTTCCAATTTGGTAGACTTTTGAAAAAATGGCTAAGGAGTTTAGAGCACCTAGGTTTGTGTTATATATTGTGTTTTCACCTGTTAATAAGAATAAGTTGATGTAAAGGTCTTCCTTTATGAATATGCAGAATGCATCTCGAGAATCTTGAGTGAGCGGTTGTATGTTAGCAAAACGTCTGAGTTCATCGGTGATATCACATAAAGCTAATATACATGACAGCCCCCGAGATATGTTAAAGAAGCGGTAAGCAGCTATAGTACCCACGCCATAGCTCCCAGGAATATCGTTTTCTTTCAATCGTGAACCTAATGTATTGGCCCAAAGACTAAGGCATGCAGTGAACTTCAGCAAAGCATCTTTCTTATCTACTTTTTCAGTTGATAATACAGTCGCATATTTGACTACATCAGCCATAATTGATTCTATAGTTTGTAAGCTGTTGTGGTTCTCTGTTTGGGATGAAAAATCGAATTCGCAGTGAGAAAGGTTATTATTTGGAAATAATGCAGCATACGTGCGTGTGCGCTCGGGAAATACGTATATACCCCGGAATCGCTCTTCTGTTTCAATTCTGTCTAGTAACTTATTAAAAAGTTCAAAGTGGGCTTCATATTTTTGGAACGTAAGCATTTCATTTTGGTTTCCCCACATATCTTGCTGCTTACGTTCGTGCTCTTCTCGTTTTTCGCGCTCACTCCTTAATTCTTCCTGTTGTTGTTTTTCTACTGTTTTTCGCTCTTGTGTTTCCCTCTTTTGTTCTTCTCTCAGGATATGATTTTGTCTAATTGCAAAACCTAATGTTGAGACTGTACCAATAGAGGATACCCACGTAGCTAAATCACCAAAGGTGCTATCAAATTCTGTAAAAGCTGCTAATCCTGCTCCAAAAACAAAAAAGACTAATGAACAAATAATAGCGATAAGAAGTGAAAAAGAATCAAATTTTTGCACGAAAATTACTCATTTTAAACGATGGGCTATTCTACACGATATGCAACGCTATTAAACGTTTGACACCGATCTTCTACATAGTTAACCTGTAACTGCACTGGCAAAATCCAGTGTCGGGATTGAGACCCCGCTTTATTCTTCCGGCGCATAGACGCCAGCATTTTGCTGGTTTTTTTATGTGCGGCCTCGGCACACCTGAACATGGTCGTTTTACTTACAAAACGTACTATCAGCATTATGGTGGGCTGGGCAAGGCAGCTTCGGCTGGCCGTTGCGGAAGTGCGGTAGTCTCAACCTTGTTCAGTTCACCACCCGAAGATTGAGACCTTTGTGTGGTGATTTAACGAAATTACTTCCGGAGGCCATCATGCCGACAACTTCCCTTACCCTGACTGTATCTGATCTTGTCTTTAACCAAGGCGAGCAGATCCGCACGACCTCGTTGAAAATCGCCGAGGCATTTAACAAGCAGCATAAAGACGTTTTAAAGAGGCTTGAATCCCTCGAATGTTCAGATGAATTTAACGGGCGCAATTTTGCGCTGGTTGATTATCGAGATAAAAAAGGGCAGCTTCGTAAAGCATATGAAATGACCAAAGATGGCTTCATGTTCTTGGTTATGGGTTTTACAGGTACTAAAGCGGCACACATTAAAGAAGCTTACATTAACGCATTCAACCAAATGGCTAGCCAACTCCGTAGCGCAATGTCAATACTTCCACCGTCTCAATATCAGCTGCCTGCAAGTCGATTACCAAACTTCTATGATTCTGGCTGGTTGCCTGCAAAGTACGAACGCTGTCAATCAGAAACCCATTGGACTTATCACATCAAATTCCAAATTCGACCAACAGGCGGAAAGTACTGCGCTAAATTCGAACTAGGAGTAGGTGGGAAAGGTGAAACCCAACCGTGGTTCTCATCAAGCGGTGCTGAGTTTATTGATAGCGGTTTTTACCTAGAGTATCGAGACATCGAAGAGCTGTGGGAAAACGTAAGGCTAGTATTAGAAAAGTATCGAGCACATAGCCCGTATTGATAATAGGGCGGTCAAGTTCCCCCCGAACTTGACCTATCCAGACGCAGCAAGCAAAGGCGTTTGGGTTACGTGTTACTAATTAATTTACCTATTATGCATTTGCTGTGTAAATGCATATTAAAGGGATGGCTATTAACTCGCTCGCAAAAAGTGGCGGCAAAAATGGCGGCATTCATTGTAAAACAGCGTTATTTATGGGCATAAATCGCCACTTCTTACTGTTTTTATGTACATCAAAATTATACTAAGTTGTTGATTTGATTCTAATGTCGCTTGTTTTTGTTAAGTTCTACGGCATGTCATCTCAGTCGGCTATGGACAAGCACTCAGGTGGTGTTGCTAAGTACCGTGCTGCGGAAGGTAAAACTGTTTTACTTCCATACCGTGGTTCTGTTCATTACACGATTTCTGACATCCTTGGTGGTGTGCGTTCAACTTGTACATACGTAGGCGCAGCAAAGCTTAAAGAGCTAACTAAGCGTACGACTTTCATCCGTGTACAAGAGCAAGAGAACAACGTATTCGGTAAAGAGTAATCTGAACGGATTCGAATAGTTTGAAAATCAAGAGCCGCTTTTTAGCGGCTCTTTTTTTGTTTGGGACTTGCAAACACATTATTGCCCCAAAGTGTGTCACGACCGATGATTGACTAATTAATGGTGAGTTGATTTTGTAATACATATGCTAACTAACAACCCTAGAGTGCAGGTGTTTTTTTCGTAACCCATCACTCGTGTGCGTACAAAAATCACATAACCACCATATATGGCTTGAGTTGCTTAAAAAGGTTGAGCAAGATGGACAGAAGCAAATGACTATATCCCGACTGAAAAGCGTTATGCATAGGGGCAATTAATGACGAAAGCGAAACAAGCGTTAAGCATAAAAGGTGATACGTTTAACCCATTTCCAGAGCCATTTAAATCTCGCCTTGGTCAATCTGAATGCAGAAGTTTAGGTGATTCTTTTGGGCTCACTCAGTTCGGTGTGAATCTGGAAGTATTAGAACCGAATGCGCAGTCGGCTCTTCGCCATTGGCACACAAGGTCAGATGAGTTTCTTTATGTACTCGGTGGTGAGCTATGTTTAGTCAGTGATGACGGTGAGCAGACATTGTTTGCAGGAATGTGTATTGGCTTCCCTGCTAGGGTCGAAAATGGTCATCATTTAATAAACCGTAGTAGCGAACAAGCTAAATTTATAGTTATAGGGAGCCGAGTTGCAAAAGACGAAGCCCATTATCCAGATGATGATTTCAAATGGGTTGTTGAAAGTTCTGGTGAATGGACTCCCTCTAGAAAGAACGGCACACCATACTAGTGATTGGTAAGTAGTAGGAGGAAGACTATGATTCCAACAGCGATTCTTATTCATGTTCAAAATGTCGCATTGGGCATCGAGTGGTATCAAAAAGCCTTTCCTACAGCAGAATCTGTTTATCATCCTAGTTTCGACTTTACCGTGCTCAATTTAAACGGTTTTTCTCTTGAGATAGTGCAAGCAGACGAAAAAGTAGGCTCGGGTAAATGCGGGACAGTTTTATATTGGTCGGTAAACAACTTGGATAAAGCACTGGATCATTTTGAAGAACTTGGTGCAAAACTGTATAGAGGCCCAATGGCAATTGAAAATGGGCTTTTTATGTGTCAAATCGAAGATCCATTTGGCAACCTAATTGGCTTGCGTGGGGCGACGACGTTGCAAGTGGTTTAAATGGATTATAAAGGCCTTATATGCCATATCAGTTTAGGAGGTAAAATGGACATTTTGATCGAACAAGAAATAGAACTCCATCAATACCAAACTCGTCAGAACAAAGCTGACCTTGATCGTTTAATACACCCTAGTTTTACTGAAGTTGGTAAGTCAGGAGATAGCTACGATTTTACATCCATTATTCAAATGATGGATTTGGAAGAGCCTTCAGATATCCGCGTTCATTCTCAAAAGTATGAATGTATTCAACTTGAGCCTTCTATACAGCTTTTAAAGTATGAGTCTGCTCTTGTAAGTGAATCTGGAGAAGTTAGTGACTATGCCAAACGCTGTTCAATTTGGACATTTACGGGCACTTGTTGGAAGCTCAGGTATCATCAAGGTACGCAATGTAAACCTTTCAAACTCAGTTAGTAGTGATTATCCGAAATCTAATTATCTACTGAAGTTTGTCATTACGGGGGAGCTTAAAGTTTGTAACACGCCTCTGCCCCATTGTTGGATAGACCTTTTACTCATTCGCATCCTATTTATATGAGTTTTCCATATTAAAAATTATATGAACCAGAATAGTAGTTATTGTACTGGGATCTGCTAGCAACAAGCGTAAACTGTTTGAGTTGCAAAGAGCGCCACAAAGCTCAGCTTTGTAGTTCGGGGGAAGTTGATTTTTCGTATGCATACAATTAACTAGCACTTTTAAGAATAACATTGATAATATGCACTCCATTCAGATCTCTAATGTATTGTTATAAATGTCAAAAATATTGTTGTTAGTTAATATAGCGGTACTTTTCCTATTGCTTGATTTCATCCAAGTGTCTTTGTATCTGTATATACCGCTTTTATCTATTTTAACTTTTAAGATTATTTGGTGGGAACTGCTAGAATCTGAACCTCATCCACCTTCTAGCGTATACATATACTTCACAACTAAGTATGTAAACTTGCACTGTAAATACATCCTTAGAACTAAGATAGAGAATGGAGTTATTGACGCTCTGCTTTCTGCTTTCTTTGTAATTAGGAGTACAGAAGCGCGTAACCTAATAACAATATTAATAATGTCATTTTCACTATTGATACTTAGTCTCTGTAAAGCTGAGGATGAACTGTTACTCAGTTCAATTTTCTCATCGATATTCGCCGCATGTATTTTTGACTTTGTAATAATTCGGTTTCCTGACGAAATAAAAAAGATAAGGTACAGTGAAAACATCGGTATATCAGTCTCATATATACAAACAATAAGACGTTCTATGTCCCATGCTCTGGGGAACGAAGGTTTCTTCACGCAAGCTATAGACCGACACAATTATGAATTAAACCTAAACCAGTATTCTCGTATAGATTGCCGCAAACCAGTTGAATCTAGAATAGTGTTTGGTGATATACCCGTGATCATTGAAGGTGCTTGATTTTCCGTAAAAACAGGATCATGCTACGCAACCATGAAAATAACGCTATCTCCACAGAAGAAACAAGAACTCGAACAGATGCACGACTCCACTCGTGACAGTCGAGTGTGCGACCGTATCAAAGCGGTTCTGCTTGCTTCCGAAGGCTGGAGCAACGCGATGATTTCTCAGGCGCTTCGTATTCAAGAAACTACGGTTGCACGTCATATCAACGATTATCTCCAGTCTGAGAAGTTAAAGCCCGAGAACGGTGGTAGCCAAAGCCGACTTTCTGCAGCCCAAACCATGCAGCTCATTGAGCATTTGGCTGAAAACACTTACTTTCATACACATCAAGTCGTTGCCTATGTAGAAGCAGAATTTGGTCTTCTCTATAGCGTAGCTGGTATGAATAAGTGGTTACATCACAATGGGTTCTCATACAAGAAGCCCAAGGGTGTCCCTCATAAGTTCTGCCCAGAAATGCAGCAAGCCTTTGTCGAGTATTACAATAAAGTCCTGAAGCCGAGCAAAGCCCCTGTATTGTTTATGGATGCGGTTCATCCTACCCAGTCCACCAAGCTCAGCTATGGTTGGATTCGAAAAGGTCAGGACAAACTCATCGAAACAACGGGTAGCCGCACACGCTTAAATCTAATCGGTGCTCTGTCACTGGAAGACATTGGCGCAACAGTCACTGAGACGTATGACACTATTAATAGTGGGAGCATTGTTCGCTTTTTTTGGAAACTAAAGAAAGAGCACTATCCACTGGAGCAAAAGGTACACCTAATCTTAGATGGAGCGGCCTATCATCGAGCCAAGTTGGTGAAAGATGCAGCAAAAGTGCTCAATATTGAGCTTCATTACTTACCGCCCTACAGTCCGAACCTAAATCCGATAGAGCGGCTCTGGAAAGTCATGAATGAGCATGCTCGGAACAATGTTTACTTCTCATCCAAAAGAGAATTTATCTCCGCAATCAAAGAATTTTTCGATGTGACACTACCAGAAGTTGCAGGCTCGCTGGTATCTCGAATTACGGATAATTTTCAGCTACTCAAACCTGCATCTTCAAGTTGAACGGGTATAGCTACATTCAATCTCTGATGATAAAGCGTATAAAAATCAGGGAAGCGCTTACTGGAAAGGATTATATTTCAATAAATGACTATTTGTGTATTTGTATAATGGTATTGAATTATGTTGTGGATGATCTGTTGAGTAAAGATGAGCTACATCACTACCCTGATGTTAGAGTATCTATTTTGAACCTGAAATCAGCAATGAAAAATGACATAACTTCTACTTCTATTGATACTGATTATAAAGTAAACCAAAAAACTATTTATGATTTAGAATTAAGGTGCTCTCATAGAATGAGCGACTTTCTTGATCACTATATACTACCCATGGAAACAGTAGAATTCTGGTTTGTAAGGAAGATGCGCAAATATTCTCGACATTATGGTATTCCCAATTCACATTTCTCTTATGATGCGACTCAAATGCACCTTAAAAACATGCAAGATAGACTGTGCATTAGCTTACATAAGAGTGCAGAGTAAGCACTGTAGAGAAGCAAACCAGCTGAGTCGGTTTACACTACAATAAGTTATTAATAGATTGCTAATTTAGAATAACTACTAGCACATTTATGTCCAAAGATGTGCCTAGGGGGCATGAAACACGAAAATGCCCCAAGGCGTGTCTCGAATGCAAGAGACCATCATGAGATTTATTTGTGAAACAAGCTGTTTCCCAATTGCCCAACAGGCTGTTGGACAAACTCTCGGACTCAATTGTGCAAGAGGTCCTTGCACAATTGCGAAACAACCTGTTTCGTGAATTATTTCTGTCGGGTGGACGACACCTGTTACCAAGTGCCGTCTCCCTAAGAACCCAGCGTGCAACTTTCACTGCACTAGGCTCAAGCCTCCACGAAGGCATCGTTTGATACCCAGCAACTTATAAAGCAGTCGGAGCAGGTTCGTTCCAAGAGTTACGAGCTAGCCTTTTGGACTTCCTTTTAGCCAAGTATTCTTGGTATTGAGGGTCAAATGGAGTCGCTGCACTTCGGATTTTCACATGCCTTTCTATTGGCACTTTGGCTACTTGGAAGAGATTGAACTGGCAATCCATATCCATGATCTTCTGCCAACCGTGAAACTGCCACTGGCCTTTTCGGTTGATGAAGTATTTTAGGGCGATCCAAGTTTTAGACTTTGTTGGATGGCGCCTTTTTGCCCAGTGCCACAATGTATGGAATAGCTTGTGGCCTACATATCCGAATACTTGTTTGGCAACGCAGTGTCGGTAGTAGTTCGACCACCCCCTAAGTTTCGGATTTATCAGTTTGATAAGATCATTCACTGGTAGGGTTACGTGCTTTTTGACGAGTTCACGCAGATTACTCAAGAACATCAACGTGTTGGATTTACTCGGTTTAATGAGCAATTTCCCTTTGTACTTCCTATGGTTAAAACCTAGGAAATCAAAGCCATCATTAATGTGAGTGATATGCGTTTTCTCTTCGGAAAGTGTTAGGCCTCTTTCTGCTAAGAAATCAGCGATCAACGGTTTGATATCGTTCTCTAATACTTCCTTTGAAGCACAAGTGACGACGAAATCGTCGGCGTATCCAATAAAGTTAGCTCTTGCACCCTTTTTGAGAGCGGTAGACTTAATCTGCTGTTCGAGACCAGAGAGCGTCATTAACATCAAGGTTGGGGATATAATCCCGCCTTGAGGCGTGCCTTCATCGGTGTCTTGAAATAGCCCTTTGTCTACAAAGCCAGACTTTAACCATTGTTCCAACATACGTTTATCAACAACAATATTGTCCATCAGCCATTGATGCCCGATTTTGTCGAAACAGGCTTTGATGTCCCCTTCGAGAACCCACTGTGCTGACCGTTTCTGACTTAAGCAGATAAAACACTGTCCGATTGCGTCAGCAGTACTGCGCCTTGGTCTAAAACCGTAGCTGTTAGGATCGGCAAGATTCTCAGACACAGGCTCTAATGCTAATAGATAAAGTGCCTGTTGCGCTCGATCTATCATGCATGGGATGCCCAATGGTCGAAGTTTGCCATTCTTTTTGGGGATATAGATACGCTTGAGTGGTTTAGCTTGATAGGCCTTTCGACTCAATTGATGCACGGCTTTCATGCGACGTGTGTCTGTGTTCCAAATGACACCGTCTATTCCAGACGTTTTACTGCCTTTGTTTTGCGATACTCGTTTAACAGCAAGAAGCTTTGCTGAACGAGAGTGAGTCAGTATCCATTGCAATGCTTTCGCTTTGCCACGTTTACCTTCTCTCGTTGCCTTTGCGATACGCATCTGAAGCTTTAATACATGCGCCTCAACAGATTTCCAGTCAATTGACTGCCATTGAGCGCTGTCAGGAGCGGCACTAATCTCTTTTGAGATCATCATTTGCATTTCTCCTTGAATAAAGTTCTTCAAATTCTCTCGCAACGGGAGACCAGTCGGAAGTGGGCTCACTTTCGTGACCAGACACAAGTCTGTATCTGCATCGTTACAATGCAGCATTCGCTTTTTCCAACCTCCTATACCTGCATCACTATCGGCCACGAAGGCTTTCCCAGAGGGAGTGATACAGGCTTACCGTGTTCCGTATGTTGCGCAGTGTCAGTGTAGATGCCCGCTATAGTGCGGAGAGTTCGACGATCACGAAAGAGCATGGGGCAATCCCTTTCCGACTCTCGTGCCTTTTGGCCACAGCGTATTAACCACTTCCGCTGTTTCATAACATAACGCACCTTATGCGGATTCACTTATGTTCATCATGCTGACTACCTAGCACTCACCCGATTGTGGTTATCAGGAGGATCGTCCTCTCACGATTTTGATCCCGATTGGTCTATGACCAACCTTCGTTACATTGTCAGGCTCGCTACTTTATTCAGAGCCTTAGGTTCATCTGGTGATACAGATGGTTCACACATTAAGCGGTGAACAGCGCTTCATACGACTTCACGTCGCACGCCCCAAGGCTAGTTACAACTGGGTAATGCAATCCTCTGTGTATTATAAGCACTTTTGAGATGTAACGATGTACACGAAATGACGATGTATAGATATTAATGTATATTGTTAACACTATGAATAAAGAGGATGTGAGCCGCAGTGCTAACTAATGGATTAGAAAAGTGGCTTGGAGTGAGTCGAAGCCACGAAGAGTTTAGGGAGCGGGTCTTTGTTTTTGCTTGCTTAAGTGTTCTGTCTTCCGTGCTGACTTTTTTTGTTTGTTACAACACGCTCCTAATTCCCAACCTTCTGCTAGCATCAATTGAAGCAACAGGGTTAGGTTTGTGTTTAATCGCCTACTTTTGGTTGTGGCAAAGTCGCAGCGCAAAAATTGCCGCAACTATTATGGTTTCAGTTATGATGTCTGTCAGCATACTGTTTATCATTGGCTCTGGGCACAGTGAGTTTGCGCTGGCATTTTCGTTCTTAACGCCTGTAGTCGCTATATTCGTCTTAGGCTACAGGGTGGGCTCCGTCATCAGCCTATTAAATTTCGCAATTGTTACTTATATCTGTTTGATTGATATGCATAATTGGCCCCCTATCCCTTTTAATACTATCAGCTTTATTCACCTTTCCATCATCTATCTGTTTTTGTTTTCGATTGCCTATTTCTATGATTCTGGAAGGCGAAAGACGATGATCTTACTGCAGGAGTCCAATCGAAAACTGCAAACTCTCTCCCATACCGATATGTTGACTCAATTGTTTAACCGTCGTCATATGGAAGCCTTGCTGCTTGCGCCCCATAGAGTTCAATGGCTTGCACTAGTTGATGTGGATGATTTTAAGAAAATCAATGACGACTATGGTCATGATATTGGTGATCAGATACTGATCCAAATCGCACGTATTCTAGAAGCCAAAGTCGATGGAGTAGGTCAAGTCGGCCGGTGGGGAGGAGAAGAGTTCCTTATCGCTTTTGAGGTTGATGGCTATTCGGTCATTGAAGAGCGAATGACGACAATTCAAACCAGCATTGCAAGCCATCACTTTGGGGTTGATCGACCTGTGACTATCAGTTGTGGTGTCGCGCTTCACCAAGAAGAAGTAAAAAAACACTCTTTTCGCCGAGCTGATGAAGCGCTTTATCAAGCAAAAAGCTCAGGAAAAAATTGCTTCCATGTTGCGGTTTGCTCGGAGTAGTGTAGTTGTTTACTCATATTGGCTAAAAGGCGGTGTTTCACAAGGTAGCATTTCCGTGTTTGCTAAGCCCATAATTCCCGCGTTTTCTAGCGCTTTGTCTACAACTAAGGTGTAGCACTTAGGGCTAGGGAAGTCGAAATCAAACCATAGAGACTGGACGGAAAGGTTGCTCATTAAATAGTAGCGTCGTTTTGTCGAATCACTAATGTTGGTCCAGAGTGTGTAGGAGTTAACAGAGTACCCGAGTTTTTTCTCTAATTTTTCCAACAAGTTATGTGGGTAAAGCTCTTCAAAAGCTGGGGGGACGTTACAAGTTGCGACCATTGAGCAGACCTGGGCTACTGGGTCGATTTTGTAGGCTTGCGGGTTGTACATATAACGATAGAAGCATGCTCTTTCAAAGCGCTGCACTGAAGTGTATCCTCCGGGAACACTAAACGTTGGGTGCGGGTTACGAATGTGGTTTTCTGCTATAGCGGTTCGTTCATCAAGTTCGTTGAAGAGGTCAGGTTTATTCCATTGATACAGCCAATAGTCCATCATCTTTAATTGCGTAGGATAATTTGGTTGATTAGTCATTACGGTGTAGTTATCACTCTTGTATATTTTGATTTCACTGTTATGCACTTCAAGAATGGCCGAGTTCCCATCCTTATCAGAAATGGCAATATGCAAGGTTGCTGCCGATAAATCGTCGCCTGGGACTTGCCCACCGTATAAATAAATGTTCTGTCTCGATAGCGAGTCGACCGCCTCTTGAACGCTGGCGAAGCGATCCAAAATGTATTGCCCCCATCTCAGTATACTTAACCCTTTTTGCTCCTTAGTCTGATTAAGGCCGAAGCTACAGTTCGTGTCGTAGAGTGCGTTTGCAACTAAACCTTGCTCATTCATGCCGTCACAAAAGCCATAGCCGTTACTTTCACTTCCTAGCAATGTCGAAATACTGGCGTATTCGATATCCCAATCTAAAACACCATCTTGTGTTAGAGGAAGCGTTGGGGACTTAGCGTTAACCTTTTCGACTTCTTGAACACTCATACCGAATCGTTGGCCAATGCTAGGTGTATAGCTTACTGTAGGATTGAGAGGGAACTCCCAGTCCATGTTCCGTCCGACTGTAACGTGGCTTCGATTGATGTTGTTTAGAATCCGTGTGCACATATTTCTTCCTTGCTATTGGTGATAAATAAGTAAGAGATAAACGAGAATCACCCAGCAAGTCAATGAATTTATTGCACTTGATGTCATAATTAACAACAAGCAAGCTTTCACATTTTTGAGTAACTCAAAATGTTGCTATACCCTATTGGGCGAAGTCGTGGGAATGACCCCAAGTGAATACCGTAAAAGTAAAGCTCAACAGTCTAAGTAAGATTCACTATTAATATTGAATATCTAAGAGCCAACTTTGCCGTACATGAAGTAATTCATAATTTGCTAAATTAACAGGTTCGCTAACTTGGAAATGTCCAGAAATGTGTTTGATAGAAGTGGGTAATAACGAATGTTGAACCTTGGTATCAATCCCAAAAAGACTATCAACGTGTGATTATTCAACAGAAAGAGCCGCTTTTTAGCGGCTCTTTCTGTTTGGATTTTAGCTATTACTCAGTAGAGCGCTAACTTTCAATTCTTCTACTTCGCGTAATTCGAAGGAAACAGTGCTCGTTTCGCCTCTTCATCACGTTCGGTTTTAAACTCAATGCTTTTGCCGATTTCGCGAGCACGCAGTGCAGCAGGGCGGGCGTTGATTGCATCGAACCAGCGCTTCAAGTTCGGGTAAGGTTCTAGGCCTTCTTCACCAAGCACGAAAGGTGCTTTATCAATCCAACCCCATGCAGCAACATCGACAATGGTGTACTCATTTCCGACGATAAATTCACGACCTTCCATATGTTTCTCTAACACTTCGTAGTGACGTTGTGCTTCACGTAGGTAACGGTTCACAGCGTAGTCTAGGCCTGCTGGTGCAGCATGACGGAAGTGTACCGATTGACCTGAATAAGGACCAAGGCCGCTCGCGATAAACATCATCCAAGAGAGCAGTTCGGCTCTGTCTTCTGGTTGTCCACCAAGCTTGCCAGTCTTCTCTGACAGATACAGAAGGATGGCGTTAGAATCGAATACACGCTGTCCATCGTCTTCAATGGCTGGTGTTTTACCGTTCGGGTTAATCAAACGATATTCCGGTGTGTGTTGCTCGCCTTTTAAGGTATCGACAGGAACAAGTTCAAAATCTAGGCCTGTCTCTTCTAGAAACAGAGCGATCTTCATTGGGTTGGGTGTTTGGTGAAAATAGAACTTAAGCATGGGGTAACTCCTTGTATTGGTGATTCATTAAAGCACTGCTTGAACGGTCGTTCAATAATTAATTTTAATTTATTTGAAAACCGGTTGATGCGTGTTTTAAATCTATGCGCTTAAAACTTCGTTGTTAGAGCGAGAATGGAATCGAGCGATTCAGTGTGTTGGATTTTAAGTTTTTGAAAAAATGAGCTTAAAGTTGCTGTTTAGGCGTGTTGTTTTTTGTGGAGTTTGGATTTGTGATGGGTGGTTTTTGGTGGAATAGGGCGTATGGAATCCGCAGTTAGATATTCCAAAATGATCGGTTAATTCTCCTTTAAACCAAAATTATCTCGATACACAGGCTTATTGGTAAGTTCAAAATCGTGATCTGTTGCCACATCTTATGCAACAAATGAATATTAACCTTGGAGAGTAAGGTTTGGTTCACGGTTTTTTAATCTTGGGGGCTTACATTGGGGAGCAAATCTGATGTGAACACTTAACGACACAGGATCTTTCCATGAAAAAGAACATTATCGCGCTCGCTCTTGGTGGCATGCTTGCTTTTGGCGCAACACCTTATTCTTTTGCCGCTAACGATGGCGCAGTACAAGCTTCAGCAGATTACGCGCAGTTGGTGACTAAGCGACAAGTTGTCGACCAATTACTTCTTGATGCGTTGCAGGCGTTTAAGTCTCCGGCAAGAATTTCTCACGCGGGCTTCACGGCTAAAATGCCAAGCAACATGGAAATTGTGACTAACCGATTGTTAGAAGCGTACCAGCTAGAACCTTACCGTATTGATTTGTTGATCTCGGCAGCGAACGCTCAGATCTACAACAAGAACGCAGAGCGCGCTATTGAGTTGTTTGAACAAGCACTGACGGTTGCGCCAGACGATGTCGACCTTCATGCGTATCTAGCGGTTTGGCAGCGATTTGAAGGCAATGACAGTGAATCGAAGAAGCACATGGAGAAACTGGAAAGCCTGAATAAAGGTAAAGCAGAAGACATCAAACGTATTTTTGCAACGGTCGACCGCGTGTTAGAAACACCGCTTAAAGAGTCTGCAGATAAGGGACTGTTGAGCGACCACGGTGCCATCGTCACTTTGGGTTACGCGCTTAACCCTGATGGTTCTATGCATGAGATCTTGATTGAACGTCTTGAAACGACATTAGCAATGTCGAAAGCGAACCCAGACGCGATGATCGTGTTAACCGGCGGCGTGCCTAAGAACCATAAGACAGAAGGTAAGTTAATGGCGGATTGGCTTATCTCAAAAGGGGTAAGCAAAGACCGCATCATTGAAGAGAACTACGCGACCAGCACGGTAGGCAATGCCTTATTCAGTAGCTATGCGCTTGCTCGCCATGATATTAAGCACGCGACCATTATTAGCTCGGCAAGCCATGTTCGTCGTGGTCAAACTCTGTTTGAAATTGCTAGCTGGCAAACTGGCCCTCAGGGCATCACTTTTGATACGGTTTCTTACCCAGATAAGCCGTTAGAAGATCTTAAGAAAGCGAGCAGTGGTGAGCTTCTAGGCATCTACCGTGACGCTCTAAGAACCTATGGTATGTGGAGCTACCGCTCTTACCCATTGGAATCTCGTTAAGCCCAAGCATTATTTTCGTTTGGGAAAAGCACAGTTCATGTTAAACCAAAGCTTCACTTGCTAGTACAATCGAGCACAGCTAGATGGTATGCTGTGCTCCTACTTAATTTAGTGTTTCAAAGGCAAAAAAATGAACCCGATTTTAGCAATGTTGAAAGAGAACAATATTAGCGACGAGCAGATCAGCGAGATATTCAAGACGTTGACAGAGAACCCTCTTGCAGCAATGGCGACAATCAGCCAACTTGGTTTACCACAAGATAAGCTTCAAATGCTGATGGGTCAGGTAATGCAAAACCCTGCGCTAATCAAAGAAGCAGTTGAAGAGCTTGGCCTAGATTTTTCTAAGGTTGAAGCCGCTAAAGAGCAACTTCAAAAATAAGTGAGTTTGACTGAGCTGATATCGTCTTAGCTTAGTCAAAATTCAATGAAAAGGTCGTTTAAGTTCAGCAATAGGCTGTCTTAACGGCCTTTTTTGATCTTGGTGGCGATTTTTGACTTTGATTTGATGGCTTTCAATCATCCTCTCCGACTCTATACATACCGACCATTTCAACACAATTGACAGCACTTTTGCTAAATACGCATTGCTACTGATAATTTACTTACTAGACTTAATTAACCTATGTGCGACCTGATATGTGCACCTTGATGAACAGAGTTTTTGGATGAAGAAAGCCTTAAATAACAGGGCTAACTGATTTTGGCCATAAGCGCGGTTTGTCTATGAATCACATTAAGGAAAAGAATAAGAGGGCACTTAAACAAGCCCTTTATTGAGCAGTGATTTATAGGAAATTGATTATGAAGTATTTAAAGGAAACGGCTTTAGCGAGCCTTGTTTTGGCAGGGCTTGTTGGTTGTGGCGGAGACTCAGGTTCATCAAGCAGCACGACACCCATTACCTTGAGTGTGAGTGATGCGCCTATCGATGGTGTTAAAGATGTGACAGTGACATTCAGCAAGGTGGCTTTACTTCCGGGGCAGGGAGGTACGCCATTGGTTTATGACGTTTATAAAACGGACGACAATGGTAACTATGTTGACAAAAACGGTGATCCTTTGCCAGACGGTGAAGCCCCTATTCCACTCAGTATTAATTTATTGGATTACCAAGGCAGCGATGCACTTCCTTTGATTAAAAATGAGGTCATCCCGGTCGGCAGCTATAAGTTGTGTGTGTTTGCCCATGATGGCGACCACCCAACAACACCTTCTTACGTTATAGAGAACGATGATACGAACCGTCAGTTAACTGTGAAAGGTGAAGGCGCATGTCCGCAAGGTGTGGGTAAAGAAGATAACGCTGGTGTTCTGTATTTTAACAACTCATTCAATGTGAACCAACAGAGTAATGATTTTGTTGTTGAGTTCGATCTGAGACGCGGCTTAAAGAACAGTTCAAGTCTCCCTGATTACACCATTCAAAGAACATCTGTGAGCCTTATCAATACGGTTGAGACAGGAAACATTGAAGGTACTGTAGCGACAACAACTTTTGGAGCTTGTAACCCTACAAATGATAATACCTTCGTTCAATCGGTTTATTTGTATGAAGGTGACATCGTTAAAGCTGACATGGCACCAATTGGTGGTCCTACGGAGAAAAAACCGATCACTTCAGCGTCAGTGACATTGAATAAAGCGCAGACTAACTATGAGTTTTCTCTGGGCTTCATTGATCCAGGGACTTACTCTTTAGGCTATACCTGTACTGCACAGCATGACAGTGATGAAGACAATGCCGATCCGGTTGCTGATGGTTTTGAAATCTATGCTGTTGAAAATAGTGTTCAGATAGTGATTGGTCAAAACAGCCAAGTATCGTTTTAAATCTTTAACGTGATTTACCACTCTAATAAATACGGCCTCTCAATTAGAGTAGAGGCCGTTTTTGATCATGTCACCTAGCTAGCATGAATTTGATGCGCATTAAGTGTGACTCTAGGGAAGTGATAATGTAACGTTGTATCTCTTACTTTAACCTAGCGAAATGTACTCCGGCGTTGCTCATGAAATCTAGCTTAAGCATTCGATCTTACACCAAGCAATTTAATACTCATGCTCATGATGACCATCATCAATTGGTATTGCCGATCCAAGGCAGTATCAATATCGAAATGGTGGGGTATGTAGGCAAAGTGGCCGTGGGAGAATGTGTGGTGATTCCGGTAACCACAGCGCATGCGTTTAAGGCGGATGAAGCAGCGCGGTTTATTGTCGCGGATATGGCGGAGTTGCCGCAGCACTTGTTAGAGCATGAGCTCTCGGTTTTCACGATAACACCACCCTTAATGAGCTTCCTGCTGTTTGTTGAGAAGCAACTGGAATATCAGGTCGATAGTGGCATTGAGTCATCAATCTTGGATGTGTTTTCACTGCTCTTAGAGCAACAACAGGTCAGTAAGAGCGTCGACCCAAGAATCCGTGCGGTACAAAGGCTGATAGCGGATAATTACGCCCAACCTCTCTCTATATCTCAACTTGCAGAAACGGCCTGTTTGAGTCCCACTCAATTCAAAAAACGCTTCAAAGAGTGCCTGGGTATCAGCGCGCTTAAATACATCACTCGATATCGTATGGAGAAAGCGCAAGCCTTGTTAAGCCATACCGATTTACCGGTTCAGTTGATAGCCGAAAATGTGGGTTATAGTGATGTTTCTGCTTTCAGTCGTCGCTTCTCTCAGCACTTTGGAATGTCTCCAAGGGCGTTTCTAGGCTCAATGAAAGAGAGTCTTTAGAAACAATAATAGCGTCCTTTTGGCAAACTAACTTTTATCAATCTTCACTATTATCTATTTCAGAACTGAAAATTGGGTAATAGAAATGAATCTTGCCATCAATCGCGTTAACGAATTCCAAACGGGCACTTTAGCCATCTTGTTTGCTTCTATTTTATGGGGCACGACAGGCACCGCCGCAAGTTTTGCTCCTGATCTAAGCCCATTGGCGATTGGTGCTTTCTCTATGGGCGTCGGTGGTCTAATGCAAGCGGGCTTGGCGTATCGAGAAATCCTATTCGCTTTCGACAAACTTTTGCAGAACAAGAAGCTGTTGACAGTGAGCGCTTTGGCTTTGGCGATCTATCCTTTAGCTTTCTATTCTTCAATGAAATTATCAGGTGTGGCGATTGGTACCGTGGTTTCGATTGCTACCGCACCTTTCTTTTCCGCATTGCTAGAGTGTCTGATTAGCAAAAAGAATAATATCAACCGACGTTGGCTTACTAGCTTTGCGATTGGTGTGGTAGGTATTGGGTTGTTGGTGTTTTCAGAATCTTCATCGGCGAATGAATCCGGAGAGGATCTAAAGCTATTGGGCATTGCTTTAGGGTTGGTTGCTGGGTTGTGTTACGCCATTTATTCTTGGGCGACAAAAGCATTGATAGATAAAGGGATTAAGTCACAAGCGGCGATGGGCAGTATTTTTGGCCTCGGTGCGATGCTGTTGCTACCAACACTCTGGTTTACGGGTGATAACCTGTTCTCCTCGCAGATTAACGTATTAGTCATCAGTTATCTGACGTTAATCCCACAATGCTTGGGCTATATCGCGTTCAGTTTTGGTTTACGCCACGTGACCGCGAGTAGCGCCAATCTGCTGACTCTGTTTGAACCAGTAGTTGCAGCGGTGCTTGCCGTCTGCGTTGTCGGTGAGCTGATTCCCTTTACAGGTTGGCTAGGTATGTCTCTGATTGTGCTGTGCTTGTTTATACAGTCGAAGCCATCTAAAGGGACGTTATAAGTATTTGTTTTATAGAGCCTAATTGAAATTTATTCATGCGTAATTAGTATAATTGAATAAAATCAGTATCTCAGTTTTAAGAGTGCTGTTATTATCGCTATCAATAGTCGGGGGGCATATACCTTATTTGGTGTTTGCTGAGATCGTTAGTCGAGACCCGTTGAACCTGATTCAGTTAACACTGGCGTAGGGAACTATAAGCACTCGATCTACGTCTGCACCCATGAAAGCTTTCATGAGCCTAATGCGACTTCTCCTTCGATCGGTGTTCGTTCTCCTGCGTCTTGTAAGATAGTAGGAGCGACAATGACACACAGTTCTATTTCAAAAGATTTAACGCCAAAAGCCTCAACTCCAAAATCCTCAACACAGAAGCACTCTGCTGAAGACACGATTCGCACGAATACTCCGATTGTTTTAACCATCGCGGGTTCTGACAGTGGCGGCGGTGCCGGTATCCAAGCTGATATTAAAGCCATGTCTGCGACCGGTAGTTTCGCTTGTTCGGTGATTACCGCAATCACTTCCCAGAACACGCAAGGCGTTTCCGCCATTTTTCCTATTCCACTCGACCATGTCGCTAGCCAGTTAGATGCGGTTTTTACTGATCTCAATATCGTGGCAGTGAAAGTCGGCATGTTGGCCGATTCGCAAATCATCAAAGTCGTTGCAGACAAAATTAAGCAGTACCAACCTAAGCATCTTGTGATTGACCCTGTCATGGTCGCAACCAGTGGTGATCTGCTGTTAGAAAACTCGGCAATTACGACGCTAAAACAAGATCTGATTCCGCTGGCAGATATCATTACCCCTAATTTACCTGAAGGCGCAGCATTAACAGGCAAGCCGGTACCTGAAAGCGAAGCCGAAATGCAGGGCATGATTGAAGATTTACGCGCACTAGGTGCTAAAGCCGTTCTTCTCAAAGGCGGTCATTTAGAGAAAGATGAAAACAGTAACGATCTACTGATTCTCCCGACGACGTCTGCATTGATTAGCGCGAAGCGTTTCCCGACTAAAAACACTCACGGCACGGGCTGTACGCTTTCATCTGCCATTGCTTCTTTCTTGGCTCAGGGCAACACGCTGGCAGAAGCTGTTGACCTAGGCAAACAATACATTTCTCGCGCGATTGCTCATGCTGATGAGTTGCAAGTTGGTCAAGGTCATGGCCCGGTAAATCACTTCTTCGCTGGGCACGGTAATGTCCGTTAATACGATTGGCGTTCAACTCAGCAATGCCTCTTTACGTTATAACGACAGTGAGCACGCGACCTTGTCTGGGTTGTCGCTTAGCTTAAACGCAGGTAAGTGGACGGTATTGTTGGGTAGAAGTGGCTGCGGGAAAACCACGGTATTACGTTATCTGGCAGGCTTGTTGGACGACAAGGTAGAGTGGCAGGGCACATTGGCAACGTCCGATGAATTGCCTTTAACGGACCGCATCGCTTACATGGCGCAGCAAGATTTGTTACTGCCATGGTTGTCGGTTATCGACAATGTTTGCCTGAGTCATCGCTTTCAAAATTCCCCAGACAAGCATCAAAGCCAAGCATCCAATAAACAAGCTCAAACCAATCAAGCACTAGAGTTGTTAGCTGCGGTTGGTTTGGCTGATTATTCGAATGCGATGCCGGATCAGTTGTCTGGAGGCATGCGCCAGCGTGTCGCTTTGGCTCGAACCTTAATGCAAGACAAGCCAGTGGTGCTGATGGATGAGCCTTTCTCTGCGCTGGATGCGGTAACAAGACACAAGTTACAGAGCTTAGCGTGTGAACTGTTAAGAGATAAAACCGTTGTGTTGATTACTCATGACCCACAAGAAGCGGTGCGTTTGTCGGATAACCTGTATGTGTTGCAAGGCACGCCTGCGAGTGCTCACTCTTTATCTGTGCCTCACACGTCAACACCGCGAGTGCTAGATGGTGAATGTGCTGAGTTGCAACAAGCGATTTTAGAGCAGTTGGAGCGTGATTATGAATGATCTAACGCGAAGCGAAGCTGTGGCTCGTTCAAATAACACACAGATCACGACTAAGCGCCCTCGTCAGATGAATCCCGTTATGCGTTTGCTGATCAGCAGTGCTGTGATTCTCGGTTTATGGCAATTGGTGGTGGTTATCTTCGAGCTGCCTAGCTTCATTCTGCCAGCGCCTGCAGAAGTCTTTTTAAAACTTATTGAACGTTACGATGTGCTACTCAAACACACTTGGGTGACTGCGCAGGAGATCTTACTTGGTCTATTGCTCGGTTTATCCATGGGGCTGTTTTTCGCCCTGCAGATGTTGATGTTCGAACCGCTGAAACGCTGGTTGTTGCCTATCTTAATTGCTAGCCAAGCGATCCCTGTATTTGCGATTGCGCCAGTACTTATGCTTTGGCTTGGCTATGGCATCGCTTCAAAAGTGGTGATGGCGGCGATCATTATCTTCTTCCCTGTGACCACTTGCTGTTACGACGGTCTGCGTAATACACCGACAGGTTATCTTGATCTTGCTAAGACGATGGGTGCATCGAAATGGCAATTGCTCCGCTATATCCAATTGCTTGCTGCATTGCCAACATTGGCGTCTGGCATTCGTGTTGCTGTGGTGATTGCCCCAATTGGTGCAGTTGTCGGCGAGTGGGTCGGTTCGAGTGAAGGGCTAGGTTACTTAATGCTGCAAGCCAACGCGCGCATGATCATCAATGAGATGTTTGCGGCCTTGTTCATCTTGGCGGTGCTGTCCATCTCTCTCTATTTTGTCACCGATAAATTACTCAAAAAAGCTATCCCTTGGGAAAACCAGTGATGGCTTGGTCAATAAGATTTTGTTCGATAAATCTTAGTTCCACACTCTTTATCTAAACATAAATTTTACTAACGCAATATTGCTCAACTTAAGTTCTATACATAAGAATAGTATTCAAAAGGAAAGGTTTAACTGTGAAAAATACAAAATTATTAGGTGCAGTGGCACTGCTTGCTTCGCTAGTTTCAGGTCATGCATTGGCGGATTCTGAACAAAAGAAACTGACACTGATGTTGGATTGGTTTGTGAACCCGAACCACGGCCCAATTGTGATTGCTCAAGAGCGTGGCTATTTTGCTGACCAAGGCTTAGACATTGAAATTCAAGAGCCAGCAGACCCAAGCACGCCAGCAAAATTGGTTGCTGCCGGTAAAGTCGACCTCGCAGTCACTTACCAACCAAGTTTAACCATGGACGTGGCGGCAGGGTTGCCTCTGGTTCGTGCATCAACCCTTATTGCGACACCACTGAATACACTGATGGTGCTGGATAACGGCAAGAATGATTCGCTAGCGGATTTGAAAGGCAAGAAGATCGGTATCGCGATTGCAGGAAATGAAGAAGCGACCATTGGCACCATGCTAGCACAAGAAAATGTAGCGTTTACAGACGTGCAAACCATCAACGTTGGTTGGGCACTTTCATCTTCATTGGCATCGGGCAAGGTAGATGCCATTTGGGGTGGCTTACGTAACTTCGAAACTAACCAGTTAGCGCTTGAAGGCTTTAAAGCGAAGGCTTTCTTCCCAGAAGAGCACGGTGTGCCAGCTTACGATGAGCTTATCTTTGTTGCGAACGCAAAGCAGCATGACGATGAAGCGATCAAAGCGTTCAACAAAGCATTGGAGCAAGCAACAACTTACATTGTGAATCACCCACAAGAGTCATGGAGCGAGTTTGTCGCGTATTCTCCAGATACGTTGAATAACGAACTTAACCAACGCGCATGGAACGATACGCTGACTCGTTTTGCGCTTCGCCCTTCTGCTGTTGACCTGAAACGTTACGACGATTACGCACAGTTCATGTTCGACAAAGGCATTATCAAATCACTACCAAAAGCCGCTGACTACGTACCGACTTTTGACTAAGGAATCTCATGAAATACCAAGACTTAATCCAAGCCTGTCAGCAAGATTGGCAAGACTACACCGAGCATGATTTTGTTAAAACGTTGGCGAGCGGCACACTCGCTCAGCCGTGTTTTCTGCACTATCTCAAGCAAGATTTCCTGTTTTTGAAGCAGTATGCTCGTGCTTATGCATTGGCAATTTACAAGGCTAAAACCTTAGCTGATATGCGCCGTGCACTGCCAAGTGTTCATGCTCTGCTAGATTCTGAAATCTCTCACCACGTGACTTACTGTGGTCAATGGGGTTTAACCGAATCTGACTTGGAAAACGAGCCGGAAGATTTCGGCACAGTCGCTTACACGCGTTACGTTCTAGATGCGGGTATGACGGGCGACCTTGTCGATCTTTACGCCGCACTGGCTCCTTGTTCGATTGGTTATGCCGTGATTGGTAAAGCATTATTAGAAAGCAGTGATACTGTTTTAGAAGGCAACCCATATGCTAGCTGGCTACAACTTTACGGCGGAGAAGAGTTTCAGTCTGGCGTAGCAACGGGCGCGGAATACTTCAATCAACTACTGGCTGAAATTGATATTAACAGCGAGCGCGGCCAGAACATCGTTCATATATTTAAAACCGCAACGCGTATGGAAGTGGCCTTTTGGCAGCAAGGGCTGAATGCTCGAGATGATTAACCACGGCTAAACCTTGTCGCTAGCCTACCTGCAGCGGCTTAAAACGACTTTCACGAATAAGGATTTACCCATGCTAACTGAACAAATCATCCAATCGTTGCGCGCAGTACGAGAGCAAAAACCACTGGTTGTGAACATCACCAACTACGTCGTGATGAACAATACGGCCAATGCGTTATTGGCGATTGGCGCTTCACCTATCATGGCGCACTCACAACAAGAACTGGCTGAGATGATGTCTTTCTCTGGCGGGCTTGTGATTAACATTGGCACACTTGATAGTGTTTGGACGCCAAGAATGCGCTTTGCTGTTGAGCAAGCGAACGCGAACAACAAGGTTGTGGTTCTTGACCCGGTGGGTTGTGGCGCAAGTACGCTGCGTACCGAGACTTCTCGTGAAATTGCCCGCTTAGCCGACAAGTTGATCATTCGTGGTAACGCGTCTGAGGTTATCGCGTTAGCGGGCGAACAAGCGCAGAGCAAAGGCGTTGATGCGCTAGATAGCAGTGATGCCGCATTAGGCGCAGCGCAATGCTTAGTCGCGGAATACGGTGCCAATGTGGTGATTTCTGGTGAGACAGATTATGTTGTCACTAAAGACAGCGTTGTTACGTTAAATAACGGACATCCAATGATGCCGTATGTGACAGGCATGGGTTGTACCTTAACGGCATTGACGGGCGCTTTCGCTGCTGTTGGTGATGACAGTGGTTTGGCGGCAGCGGCGGTATTGGGTGTGGTTGGTGAAATTGCTGCTGAGAACTCTCGCGGCCCGGGTAGTTTGCAGATGAACCTGCTTGATGAACTTTATCAATTAGATGAAGAGACACTGATTCAACGTCTGAAGATTCAGTAGGTTCAATCTAGTTCTAAGTTCTAAGTTCTAAGTTCTAAGTTCTAAGTTTGCCCATTATCGAGTTTAAATTATCTCGTTTATTAAAAATCCCCCAACACATATGTGCTGGGGGATTTTCTATTTATGACTCGGAACTATGTCAGCTGTGTTAAAGCTGTTTTGCTAGGTTCTAAATCGATTCACTTGGCTCTCTAAGTGATGAGCAACTTCGGTTAAGTCACTCGCTGCACCAGAAATGCTGCTGACCGATTCTTGGTTACTTTGTGCGATGGTATTCGCACCTTGCGCGTTTTCACCCAACGACTTGGTTAAGCAATCTTGTTCGTCAACGGATACTGCAATTTGGCTGTTGGCCTGATTCAAATCTTGGATGTGTTGGTTAATCACATGCAAGTTCTGAGAAGCTTGCTGTGCCTGAGTTGAAGCATCGGAAACCGTGCTGTGGCTCTCCTTAATCGACTCTAACGCATCTTTAGCGCCACGCTGCAGTGAGGTGATGAGTTCATCAATTTGGCTTGCAGAATCTTGGGTGCGCTTAGCGAGCGTTCTTACTTCGTCGGCTACGACAGCAAATCCGCGACCTTGTTCACCCGCACGAGCGGCTTCAATAGCCGCATTCAGTGCTAACAGGTTAGTTTGCTCAGAAACGCCTTTGATTACTTCAAGAATGGCACCAATGTTCATCGACTCTTTGTGTAGGTCAGTCACTTTCTGACTGCTGACCTGCATGCTTTCATCGGCACTGCCAATTTCGTGCAGTGTTTTGTCTACTTCTTTTAGACCCATCGCTACATTCTCGGTCGCTTGGTTTGCAACTTGAGACGCGTGGTTAGCACTTGCAGCAATTTCTGATGTGCTCGAAGCCAACTGATCGGCGGCTGACGAGATATTGATCATCTCGCTGTTCAACTGGGTCGCGTTAGTTGAGCTGGTGTTAGTCACTTGATTAAGCGACTCCGACATCTCACCAATACGCACACTAGAGCGGTTCACTTGGCCGACAATATCGCGCAGAGATTCAATGGTGATCTCCATGTTGGTCAGCAGTTCGCCAATCTCGTTCTTGCTCTCGATGTTCACTTCAACATTCAGGTTGCCTTGAGAAAGCTCATTGGTGATTTGTTTAACCTGCGCGATGCCTTTAGTAATAGAGCGAGTCACCAACACAGCGCTCGTCATGCCAATCACCAAAGCCACACCCGTTAGCAAGAAGATGATTTGAATTGAGCGTTTTTCACTGGCTTGCAGTACTGGCGTGAGCGCTTGTTTCTGTTGCTCGAGAATACTTTGAGCATCAGCCACAGCGATAGCCAAGCTGTCACCAATCGAGGCAAGCGTCGCGGTTCTTTGCGTGTTCTCGATCATCTGTTGATGAACTTGCTCAAAGCCTTTTGCGTACGCTTCGCGCTGGTTAGAGAAGTCTTCAATAAGCTCGCTTTGGTATGGAGATGATTTGAGAGACTCAATGTCGCCTTCAATACCCGGCAACGCGTATTCAAAGATATCTTTACCCGCTTCATAGGTTTTTAGGTCGTTGTTGTTTGAGTAACTCAGTACAGTGATCTTGGCTGCGAGGAAGTTCTCCATCAACATACCCGCGTATAAGCTCGCGTTTGGATCATTGTTGTTGTACGACTCATACAACAAGCTTTGCGCGGCTTTGAGGGCGTTGGTTTCTCGTTTGACCATCTCGACATTCACCAATTGGTCGATGAGCAGCTGGCTCTGTTTCATTGAGCCATAAGCCGTGTCAAATGCCGCCACGCTGTCTTGCACTAATTGCAGGCTAGCTAGGCTATCGGTTTTGGTAGTGGTTTGAATTAAGTTGTTCAGCAGTTCATCAATCGCGAGTTTGCTTGATTGATAATTCGTTTCATATTGCTCATCCAATGACTTTAAGTAACGTTCAGAGGCTAAGCGCATCTGCAGAAAATGCACTTGAATGTTGCCTGACAGTGTCGCTTTCTGGCTAAGTACACTGTATTGGCTAAAGCCGTTCGACAAGGTTTGGATACCTTTGTAACTCACAAAGCCTGAAATGACGAAAAAGAGCAAGCAGATGGCATAACCTAGCTTGATCTTAAATGCTATAGAAAGGTGGCGCATAACTATCCCTATATTTACCTGATTCCTTCACTGCGAAGTATTCCATAAAACAGTGTTCTGGGCAGGCTTAAGTGAATAGTTTGTGTAATAAGTAACGCTTTCGTTAAAAAATCCGGTTTTTTAGTCTCGTTTCAATGGGTTGCATATTTGTTGGAGCATGCTTAATTGAGCAAATTTATTATTAACTTCCATGCACATGATGCAAATTGTCGGTAAAATAGTAGAAACGCAATTTAGACTCCGATTCAAAAGGCACGATATGAATCTTTACAAGCTCTACTTGGTTACTGATGACCAGCAAGATCTAGAAACGCTTAAGTTCGTGGTTGAACAAGCAATCGCTGGTGGTGTCACTATGGTTCAAGTAAGAGAGAAGCATGGAGATGTCAGAGCTTTTATTGAACGTGCGCAGGCCGTTAAGTCGATTTTGGCTGGCTCTGGTGTCCCGCTGATCATTAACGATCGGGTAGACGTTGCGTTGGCTGTGGATGCTGACGGCTTACATTTAGGACAGTCTGATATGCCTGCTGAGTTAGCCCGTCAGTTGATTGGTCCAGATAAGATTCTTGGTTTGTCGATTGAAACTGAACAACAGCTTCGAGAAGCCGATAGCTTGCCGATCGATTACATTGGCCTCAGTGCGCTTTTTGCCACACCGACTAAGACAAATCTTAAGAAACATTGGGGCTATGATGGAATTAAAATGGCGTTGGAGACAACGAAGCTACCGATTGTCGGTATTGGTGGAATTAACGAATCGAACATCCCGCAGTTGGTTGAGAGCGGTATTCATGGGTTAGCATTGGTATCTGCGATATGTCACGCTGAAGATCCAAAACAAGCGACGCGGGATCTGTTGTCACTAATGGGAAAGTGAAGTCTTTTAGACTAGAAAAAAATGATTTTAACTGTTTGTTTTTTTAGCTAAAACATAAGCACAGAGATGTGCTTATGTTTATCGCTTGAGCTTTTAAGGTTATCGACTGAGCTTCTAAGACAATCTATTAAGAGCGCCATGCTGTTTGTGGAACATGAAGTTTTTATTGATCCTGAAAGCGTCTATTGAATGCACAGTTTGATCTACTGAGCACACAGAGCAATAGTGCCGATGACCATAATAACGATCGCGGCATACCAACCGTATTGTGCGGTCTTATCAGCAACAAACACCTTAATGTAGTTGAGTTCTTCATGCGCCATGGCAATGAAGTCCGTGTAGTTAATCGATAACTCGCGGCTCGCTTCTTTCAAGTCTTGCTGAAGTTTGTTGAAAGCCTCATCGATGAAGCCTTTTGTTTCTGAAACAGACGGAGTAGCTACCAAAGTTAAGCTATTCCAAACTGCCATACGCGATTCATACTCGCTTTCACTGACACAATTAAGTACGCGTAAATCATACTCTCGTTTGTTACGCTCTTTGCCCATTTTCTCAGGGCAAATATTTCTTAAAACGTTCACGACAAATTTTCCAAAAGGTTCATTTAGATATAAAAAAGCACTCGAAGAGGGCTCATAAACTGGGTGCGAATCAATATTCAAAGGTGATCTATTTGAAACCGGCATAAGCGACTGCAAGACAGAGCGTTTATCTGGGAGATTTGAAGTTGGGTCAGTGGTGTTAAAGAGCGATTTGGTTTTGTCGATATCAGTTTGATAAGACAAACCCTTTGGGATCGCATACTAGTTATGTCACTTTGGGATATCAACTAGGGTGTTTTATCCACACGATAAAGAAAATTATCGGCACAAAAAGTGGAAATGAGGTAACGGTGGAGAAAACACCACCGTCATTGATTTAGGATTCAGTTGCTGAAATAGGTTGAACTCAAGAATTGGGGGGAGATTAGTTGGCTTGCCATTGATTGTTCTCTAATGAGTGGCCTTTTAGTTTTTCAAGTAAACTTGTTAACACTGGGCCATTGATATGGCTGCGAGACACTAAGCAACCCACAGGAGTCATCCAACCACCATGCTCGTGTGCCACTGGCAGTGCTACGAGATCGCCTTTCTGAATCCCTTCTATCACCATCATTTCAGGCACATTTGCCCACCCTACGTTCTGTTCAACGAGATCTATGATTGTTTTGTGGTTGTTGGCATACCAAAGCATCGAGCTGATGCCATAGGTGAACCACAATTCGCGCTGCTTCGAACTACGATGCACACATTGGCGGTAGCGCTTTAGGTCTGAGTCTTGAACGATGGGCATTTGGCTCAGCTCGTGAGTGGCGGAGCTAACCGTAAGAAAACGTGCTTGGCCCAGTAAGAAGAAGTCCATATCCACTTTAAGTTCACCATCCGCATAGATGATGCCAATCTGAGCTTTGCCGCGCCTGACTAAGTCTTCCACATCGAAGGTTGAAGTCGTAATAATATCGAAGTGCGTGATTGGGAACTGATCGGCCAGTGAGCTGATTATTTTAATGAAGTTCTTGTCTATGATGCTCTCATCAATGGCAATGATCAGTTCGTGTTCATCTTCTTGTGTCAGCGATTCTACTTTTTGGTCGAAGTACTTTTGTTGGTCGAGAATCGACTTAGCGACAGGCAATAACGCTTTACCTGTGTTGGTCAAAACGGGGATGTTTTTCTCTCGGTTAAACAGCTCTTGGTCGATGGCAATTTCTAGGTTGGCGATCGACTGGCTGACTCCAGACTGAGCGCGTTCCAGTTTGCGAGCGGCTGCAGAGAAAGAGCCACTTTCACACACAGTGACGAAGACTTTTAGTTGCTCAAAACTGTACATGTTATCTCTCGCTCAATACCAAAAGGGGTAATAACTCCTAGGCTATCACTATTCGTGATGGCTGTTAACTTTCTCTTATTATTTCCGATGACATAATCCGAGCTAATCCAACACAGACTAGATTATTCAGAGGAATGTATGAGTACGTTAGAAAGAGTGTTTCACTCAGTATTATTCGAAGTTTTGGCTGTAACACTTTCAATTATTGGTTTAGCGATATTTACCGATCATGATGTGAATGCCTTATCAGGAACCATGATAGTTGTCGCGACAATCGCTATGATTTGGAATTACTGTTTCAACCGCATTTTTGATCGCTACTTCATGGGTGAAAAATCAAAGCGTTCGCTCAAGTTACGTGTTTTTCATGTCGTGCTATTTGAGGCAGGCTTGCTGGTGGCGACGATCCCAGTGATGGCTTACTTACTTGATGTGGGGATTTGGCAGGCATTTTTAATGGATATCGGCGTGACAATTTTTATTACCATTTACGCGTTTGTGTTTAATCTGATTTACGATCATGTGCGAGCATTTTGGGTACGAAAAGCCGATTTGGCGGTTCAATGATAATGAGGTAAGTGAATCACAAAGCCAATGATTTTCTTATTCGGTATGTAATTTGAATTCATATGTGTCGTAAAATGGTAAATATCTTAGTGGAAACTTAGCCATCATAGTCACTCGTACATGACCTGAGAAAACTATGAACAAGTTGAGTTTTGACCGAAAAGTGCCGCTATACGTGGTATCTTCACTTGTCCTTAATATGGCCGTTAGCTTGTGGTTGCTGAGCATTGCTTCTACGGCAGCTATGGTTTTTTCTGTATGTACGTTGTTCTTGATCAGCACTCTTATTACCGGACGCCTTTATCGCCATGAAATGACTCAAAGTAAGAACAGCTTGTCTGAAGCGATCATTGATGGTGTCGCTGGTTTTATCATCCTCGACAGTCAATTGAAGATAATACAAGTTAATCAACAGTTTTCTAGGGTTTCAGGCTATGCCTTTGATCAAGTCGAAGCTCGCCCAATTTCTGACCTTTGCTTTATGAACAACAATAGCTTGATAGCGACTATTGCAACTTCGCTTAAGCAGAACTATCGATGGAAAGGGGAGTTGAGTGGTGTCAGCCGGCTTGGTGAACATTTTACGGTTAATGCTGTCGTGGAGAAGCTAACCGAATTACTGCCGAATAATGAAAAGTACGTCGCCACCTTTACTGATATTAGCCGACGCAAAGTCTTAGAACGTCGACTGAGAATGCTGGTGGAAACAGACTCTCTCACAGGGTGCTGGAACCGTCGTCGTTTTGATAAAGATTTAAACAACTACTCAAACCTAGCCGCCCGTTACGGTTACACACATTCTTGTTTAGCCTTGATCGATCTGGATCATTTCAAGGCTATCAATGATAACTATGGCCATGACCAAGGTGACAGGGCACTTAAAGAGGTGGCTGAATTATTGAGAGCTAACAGCCGAGATACCGACATCGTGGCGCGAGTTGGCGGCGAAGAGTTTGCTATTTTGATGCCAGAGACCGATTTGGCAGAAGCATTTGAAGCCATGCATCGATTAAAAGAAGTGATTACCAAAGGTACAACGTTGAATCTGACGGTAAGTAGTGGCGTGTCTGAAATACACGCCCAAGCTGAAGCAAGCTATCGGAGTGCGGATAGAGCACTTTATCGTGCTAAAGGCAGTGGCCGAAATAGGGTATGTAGCTCTAGTCAAGGTTGCCCAAAACCAATTGTCCTTGGTTAACTATAATCGTGCTTGAGCTGAAACTGAGCGTTGGTAAATCTTTGGAGTAATACCAGAGACTCGCTTAAAGGCTCTAGAAAAATGGGAAATGTTGGTGTAACCCAATTGGCTTGAGATGTAAGTCAACGTATGGCCTTCTTCCATTAGCTCACACGCAACGGAAAACATCAGGTTTTCTTTGATTTTTCGGTAGGTGGTATTTTCGCCTTTGAGTTTACGTTGAAACGTTCTTACCGAAAAGTTAAGCAGCGCAGCCGCTTCTTCAAGTGAGAGGTCTTGTTCTTTCATATAGGGCTTGAGCAACTCGTAGACACTGTCAGTAAAGCTGGTGTGCCATTCAATGATAGCGGGCTTGTTGCTCAAATCTTTGGCAGTGAGTCGAATCGGTAATTGTAAGATCTCATCAGGGATCATAACTGCTGTGGAGCTATGGTCGACAAACAACTGGCAATGATTGGAAAGCAGCGTTTTAACGATGTCTGTGTCATTTCCTTGCAAGCGTACCTTGGTTGGTTGCCAAGGTGACTTAGATAAAATATTTATTAATTCAATGATATAGGTGATCGCGAAAACTTCACCCCATTGGAACATCGATGAGCTATCTTCAGGAGCGGTTCGACAAAACCAACTTTGCCCATGTTCTTGAATAAAGTCGACTCTACTACCGGGAGAGTCATAGGAGAAAATGGTGTTGATGTGTTTTAACGAATCTTCAATCGTTTCAAATTCGGTAAACTGATGCAGGACGTATGGGATGATTCTCCGTCTAAACGCAAGGCCGAGCACATCGGTAAAACGAGAGACGCCCAGTTGTGATGAAGTCAGATAAATCAGCCGTTTGATTGATTCTGATGGCACAAAATCACTTTCTGATTCGATAAGGTCGGGTGGTAAACCTGAATCTTTAAGCAACAAGTGTAAATCAAGACCATAGTCAGAAAAAACCTGAACCAGAATTTTAGCGTAGTTCGTTTGAATTACCGGGACTTGGTAGTGACTAGAGGTCATTGGAATACAATCCTGTATATATTGTTGCACAATTAGACGTGCATATCATTTGCAACGTTTTGTTTACTAAATCTAACCCTATTTACTTGAGTTTTCCATCGCTGGGTTTATTTTTAAAGTATTAATTTTGTTGATGTTAGTTATCTAGAAGGGAGTCCCATGTCAGAAGTCGACGGGAATAAGCAAGAAGCCAATGAAGAAGTTGGCCAGCAAGAAAACGGAAAAGACAAAGTAAGAAAGGTCACAAACTACTTATTGTTGTTTGTTGCATTCATGTTGCTCTTCAGTGTCATTTCAGACCGCATCATCCCTATTACTGATAATGCTCGTGTAAAAGGTTATATCGTACCAATCAAGCCAGAGGTGTCGGGTAAAGTACTCGATATACTGGTTCAACCTAACCAACTGGTTAATCAAGGTGACAAATTAGCTATTTTAGACGAGTCTGATTATCGAATAGCAGTACAACAAGCCGAGCAGAACTTAGAGATTGCAGGGCAGAATGTCGGTGCTCAAACTGCCAGTATTGCGTCTGCTCAAGCGAAACTCACTTCAGCGATTGTTGAAAGACAAAACACTAAACTACAAGCTAAGCGTGTTTTAGAGATGGCCGACAAAGGCGTTGTTTCTAAATCAGATGCCGATAAAGCGCGAGCATCGTTGGCGACTTCTCGAGCGGCGGTTGTCAATGCAGAAGCTGACCTTGACCGAGCTAAGAAACAAATGGGTAAAGAAGGTCAAGAAAACAGCCAAGTGAAAGCGGCGTTGTTGGCACTTGAACAAGCACAGTTGAACCTAGAGCGCACCGTGATTACAGCACCGACACAAGGGGGCGTTTCTAACTTTAGCCTGTCTGAGGGTTTCTACGCGTCAGCAGGTCAACCGATCATGACCTTTGTTTCAACGGAAGATATCTGGATTGAAGCTTATTATCGTGAAAATAGCCTTGGTAACGTAACCGTCGGTGATGAAGTTGAAGTGGCGTTGGATTTCGCTCCAGGACAAATCGTGAAAGGGCGAGTGAGTAGCATCGATTGGGGTGTTGATTGGGGACAAAATGATCAAGCAGGTAAGCTTGCTCAAGCTAGCCAACAAACGGGTTGGTTGCGTCAAACACAGATGCTTCCTATCACTATTGAATTTGAACGAGATGAGATGCAAGGCATGCTTCGAGTGGGCGGCCAAGCGGATGTGATTGTTTATAGCGGCGACAACTTTGTGTTCAACGCGATAGGCAAAGTATGGATTCGTCTGATTAGCGTATTGTCTTATGTCCGATAAGCCGATTCCAGACCAACAAACACAGCAACGGATCCTGCGGTTTACCGTAGGGGTCACATTGGCTGTTTTCTTGGCGGCATGGATAAACTGGCCACTTGCGTTCGTGGCGCCAGTGTTCACTGCTAAGTTCTTAATTGATAAACCAAATCTCCATAAGGAAACGGTATACGAATTGTTATTGGCTGTTGTTGTCACCATGGGGTTAGGTTTATTGCTGTCGCGAGGAATTACCCATTACCCGATCCCACTACTGATTTTAGTGGGGCTAATGATGCTTTGGGGTTACTACTTGTTTGTAGACCCTAAATGGAATCTGTTCGCCACCATACTGTTGATTGTTGTCTTGATGTTGCCATTCATGGCGATTGATAACCCCGGAGTCTCTGTATTGTTGGCATCAGGTTTAGCGACTTCTGGTGTAGTGTCGGTGACTATTTTTGCGCTGGTTCATGTCTTCTTCCCTGAACCTAAGTCGGAGTTCTCTGGCTTTGCGTCGGTACCTTTCAATAAGACAGAGCGCTGGTATGCGGCTTTCCGTGCGATGATTATCTCTTATCCCGTTGTGTGCTTTTTCTTTATTTTTCAGATATCTGAAGCATTGTTAACCATGATGTTTATTGCGTTGTTATCTTTAATGATCACTTCAGAAAAATCAGTCAAATTAAGAGCATTTTTGGTGATCAGTAATGGCATTGGTGGCTTGCTTGCGATAGCTGCTTTTTCAATCCTTTCGATTGTTCCGAATATTATCTTCTACTCTTTATTCATAGGCTTGGTCGCTATTGTGATTGCTAAGAAGATCTACACGGTTCCCGAAAAAGCACCGATTTTCGCCACTGCATTTAGTACCTTGCTAGTACTTGTCGGTAGCACATTGATGATCTCCGGCGATATCGATAGCAACACTTTTATTCGCATATTCCAATTATTGCTAATTGGCACATATATGATTTTGGCCTCTTTATTCCTAGAAACTCGGAATTGGAAGTTTCTACAAAATCAGCATTAATTTTGTTTAACAAGGACGTCTCATGAAGTTAACCGACGATTTTTCAAAACAGGCGATAGACGCTGCCATCAAAATTGCAGCGATTGCTATGCTCGTCTACTGGTGTTTTGCGATTTTACGCCCATTTATTCTATTGGTTATTTGGGGGGCGATCATTGCGACTGCGCTCTATCCAGTCGCTGTCGCAATTTCAAACAAAACGGGGATGTCGAAAGGTAAAGCCAGTGCATTGCTCAGCTTTATTGGTGTGATTCTTCTGTTTATTCCTTTGGCGGCGCTTTCTTCTGGTATCTACACCAGCGCTTCTGATCTGATGACAGGGCTTCAAGATGGCACATTGTCATTGCCTAAACCGAAAGAGTCTTTACAAGATATTCCATTCATTGGTGAGAAGGTATATTCAACTTTGGTAGCTGCCTCCAATAATATTGAAGGCACGTTCATAAAGTATGCTGACGAACTTAAACAGTTTGCGACGAAAGCTGCCTCTGTTCTTGGTTCGTTAGGTGGAGGGTTTATTCAGTTTATTATTTCTACCATCATTGCCGGTGCCTTCATGAGTAACGCCGATAAATGCCAAACCGGGGTCACTCACTTAGTGGCTCGCTTAACCGATGGTAAAGGTGAAGAGTTGGTACAGTTATCTAAATCAACGGTACGTAGTGTCGTGCAGGGTGTGATAGGCGTTGCTGTGATTCAATCCATTATGTCGGCCATTGGTTTAGTGATTGCAGGCGTTCCTGCGGCTGCGTTTTGGGCATTAGCTGTTCTTCTGATTGCCATAATCCAACTGCCACCAATTCTTGCTCTGTTGCCTGCCATTATTTACATGTTCAGTGTTGAATCGACGCTAGCGGCGAGCCTGTTCTTAGTGTGGTGTATTTTGGTCAGTGGCAGTGATGCTATCTTGAAACCTATGCTATTGAGCCGCGGATCTCACATTCCTATGTTGGTTATTCTACTGGGTGCACTGGGCGGAATGGCGATGTCAGGCATTGTCGGCTTGTTTGTCGGTGCTGTGATACTGAGTTTGACTTATGAGTTGATGATGGCCTGGCTTGGACTTGAAGATAAAAACCAAGAAGAAACTGAGAAAAAAACTGCAGAGGCAGAGGGAAAATAGATGAAGCCAGTCTCTAAAGACGACAACTTCTACTTCTTATTCTATGCACTGTTGGTGTTGTTTTTTGGTTGCGCGGTGATGCAGCAGTTTTATCCGCAAGGTCAAAAGACCATTCTGTTTTTGATCATTATTACTTTGGCTGTTTCGATAGTGGGAATACATAAAGAGCGAGCCTTGTATCGCTCTTGGTATGGCCTGCTATTGATAACCGCTACGGTGTCGGGGGTATTCTCGTTTTTGGAGGACTATAACCTTTCGATAGTGACGTTAACGGCATTGGCGGTGTTTCTGTTCTCACATATTTATTCCGCTCTCAAACAGGTAATGAAAGCAAAGACGGTGACGCCCAATCACATTATTGGTTCTATCTGTATTTACTTGTTGCTGGGATTCGCTTGGTCGACTATCTACTTATTGATTTTAGAAATCTTCCCGAGTGCATTTAACGGGTTAGAAGAGCAAATCTGGCTAACCAACTTGTTCAATGCGATGTACTTTAGCTTTATCACCTTGACCACGGTTGGCTATGGCGACATATCACCAGCTCTGCCTATTGCTCAGTTCTTCGTGTTTATGGAATCCATTATCGGCAGCTTTTACTTGGCTATCATGGTGGCGAGTTTGGTGAGCATTCGACTTGCACAGTCTCAGTCCCAATAGATCATTTACAAATGATAGAGCACATACAAAGAAGCCCGACAATTGCCGGGCTTCTTATGTTTTACACTATTCAAAGTCAAATGTAGCTTGGAGATTGAACTCCCTATGAGCTACAAATCTTAAGCTTCAGAGCTTTGAATCTTCTCTAATTCAGCGATAGTCGTTTGCGATACAAGCTGACCATCCATGTAATAGGTAACGTTTTGACCGTTTTTGATGCCCGTTAGAGTCGCGGTTTCACCAGACGTATAGACGATGTCCATTTGAATCGTGTTTTCGTCGATCTTAATCATCTCACCTGTCTCAATCGCACGATTGTTTGAAATCGGTCCTACAGGCGCTTCTTTCAAGCTTGGGTCTAGCTCATCGTTCACTTTGAAGTGCGTGTCTGTTTTTGTATCAAATACGTGTGGTGAACCGCTGATAGGGTTTTTACCTGTCCAGAATTCAAGCGAGTTGAATACCACATAGTCTGCTGCGGTAGTAATACCGTATACAGGCGCCAATAAGAAGTTTACACCTGCACGAGCATAGCGGTTATCGACAACTTCAACGTTAAATTTCATCACTTTCCCTGTTACGGCGTTGCTGCCGATACAACCAGTTAGCGCAGAAGCCAAAACCGTTAGTCCTACAATTTTAAGTGCAATCTTTTTCATTTTAGTACCTGTATAAGTTAGAAGTCTGTTTTGTTGGAACAGGTGTAGTATGGTTTTTATTCGATTATCAGTTTTACCATTTAGCGCCACTGACAATATAAAATGTCCTCGGGTTTTTGGCATAAAGCTAGGTATAAAACTGGGCATAAAAAAAGCGCGACCTAATAGGGCGCGCTTTTGAGTATTTGTATAAGTCGTAATGAAAACAACGACTCCAATACAGATTACTTCATCACATATGAATAGGCCGATACGACAAGCCAGCGGAAAAATCGAAATAAAAGGATAGTGGCTTTAACGGTAAACTTGGCGATTGATACCGTTGCTTCTGCACCAACGCTAACGCACTTATGCAGATCGGATTCTTTGTATTCTGAATAGGTCATATGGTTTCTCATTTCTCGCTGTTGTCTTTCATATGTAAGTAATGACTCCTGTCTGGCGATATACCCTGTGCGACTAATGTACGAATATTCATTGATAGAAACTTACCATTTAATGCCAAGTAGTGTGAAAACTAGCCAAAAGATAACGTGTTGAGAGAAATTAAGTACGCACCTAGATGTAACCTATCAAGTTACCGAAAAAACAAGGTTATATAGTGGTATGATCGCGGGCTCAGCACCATAAGTGATAAAGAATAGGAAACAGAATGACTCACCTTACCGATCAGCAAGAAGCTGCAATGGCGACGTTTAAGGAAAACTTACACCTTCCAAATGGTGGTTTTCATAAACTGATTATCGATCTAAGTAAGGAATATCAGCTGCCTTTTCAAAAGGTGCGCGCCGTTTTAAAGAAAGCTCAAAAAGACGTAGAGCGACAGATACGAGAAGACTTCACCAGTGTTGATGACGCGGTACTGAGTCAAGCCAATTGGGTCAATATCATTAAGTCGAAACTTGTTGAGCTAGCGGAAGAAAACCAAACAGTCATGGATAAGCTTCAACAAAACCTGAAGTATCAAAAAGTGTTGTCGGCAACCAGTGGTTCAATCGCAAGTGAAGACGAGCGTGATGAGTTGATTGAAGAATTGATTCAAGCTTATGAGAAAGAGGTGTTCAAACCGTTACTGGCGATGCTGCATACAACAAAGCTGTATTGGAAGTTAATGCTGGTGGATGAGACATGTAAGATGAATGAGGAGAATCGTGAGAAATTCAGTGATTACCCTCAACACATGCAAGCTGCAGAACACTTATATACTCTTGATCAGAAGTTAAGGTCGATGCCGTTAACTTGTTAGTCCATGAATGCACTGATAATGACGCATTGGTGATTCAGAGTTTGATATAAGTTGGTTTCAATAGAAGCACGATAACCTAGCTAGCGTTAGCCGCGTGTGAAATGCAAAAAGGCTAGGTTTCTGATCTGTTTTACTTCTACTCTATTTTGTTCTGCTAGAGCGAATTGAGGGTGACATCTTTTATATCTGTCGAACTAGACGGTGTTTCTTTCTGAAGCCTATGGGAAATGCTATAGGAGTGTGAAATTTCCTAGGGTGTTTCCGTTGCCTGAAACGATAGTTCCGATGCTTTCTCGTTCATTAAATTCAAAGTCGATGAGATAACTGTGGTGTTGTAGCTTGGGCAATATGTGGCGGTGGAGTATATCGCTATTAAGCTGTCGAATCTCTGTGACCCATGAAATTTCTTCTTTGTGTAAGTCTATTTTAATCTTGAGCATTTATTACCTTTTAGTTTATTGACTGACTTGTCGCGTGATAGTTGGTACCAATGGGTTTGTCGTGTTGTTCTGCGTGACATAACTGTGCCTTGTGTCTATTACATTTATATTTAAGTGATCGATCTATTTTGACTTCGCTAACAAGAGAGCGAATGACGATAGATCGGTAGTGAGGATCGAATTTAAAAGCTATTGAATGACTATCTAGGTGAAAGCTGACGCAGAGATGGTGTAACGAGGAAATCGAGAACTGTCTTTGAGGAACTTGGACTTACTTTAGCATTAACAGCTCTATAGATTAGAGCCAAGTGAAGAACTATACGCCTAGTTTTTGAAATTACAACCCTATTTTTAATTAAATTTTTAAATATTTTTGAATGATTTGCCGTCGCTTGTTGAGAGTTAAATGAGCGAAGGACAGGTAGGTGATTCACCATGATGTCTGACTAATGTTTGGCTTTGCACTGCTTCGTATTCTTTGTCATTAGTAGTTTTAATTTATTAGCTAATTTAGTGATGATTAAGAGTCTGTTATATATAACCTTTACATTGTAAATTTCAATTCGTGACTCTGAGGTTTAGCGTTGTAATTACAGGGTTTTCGGGTAATTTTCCCCTTCAGTTTATTCTTCAGATTGATGATCATTTTCCTCTTCGCGTCCTTTTGCTATTTCTGACTCCTAATATCTCTCCTGACTACGCAAAATATGAATACTCACTTTTACATTTCTGAATAATAAAGTTGTTGTGTCGCCAGTTTAACGCAAATATAATTGATAATAGTTCTCACTTGCGTTACTGGTTTGTTATCAAAGCAATGACAGACTTTAAATTATCGTTATTTAGCCGTTGGTTCGCCCCATGCTCGCCTATGAGTAATGTGACTTTCATTGTCATGAGTGGTGGTTAGTATCAATGGCAAAGGAAGAAACATGAAGAAAACAATCAATTCAGTCCGCCAGTTGTTAAGCGGGCTCGCCATCGTTGTTGCATCATCATTACTGATGACCGCTCAAGCGAAAACCGTGACCATTGAACACGTAAAGGGCACGGCGCAGTTTACTGAAGTACCACAGCGCGTTGTGGTACTTGGCTTTGGTAGCTTGGATGTGCTTGATCAAATTGGTGTACAGCCAGTTGGTGCGCCTCATAGCTTGCTGCCCGATTACCTAGCTTCGTACAAAGAAACGACGGCGAATACTGGCTCTTTGAGTGAACCTGATTTTGAAGCTATCTACATGCTGAAGCCTGACATCATCATTGCCGAAAACCGAATGCTTAAGGTTTACGATCAACTAGCAAAAATCGCTCCGACCATCATGTTCTCTATTGAAGGTGATAAATACTGGGCTGATGCTCAGCAAAACTGGCGCGCGCTAGGCAAGCTCTTTGGTAAGCAAGCTGAAGTAGAAGCGATCATTAAAGAGACTCAAGCTTCTATCACGGCGGTAAACGACAAAGTCGCGTCTGACGAAACTTCAGCAATGATGCTAATGAACAACGGCAACAACATTGCGATGTTCAATAAGGGCAGTCGCTTCTCAATCATCTTTGACGACTTTGGCTTTGTGGAGTCAAAGAGTGCGACAGTGGCCCCAATTAAAGGGAATCACGGTAACCTTATCTCTTTCGAATACATTGCTGACGCAAAACCTGAAGTGCTTTACGTGCTTGACCGTGAAAAAGCGATTGGTAGATCAGAAGGGCGCGCACAACAGCTGTTTGATAACCCACTGGTTGCGGCAACACCTGCAGCGCAGCAAGGCAACATCGTTTTCCTTGATTCAAGTGCTTGGTATCTGGTTGGCGGCGGCGTAACAGCGATTCACAGAATGTTGGGTGACATTGAACGTACTATTCAATAGTAACCAATAATCAGATTTTCGGGCTTATAAGAGTGTTCTTATAAGCCCTTTTTCACTTTTCATACGGGCTATCCGAGACTTATCTTTAGTATTCTTTCTATGTTAAAACCCATTACAGCTGCTGTATTTCTTGTCGTGTTGTGCGTTGCGTCATTAATGATTGGAGTTGCTGACATCAGTTTTAGCGACTTCTTCAATGGCAACCAACACGCCAACTCTATTTATATTGTTAGTCGAATCCCTCGACTGTTCGCGATTGTGCTTGCCGGCGCGGGCTTGAGTGTCGCTGGCTTGATCATGCAACAGATTGTTCAGAACAAGTTTGCCGCGCCTTCGACTATGGGCACCATTGACTGCGCCATGCTTGGGTACATAGTCGGCATTCTGGTTCTGGGTAATGCCGCGCAATGGAGCTACTTAGGTTTCATTTTCGCGTTCGCGGTGTTCGGCACCATGCTATTGGTCCGCTTTCTACAGCACCTCAAGTTCAAGAATGCGGTGTTGGTGCCTTTGATTGGCATCATGTATGGCAACGTGGTTTCGTCTCTAACAACCTTTATTGCCTATAAGTACGATTTAGTACAAACCATGTCAGCATGGACGATGGCGAACTTTGCGAGCGTGTTGCAGGGCAGCTATGAAATTCTTTGCCTCGCAGTGCCTGCTTGTGTGTTGGCTTACTACTTCGCGAGTCAGTTCAGTGCGGCGAGTATTGGCGAGAGCTTTGCGAAAAACATCGGCTTGAATTATCAGAAGATCGTCTTCATTGGTGTTGCTCTTGTCGCGATCTGTGCCTCTTCAGTGGTGATGATTGTCGGTGTTATCCCATTCCTTGGTTTAATTGTCCCGAATATCGTGTCGTTGATGATGGGCGACAACATGAAGAAGATTCTGCCTTGGACGGCTTACTGGGGCGTTATTTTAGTATTGGCTTGTGACTTGTTAGCTCGCGTCATCATTTTCCCTTACGAGATTCCAATCTCGATGGTAATCAGCATCTTTGGTGGCTTGATATTTATCTACCTAATCATGAGAGACAAGTCTAATGCGTGATTCAGTAAAAATTGCGATTCTGGCTATCGCGTCTTTGGGTATGGCGGCGGTATTTGTGGGGCAGGGACTTACGTGGGATAACTATGAGTTCTTCTTGTCTCTGCGACTACCTAAACTGCTGTCAATTGTGTTGGCGGCGGTGGCGATCTCTGCGTCGTCGTTGGTTTTCCAAACCATCACTAATAATCGAATTCTAACCCCATCCATCTTGGGCTTTGACAGTCTGTATATGCTGGTTCAAACGGTGCTTCTGTTTGTGTTTGGCAGTACCAGTTTCTGGGTGATTGATTCAATCGCAAACTTTTCATTGTCTGTGACTGTGATGATCTTGTTCTCGTTTGCGCTGTTCCATTTTTACTTCAAGAGCAAGCGAAACAACGTATTTACGCTGTTATTGATTGGTATTGTGTGCGGCAGCGTATTCTCAAGCTTGGCTAACTTCCTTGCGATGTTGATTGACCCGAACGAGTTTGCCGTGCTGCAAAATGTGATGTTCGCGAGCTTCAATAACGTGAAAGGTGAACTGGTTTACCTCAGCCTTATTCCACTGGGTTTGAGCTTGCTTGGTCTGTGGTTGTTAGCTCCCAAGCTTGATGTACTTTGGCTTGGTGTTGATAACGCGACAAGCTTGGGCGTGAACACCAAGCGATTGACTCAGGTTACCTTGGTGATTGTGTCAGTGATGGTAGCGGTATCGACGGCTTTGGTTGGCCCAGTGCTTTTCTTTGGCTTGATCACTGTCAGTTTAGCTCGTCAGATATTCAGCTCGTATCAGCACCGTACTCTTATTATCGCTAGCAGTTTATTAGCCGTGGTGTTGCTCGTTTCTGGCCAATGGTTCATCGAGAAAGTGATGTCGTTTGAAACCACTGTGAGTGTGATCATTAACTTGGTCGGCGGTTTGTATTTTATGTTCTTGTTGTTACGCACCAGAATTCAGTAAAGGTAGTAAGTAGTGATTAAATTAACAGGTTTAAGTAAGAAGTATGGCAAGTCACTCGTGGTGGATGATGCCAGTGCTATGTTCCCGAAAGGAGAGGTGACTTCTATCATTGGCCCAAATGGGGCGGGTAAAAGTACACTGCTTTCTATGGCGAGTCGCTTAACAGACAGTGACGCAGGTGAAGTAGTCATTGGCGATAAATTACTGGCTGAATGGGATACCAAAGAGCTTGCGAAGCACCTTGCCGTGTTAAGACAATCAAACAACATCAATATGCGATTTACGATTCGTGAGTTGGTTTGTTTTGGGCGTTTCCCACATTCCCAAGGCCGCTTGAAAGACGAAGATCATAAGATCGTCGATACAGCGTTAGAACACCTTGGTATTACCGATATCCAAAACAAATACCTTGATGAATTGAGTGGTGGTCAGCGTCAAATGGCGTTTATCGCGATGGTTGTGGCGCAAGATACGGATTATGTGTTCTTGGATGAGCCACTAAACAACCTAGATATTAAACACTCGGTTGAAATCATGCAGACGCTACGTCGCCTAGCGCATGAGTTTAATAAAGCGGTGGTTATTGTGATTCACGACATCAACTTTGCTTCTTGTTACTCAGATAACATTGTCGCGATGAAGAGGGGCCAAGTGGTTAAGTCGGGCAAGGTCTCTGAAGTGGTTGAAAAGTCAGTGATGGAATCGATCTACGAGATCCCATTTGATATTCGTGAGTTCGATGGTGTTCGAATCTGTATGTATTATTCAGGTCGTTAGGTTGCTGGTTCGCTAGGCGATTTGGTTCTCTAATGACTTACGTGAAAAGAGCTCCCAAGTGAGGAGCTCTTTTTGTTTTTGCCAGTTTGTATCTTGTTAATAAAAGGTCTGGATTCAAAAGTAATCTGTATAATTTCCTTTGTATTATAATGACTTAATCGACGTAATATTGACTGGTCATACTTCAACTGGCGTTGGTTTGATGTCACTCGAAGATCTACTCTTCATTTTCTAAAATCAATTGCTATTTTTTCTGATTAACCTCTAAAAACCGTTCTACACTATGATTATAACTGTTTGATTTTTATATGAGGTGTCAATGAGTCAGAAGCCTATAGTGTTAGTTGTGGATGACACACCAAGCAACTTGGATGTGTTAACGGCAATACTCAAAGACACCTATCAAGTTAAGGTCGCAATTAGCGGTACTATCGGTATCAAAATTGCGAAGATGGTGCCTCAGCCAGACCTCATTCTCCTCGATATCATGATGCCTGACATCGATGGTTACGAGGTGTGTCGACAACTCAAATCCCAGCCAAATACAGCTCATATACCGATCATATTTGTGACCGCAAAAATTGGCCCAGAAGCCGAAGTGAAAGGGCTATCTTTAGGTGCTGTCGATTACCTAACCAAACCGATAACCCCTGCTATTGCACTCCAGCGTGTGAAAACGCATATCGCACTTTATGACCAAAAACGCGCGTTGTTTAGTCAGGTAAAAGAGAAAACTAAAGAGATCAATCTCGGTAAGTTAGAAACACTGAACATATTGGGTAGAGCTGCTGAATTTAAAGACAATGAAACCGGCATGCACGTTAAGCGCATGAGTCACTACTGTGAAGTGCTAGCGAAAGCCTTGGGCATGACAGATGAAGACGCCGAGACGTTGCGAGATGCAGCACCAATGCATGATATTGGCAAGATTGGCATTCCCGATAGTGTGCTGCTAAAGCCCGGTAAGTTGGATGCCGGTGAGTGGAATACCATGCAGAAACACGTCGAATACGGTGTTGAAATTCTTGGTAGGCAGAGCGATTCCAAACTGATGCGTACGGCCATTCAAGTCGCGCAGTATCACCATGAAAAGTGGGATGGCAGTGGTTACCCAAACCAGATAGCCGGCGAAGATATTCCATTGGTCGGACGAATTGCGGCCGTTGCTGACGTATTTGATGCCCTGACAGCAGAGCGTCCTTATAAGAAGGCTTGGAGTGTCGATGAGGCACTGAGCTTGTTTGAAGAACAGAAAGGCAAGCATTTTGATCCGACTATCGTCGATATGTTTTTTCTAAAGTTACCTGAGATTCTAGCAATTAAAGAGAAATTTAGAGATGAGTGATCGTTGGGTTGTACTGATTAATCGTTACGTTAAATCCTTATTTCTGCTCATTGCCTTGGCGAGTTTTGTGACAAGCGTGAACGCAGAAACGGCACCCGACCAAGAAGCAAACCGATGGCAAGATGCTAAACTTGAAGTGACATTCATTGCGCTGTCTAGTCATTATCCTTACTCATTTATTGGTGATGACGGAAAAGTCGACGGGATTATTCGAGATTGGGCTTACGATCTTGAAGAGCGTTTCAACGTAAAAACCAACTTCATCAGCGTAGATTCTCACGCTGAAGCAAAGCAAGCTTTGTTAGACGGAAAAGGCGATGTGTTTCCGTTTCAACAGTTTGACCCCAGTGAGGGAGGTCGCTTCCTTCAAACTGATCCTTATATCTCGTACCAAATTGCCGTCATTCTTCCTACCGATGATCACTTCAACAATAAAATTGAGCAAGAGGCCAAGAGGCGAATTGCCATGGTTCGAGAAAGCATCGACCTAGAGCGATCTGGCGTGCAGCTTAGTTCGATTGAGAGAGTTGAGTTCGATACGGCCATTGATGCTATTCGCGCATTAGAAGACGGGTCGGTTGATGGCTTACTGGCTGAACCTGTGACCACCATGGATCTTGCCCATAAAAGTGGAGTTGAGAATTTAGCGGTAAACCATGTGCTTGAACGCTGGAAAAACATCAAGGCAGCCATGGTCATTCGTTCCAATGACAATGAGTTACTTAACTTATTGAATAAACAAATTGAAACGTTTGATATCAGTAAAAAGAACCGCATTTTGTCTAAATGGTTAGATGGCTCGCCTTATCGCTCTCCCATTAAAGGCGTATTTGGTTTCGGTAACCCGCCTTACATGTATCCAGACAGTACTTCTGTCGGCTTAGAGCATGACATTATGCAAAGGGCTTTGAACGATATGGGGTACCAGTTGGGTGACGTTGTCACTTTACCTCGTAGTGCAGCCCGTCAAGCTATCGATAGCAATAGCTCAATATCATTTGTTTCTGGCGTTCAACTTGATGACTCTTCATTGCACTTTGTCAGTGACAAGGTGATGGATGTTGATTTCGTACCAGTTTCATTAAAGAGACGTAAGCTGGATTTGAAATCGGCAAAAAATTTGTCATTGGGTGCTTTGCTGTTCGATGAAACATCGCCGATTAAAAACTCCGTAGAAGTGTTGGATGGCCAATTGAGCATTGATCGGATAGAAGATCTCGACAGCTTAGAGTCAGCGTTTTCCCAGCTGAGAGCTCAAAATGTTGATCTCCTCATGGTAGAAAGGCGGGTGTTAACCTGGTTTGTCACCAATACTCGTTTTATTGAAATGCGCGAGATTCAGATCCATGAAGATTATAAAGTCAGCTATCCCATCTACGTGGATTTCAGGGGGGCTGAGCTAAGAGACCGCTTCAATGCCGCATTGGCAAACCTGAAAAGGGAAGACGGAGAGTTTGAGCCAATCCTTAGAAGACAAATTAAGAACGACCTGACTCTGGTTCTGAAGAAGGCTGATATTATTGCTCAAATTTCAGCGTATTTTATCGTCAATGATCGCTTTGATGAACTGCCTAAGATTTTTGACATATTCGATGCAGATAATACCTTCATGGTTATTTCTGCACTGGCTGACCATAATAAGCGACCGCTAGAATCTTGGTTCCTAGGAGATGTATCAACGTCATCATTGGACAAGAAAAATACGTCTAAATTGTCATCCGTGACGAAAGGCGCTGGCTATAAAACACAGACGGGCAGTACCAATGCTGGGTTTATGACGTTCTATTTCGATGTGGATTCCGTGGAAGGGAGTTATGTTTATTTTCCTGCCATTGAGCAATTTGAATCATTCGGAGATGGCGCAAAACGTTATATTTCTGATATTTATCAATCAAACAGCTTAGCTGGCGAACTTCTTAATCTCAGCCACAATGAACGTCAGTGGATAAAGTCTCATCCAGTATTAAAAATAGGTATTGACCCTAACTCTTTGCCTTATGAGGCCGTATCGAGCAAAGGGGAATACATCGGTATGATCGATGATTACCTAACGCTGATCGAACAGAAAACAGGTTTACGCTTGGAACATGTTGATGTCGGCAGTTGGAAAGAGACTCGACGACTCGTTGACCATAGGAAAGTGCACCTTGTCTCGGCTGCTGTAGAAAACCGTTCACTTGGTGAAAACGTGAAGGCGGGTAAGAAGTTATTTTCTAGTCGCTTAGCCATTGCTTCAAGGCGGGATGTGAATAGCCTTGTTTTAGAAGAAGCTGCCGGTTGGAAAATCGGTATATTAGAGGCGGGAGCCAACACAGAAGCTATAATAGATAGTTATCCTGATATTAATTGGTCGATGGTGTCTTCGACTAATGACGGATTAGAACGTGTCGACTCAGGTGAGCTTGATGCGATGATTGATACTGTTGATGTCCTAAATTATTTAATCGATTCATTTGGCTACAGAGGGATTGGTATTATTGGCCGATTAGATTTTTTCCTGTCGCCAACATTGCATGTCATCAAGTCTGAACCCTTACTGCTGTCTATTGTGAACAAAGCTATAGGTAGTATCTCGGCTGAAGACCATCAGAAAATCTCCGCAAAGTGGACTGCTCCAAAAGCGATCGAAAAAACGGATTATGAGTTGGTTTATACCATTTCCATTTTTTCATTGGTGATCGTTTTACTTATCGTATTTTGGAATAGGAAACTCACCAAGCAGATCAGCATTGCTAATGATGCGACGAAAGCACTCAAAAAGGCTCAAGAACAGCTTTATAACATGTTGAATAGCTCACCAATTGCCGCTGCAGTTGTGTTTGAGGAGCAAGTTCGTTATGCAAACGATACGGCGAAACATTTGTTTGGAGTTGAGGAGATGGAGTTGTCCTCTATGGATGTGACTTCAATCCATGATTCTTTATCTGCTCGTGATGAATTACATAGAGAGCTTAAACTCAATGGAAAGGTCGTTAACAAAGAGCTAGTGCTGAGAAGGTCTGATGGAACACGGTTTGTCGCTCTAGTCAGTTACTATTTGTTTGAGCTAGATGGTGAGATAGCCACTCTGTTTTGGGCGTTCGATATCTCGGAAATGAAACGTCTTAACGAGCAACTTGAAGAAGAGAAACAGAGAGCCGATCTCGCAAGCCAAGCGAAGTCTGAATTCTTGGCTAACATGAGCCACGAAATTAGAACGCCAATGAATGCGATTATTGGCCTGTCTTATCTCGCTATCGGAGAAATAGCGAACCCGGTTGCGAAAAACTATGTCGAAAAAGTGCATCGTTCAGGGCATTCATTGTTAAGCATCATTAACGACATCCTCGATTTTTCTAAGATAGAAGCAGGGCAGTTGTTTATCGATAGTATTCCATTCAATTCGTTAGCGACCTTCCAAGATGTGATTGACCTTATGGAATCCAAAGCGGCGGAAAAGCAACTCAACTTGTCGATGTCGGTTGACCCCGCGTTAGACACTCCTCTGCGCGGTGATCCCTTAAGGCTGTTCCAAGTAATACTTAACCTTGTTGGTAATGCGATTAAGTTTACGGAAACTGGTAGTGTCTCGCTAACTGTAGCCCTTGTTGAATCAGATGATAACAGCCTGACTATGAAGGTGATGGTGGCCGATACTGGCATAGGAATTTCTGATGAGAATCTACACAAGCTCTTTGAAGCATTTAGCCAAGCAGATAGTACAACTACGCGCCGATTCGGCGGCACGGGGTTAGGACTCAACATTAGCCAGAAATTGGTTCGTGCAATGGGTGGTCAAATTAGTGTTGAGAGTGTTTTAGGGCAAGGCAGCGAGTTTTCGTTTGTTCTAACATTGCCAAGGTCAAGCGTTGAAGAATTGGCAGAGTTTAAAGCCCAAGAGCTGCAACTGGATTACCAGATAGAGTTCAAGGGCCAAAGGGTATTGCTCGTTGAAGATAATGAGTTGAATCAAGACTTAGCTTTGGCATTCTTCACTCGCTCGAAACTGAATGCTGATTTAGCTGAGAATGGTAAAGAGGCGGTAGAGTTAGCTCAAAGTAATGATTACGACATGATCTTTATGGATCTGCAAATGCCGATTATGGATGGTTTCGAAGCTACACGTTTGATTCGTGAGTTTGATAAAGATGTACCAATTATTGCGATGTCGGCCAATGTGTTTGCTGATGCGAAACAGCGAGCGCGAGAGGCTGGAGTCACGGACTTCTTGGATAAGCCAATTATCATCGATAAAGCCACCTCTTTGATTACGAAATACATCGTGCCAGAGGTGTTGGTTGAGGGAAAGGCGGCTCTGTTAGATGAGCAGGCAGAGCAACTTGAATACCTAACAAGTAAACCTAATAGCAATGATGCTATCAGTGTGTTTTCTCAGCAGCGGTTCGACCAACTCACTCTTCATGATTCGGAACTACAAAATAAACTGGTTGAGAAGTTCCATAGCAGTGGACCAAGTATGATGGTTGATGCGTTTGATAATTTGGCACAAGACGATTGGATTACGCTTGAAAGAAACTTGCATACCTTGAAAAGCATGGCTGTGTCGATTGGCGGACTCCAGTTGGCTGATTTAATGGGAGAGTTAGAAGAGAAAGCTCATAAAGGTTTGTGTGATGAGCAAGAGCTCAGAGAAGGTGAGGCGCGGTTAGTTGAGCTCATTGCAGCAACGGACAGCAAGATTGTTAAGCCACAGGTAGAGGCGATGAGTGAAGCGAGTGCGATGGGAGCCGCGGTCGAGGAAGAACAAAGGCTTAAGCTACTTTCACTGTTGGAAGCCTATGACAACGATGCGACCCAATACGTGACTGAATTACTGGCACAGTATCCACATTCAGCAGTTCTTAAAGATGTCCAAAGTGCGTTAGATAATTACGATTTTGAACGAGCCAAAGCGGTTCTGAGCGCTTCTGAGTAGCTGTCTTTTGAACATCACTCCAACATTAAAGCCTTTAGATCTTGCTGCGAAATAACGAGCTAGCTAAAGGTTTTAAGTCTATCTATACCGAACTAATTACTGACGTGTTGTTTGATTAGATCGATAACAGTGTTGTATCTGTGCGGCAGTTTTCGATTTCTTTTCTGAACCAAATACAGTGTTTCTTCAACCTTCACTTTAGGTGTCACAACGTGCAGCTTATCTCTGTCTGGAAAGTTTTCGACAGCCCCTGCGGGTAACACGGTGAACCCGAGCCCTTTGGATACGGGTAATAGAATTTGGTGAAGTTGATTAATGTAGCCAGACTTCGGTATTTCATTGATGTTGATGTTCGCTAAGTCTTTATCTCCGCATAGGTCAAAATACAAAGACAGGTAATGAGCAGAGTCTGGATGGGCTATGAGGCCGATATTGTGCAGCGCTTCAGGGGTAATCTCTAAGTCAGCAAGACTATGATGGACGATTAAGCACAGCGCCTCATTACCAATAACTTGGCTCTGATAATAGCTGTCATTGGGTGAATGTCTGACGATTCCAATATCGGTGGTGCCTTCGATTAGGTCATTCAATATCTTATTGTTTGGAGCTGCTTCTAGGTTAATACTGAGTTCTTGGTGTTGCTGCTGAAGTTCAAGAAGCTTGGGATACAGACGCAAAGAGAGTGAACCAGAGCAAGATAAGTGGCATTGCCCAGCATAAGGGTTATCAAAACTCAGAGACTCAAAAAGATCTTCCTGGTCTTTCTCAAGCTTGAGCGCATAGCGATACATAATCCGACCCTGTTCGGTCAGCTCAAAGCTCTTATTTTCCCGAGAAAGCAGGTCACAATTGCAAGCTTGTTCAAGCTTCTTGATGTGCTGGCTCACCCCTGGTTGGGTCATGTACAACTTCTCAGCCGTTTGGGTGAAATGGCCAACTTCAACCAGAGTCTTAAACGTATTGAGCCAAAGCGGATTGATCATACTCACCTTCAAATGCTAAAGCCTGTAACTAACAAGACTTATAAATAACAGAGCCTCTAAGTAATAAAGCCCATCAATAACAGGAAATTATTATTATCTCAAGTAATGATAATTTCAACTCTAGCGTCTTTAGTAACGCTAATCAAAGTTAATGTGATGGCACTCTTTCTACTAGTTCATTGATCTATTAGTTCATTGGTCGCTTTGTAGAGTTGTTATGAGTAACAAAGTGTTGCGACTTTGTTGGATTTTTGGTCTATTGATCAACTGTGCTCATATTTAGGAACAAAGATGAATAGAAACGTTTGGCTGCTCTCGTTGTGTCAGGCCTTATTGATGACGGGTAACATATTACTGATTTCTGTGATTGGCTTGATAGGAAAACAGATAGCCCCCAGTGTCAGCATGATTACTTTGCCCGTTGCCTTGCAGTTTTTGGGCTTAATGGCGGCCACGATTCCCGCGTCTCTGATTTCAGGGAAATTAGGGCGAAAACGAGGGTTTAGTATCGGTAATGTCGTTGGCATTACAGGGGCTAGCCTTGCCACTTACGCGTTGTCTCAACAACACTTTTATCTGTTCTGCTTCGCCACATTTTTGCTTGGGATAGGTATCGGTTTTGGTACGCTTTATCGCTTCGCGGCAATTGAAGTGTGTGATGAAAATGCTCGCCATCGTGCGATATCTATCTCTATGGCTGGTGGCGTTTTAGCAGCGGTATTAGGGCCAAATTTAGCGATTATGTCGCAACAGTGGTCGCAAGATGGTTTGTATATTGGTGCTTTTGCTTCTTTGATTGGATTGAACATTCTTGCGTTGCTCATCTTACAAACCATTCAATTCCCAAAAGTCTCTTTTAATAGTCAGGCGCCTAAATCCGATCCTCTCAGTGTGATAGTGAAAGCGCCTAACTTTATTGGTGCAGTGTTTGCTGCCATGGTCGCTTACGCGGTGATGAATATCCTGATGACAGCAACGCCATTGGCAATGATTGGCTGTGGCTTTGACTTTACGAAAGCAGCGGGTGTGATTGAGTGGCATGTTCTGGGGATGTTTGTACCTGCATTTTTTACCGGATCACTTATCGAGAGGTTTGGCTCAAGAATGATGATCTTGGCAGGCGGGATTCTGTTCGTCGTCTGTATCGCGATTAACATTCATGGCGAATCTATTTGGCACTTCAGAGCGGCCTTGGTTGTGCTTGGTGTGGGTTGGAACTTCATGTTTATCGCGGCAACAGGTTTGTTTAGTCAGTCCTACCAATCGCAGAATAAAGCTAAGGCACAAGCGTTTAATGAATTTATTGTCTTTGGCTGTGTGACTATTACAGCGATGCTCTCTGGCTGGCTAGAATCGACAGCAGGGTGGCAGAACCTCAATATCTACGTATTACCATTCGTGTTAGCTGTTATCTTGCTGTTCGCATTTAGTGCCCGTAAATCGCGTATTCAAAAGCAGCCTGTGTAATGGCTCATCGAATGGTGGTTCAGTAAATTCGTTACTGTGATTAAAACCTTAGTATCTCAAACTGCGACCAATAAAAAGCCCTACCAAATCGGTATAATGCCGTTCGGATAAGCATTACTGCTTGAATCTGAACGGATATTTGGCTGGGACAAAGAGGACTGAACGTGGAAACGTTCGGTCCTTTCTTTTATCTGGAAGAATGAAGTGACTCAAACTTTCTCTCATCCTTTTCAGTTTTACAGGTAAAGTTCCGTCTGGACTTAAAGCTAACCAACGTAATTGCGCATCAATAAGGTTAATTGCGGCGGTAAAACTGACCCTAGTCGCTCGAACCCCGGCTTCTGAAGCTATCTTAACCATCTCTAATCGCACTAAGTTATAGGCAAGTAATACGCCCCAAAGCTCTTGCTTCACACCGGCAGAAAAACGACTTCGTAAAGTGACGTGACTTTGAAGTTGAGTCTGTTTAATTTCACCATAACCCTCTTCAATCTCCCAGCGTTGCCAATAAATACGCAGCCGGCTTTCTAGCGAGTATTTGCTAGGGTCTGTAAGTGAAGTAATAAAACCTTTTATCTCACCTTTTGGCTCTTGATATAGGACTAATCTGGCTTCCCAACGTGCGGGTAGATTCGGATTCTGCCGTTGAGCTTGAGGAGAGATAGGCATTGAGATAAGCATGTCGTTCTCCGCATATTTCTCCAACACTTCATAGCGTAGTTTACGTTTTGCAGGCATTAACCAGTGGGCATTTTCAGCACTCTCTTGCCAGGACAGTAAAAGGTCTGCCGAGAAATAACAACGATCAAATAAGGTCAATGAGTGTGCGGGGATGTCATTGAATAGGCGCTTAGCTAAGGTCGTTTCACCGACATGACAACCATCAAAAGCCGCCCCCATAATCATTCGAGTTTCTGTTGACATCAAAGCGACTAAACGAAGTTGAGGGTAAGGTTTCAATTTTTTGGAGATGAACCCAAATTCTTCAGCGTTCTCTGGGGAATCTTGGCACCGAAATGTTGTTCCATCGACAGCAAGAACATTAAGTTCTAAGTCTTTGTCTTGTTGAAGGATATCTCCGTTCCAAGCCTTTACCGTTGTGTGAAACAGAGCCGCTAACGGACTCTCATCTAGACGTCGGCGTGAATCAGTTAGGACACTGGGTGCAACACGAGACCAGCTATCTTCAGGTTTAGGCTGAAGTGCAATGTCTAATGAACTGCATACCTCTTTGATAGACATGTTGCGTTGCAGCCCCATCCAAATAACTAACCAGACAGCTTGCTGAGCGGGAAGTCGGCGTCGTCTTATGCTCGCTTTATTGGTTTCAAGAAGAGCTTGTTCTATCCACTCAATCTGAATGGCGTCGACGACAGATTCATAATTGTCGGCATCTTCAATGGTCTCGTGTGCCATTGCTAATTCTTGTTCAAGCATAAAAAATCCCCATCAACGTTGTTGATGGGGATTATCTGCTAACTGCAAGATCGTTCAAGTCTTCTTAAACGATCGGCATTACATAATAATATTAAGGGTTTCATCATGAGCCACCAATCTGCTTCTCCACAACTTTCAGAGCAACAACAACGCTTTAGCAATATCATTTCAGATGCCCACCTGTCTCCAAAGCAGAAGTCGAGTTATCTTGCCTTAGAAGCTGAAGCAAGCTTGCCGTATATGCCGGTAAGCAAAGAAGTAGAGCAAGCCTTACAACAAGGTGTGCTGTGTGACATGTTTGAAGGGCACGCCCCATTTAAGCCGCGCTATGTGCTTCCAGACTATTCCAAATACTTACATCAAGGCTCAGAGTATTTAGAGCTTAGCGCGGCAACTAATTTCGACGAAGCATTGAACATGCTCACCATCCTTTATCATCACGTTCCGTCAGTGACTTCAATTCCCGTTTACTTAGGTCAACTGGACGATGTGTTGATGCCATTTGTTGGCGACTTGACGGATGAGCTGGTATATCAAAAGCTGAAGCTATTCTGGATCATGCTGGATCGCACACTGCCAGATGCGTTTATGCACGTGAATATTGGTCCTAGTGACAACATTGTCTGTCGTACGATTTTGCGCGTAGATGCTGAACTCAAGCAGATCGCACCAAACCTAACCTTTATGTACGATCCTGCTGTGACACCTGATGATCTACTTCGTCATGCGGCAAGCAATATCTGCGAGTGCAGTAAACCACATATCGCAAACTATCCAGTGCATGCCGAGGCTTACGGCGATAAGCGTTTTGGTATTGTGAGCTGCTATAACTCTCTGCCATTGGCGGGTGGTTCAAATACCTTAGTGCGTATGAACCTTAAGCAAGTGGCTCTAAAATCTGAGGACAGCGTAGATTTCTTACAGCAAGTGTTGCCTAACTACAGCAACATCACGATCGAACTGATGAACGCACGTAGCCGCTTCTTGCATGAAGAGTCTAACTTCTTTGAAGGCTTCCTGACCAAAGAAGGCCTTATCGAAGAAGATCGCTTTGCGCCCATGTTTGGTATTTACGGCATGGCAGAAGCGGTCAACATCTTAATGGAAAAAGAAGGCAAAGCAGGGCGCTATGGTCACGATGAACAGGCTAATCAACTTAGTCACCGTATATCTGAAAAGTTGGCTGAAATCGTTGAAAGCTCTGAAGTGACATATGGGCTGGAAGGCAAGGCTCTATTACACGCTCAAGGCGGTATTAGCTTAGATGAAGATGTGACGCCGGGTGTCCGTATTCCTTATGGCACGGAGCCTGACCCAGTCTCTTACGTTCGTGCAACAGCTGGTCATCATAAGTTCTACACGTCGGGCATCAGTGACATTCTAACGATTGACGAAACAGTCAAATCAAATCCAGAAGCGATGTTCAACTTATGCAAAGGCGCGATTCAAGCGGGCTATCGTGAGTTCACGGCCAACGTGGCATCAAACGATTTGGTTCGTGTGACGGGTTACATGGTTAAGCTGTCTGACATCGCTAAATACGATGAGCAAGGCTCACGCACCAATACCACTTTCCTTGGTGCTGAAGCGGCAAAAAATACGGGCATTCTAGAGCGTAAACCACGCGTGGCGAGCTTAGAGATGTCGCCAACATACGAATAGCCTTAACGTGCGTGTGTTGTGTTATGTGTGTAATGCGTTTCGAATGCAAACAATGTGAATTATGAAAATTTCTGATCTAACAACTCGAATGGCTAGGGTTAAAAATAATAAGACAGAAAAACAAGCGAAGGTCAGCCGTGTGCTGACCTTTTCTTGTGTTGACGGCCCGGGAAACCGCTTAGTGCTGTTTCTTCAGGGCTGTAACTTTGACTGTATTACCTGCCATAACCCACACACAATCAATCACTGCAATCATTGTGGAGATTGCGTAAGTGGCTGCCCGAGCAGTGCTCTAAGTCTTGTGGAAGGCAAAGTGAAGTGGGACCCGGAAGCCTGTACCAACTGCGATCTGTGCATTGATGTCTGCGATCATAAGTCGAGCCCGAAAATTACCACGATGACGGTCTCAGAGGTGCTTGAACTGGTTAGGCACAATCAATTCTTCCTGAGCGGTATTACCATTTCAGGTGGCGAGGCGACCATGCAATTGCCGTTTATCATCGAATTGTTTCAAGCGATCAAAAGCGATCCGCAATTGGCACACTTAACGTGCTTTATTGATAGCAATGGCTCGTTGCCACAGCAAGGTTGGGATAGGGTATTGCCTTACCTTGATGGTGCGATGATTGACCTAAAATCTTGGCAATCGGAAACACATCAATGGTTAGTGGGCAGAGGAAACCATCGGGTGTTTGATACCATCAACTACCTTGCAGATAAAGGAAAACTGCATGAAGTAAGATTGTTGTATATTCCAAATAAAAGCGATCTTGAAGATGAAATTGAACAAGTGGGGCGTTACTTGAAGACGCTACCAAATGATGTTCGAATTCGGCTGAATGCGTTTCAACATCATGGTGTGATTGGTGAAGCATTAGATTGGCCTAAATGCACCGAACAACAGATGCAGAGCTTTCACGATAAGCTCTACACGATCGTTCAAAGGCCAATGCAAACCCCAGAGGTATATAGCTAGTCTCTTATAAAAACCTAGTCTTTTATCAACATCTGGCCGTTTACAAAAAGCTATTTTCTTGCAAAATCTAAGCTTCTAAGAACAAGTCACACAACCATTTAATCGCTTGGTCATTCATGTTGGGCTTGTTCCACACTAAGCTATACGCCACCTTGCCGTAATCAAAAGGCAAGGGTTTGCTCACTAAACCCTGAGCTTGCTTAGCATGTTCAGCCCACTGTTTTGAGCAAGTGAATAGGAAAGGCGTGTGGTGGCACAGCACCGCCGCCGCGCCAAAATCCGCTACCGATATCGCCATATCTCTAGGCTTATGACATTGAACTAAGTTTTGCTCAAAGTAAGGCTTAGACAGTTCGTTATCTAAGATTCCTATGTGTTTGTAATCTAAATAGCCTTCAACCGTTAGCTCTTGCTGAGCGAGAGGGTGGTGCGCGCCCATCAAGCAAACCATTTCATCAGGAAGAATCGTTTCCCACACCAACTCTTTATTATCCGTTGGGGGTTGAGAGATATCGTGAGGCAACAAGATCAAGTTGACCTTACCACTGAGCAATGCATCGAATCCAAGTTCCTGTTTCGAATAAATATTAAGCTTGGCTTTTGGTGCAAGTTCAGTGGTGATTTTGCTGATCTTCGAGGCAAACACTTCAAAGGTACTTTCACGCATCGAAAGTGAAAAGCTGCCTTGATACTCCTGCGGAGTAAAACTCTTTTGGTGAAGTAACCCGTTCATACTGGAAAGAATCGAGTGAACGGTGGGCGCTATTTTCAGGGCAAAGGGAGTCGGGATCAGTTTAGTGCCGTCCCGATAGAAAAGCTCATCGTTAAGGATGGCACGTAGCTGAGACAGAGTTTTGCTCACACTTGAAGGGCTGACAAAGAGTTGCTCTGAGGTTTGAGTGACACTGTGGGTGTTGAGCATAATATGAAGCGCAGTGAGGTGCTTAAGGCTCACTCGCGATAAATGTAAGTAATCCATACACAACTCACTCAATACGTGACAACGGTCGGTTTAAGGTTTTATAACAGAAACTAGCGCGCTAGCTTGTGATGAGCTCGCGAAAAGTGACCCGCACAAAATGCGCCTACAATCGACAGTTCACCCGCTAAACATAAAGCAGCACAAACCTCAGCTAAGGCTTGTGATTTACCATTGCCGTGTAGCCCTAGCAAATCGAGACACGCTTTTTGGCTTGGTAAGCCTGTACCGCCACCGACTGTTCCTAACATCAAATTAGGAAGCGTCACGCTCGCGTACAAACCACCTTCTTTGTTGAGCTCCATACGAGTCATACCAATCGCAGACTCAGCAACACACGCCGCGTCTTGACCACAAGCAATGTAGAGCGCCGCAAGTGCATTCGCATAGTGAGCATTGATACCAATTGTACCGCTCAGAGCACCGCCAACGGTGGTCATTTGTCCGAATTGCACCATCTTCTCTGGCGTGGTGTGTAAGTATTTAGCGACAAGCTCTGCTGAGATGTTGACCTCGGCTGTTACCTTTTTACCACGAACGCTGCGCAAGGTTTGGGTATTGGCTTTTTTGTCGCCCGATAAGTTGCCATCTAGGAAGGCGTGATCGGGTTTCACTGGCGTATTTTCAATGATGTATTCAAACACGGCATTGGTCGCTATAGTCACCATATTCTGACCAGAAGCATCACCTGTTAGAAATTCAAACACCAAGTAAACATGATTGCCTTCGATGTTGACATTGATGTCGGTAAGTTTGCCGTGTGATGTGGTTGATTCAGCTAAGGTTTTAAATTGCTCATATTGGGTTACTGCCCAAGCCACAAACTGTCCTGCTTCTACCAAACCTTGGAATGCGAAACCTGGAGTTCGTGTTACCCCTTCATTGAGCAGCATTGCACTTGCGCCACCACAAGCCGTGAGCAACTTGGAACCTCGGTTGTAAGACGCAACAAGCGCTGCTTCAGTGGTTGCAAGTGGGACTAGGTAATCGCCTTTAGCAAACAGGCCATTAACTCTTAAAGGGCCAGATATACCAACAGGGACTTTCACGGTGCCAATAAAGTGCTCGATGTTTTTCTCATAAGCTTGAATCTGGCTTTGTGTATGAGGGTCGAGCAGTTCTTGTTGTGAATCCGGATTGTCGAGAGCCGTCCAACGGCGCGTTAGATTTTTTTCTGTCAGGTAGGGGCTAGGTGTCAGCTTATTTACTGGCTTCTCAAAATGAGGCTGAAGCTTCTTTTCTAATTCGTCTGCGGAGATGTCGCCTCCTAAAATAGAAACATAGTCACGGCGATGCAGATTTAGTTTTGGCATAAATAGTATGAAGTAAAGTTTGTGCAGCAAGATTGATTTGCGCTGATTCTACCGAGTAATAAACCAGAAACAAGTGCCTGATATAATGAGTTACAGTTTGTATGGGTTTAGAGCCATTTGTTAGTCAAAAAGAGGGCAAGCATCACCAACAAATCGCTAAATTGTAGTTCGAATTAGATATGGATATCGAGAAGGCTACCAATGGCTTCGTTTTGACGATCAACCACACTCGCACCAATACGGTTGTAATTTGCGCTTTGTGTCAGCTTTACTAACGCTTCCGTAGAGGACGAAGCAGATTCAGGTTCTTTCTCTTTAAACGAAATGGATTGTTCAGGTTCTATTTGATTGAAGCTCAAATCGCTAGTTTGAAAAGTGTCGTCGGATTTTAGAGAGTGTTTGGAGTTTTGGTTAAGCTCGATAGCGGCTTCTTCAGCCATGTTGGTTGACTGCTGAATAATGGCGTAACCAGATTGAATACCAGATATCGACATAGCAGAACCTTTTATTGACGTATGAAATGAGTCTAGGCGGACGATATTTTGAGTGCAATGGAGAACGGGTACAATTTACTGAGAACAGGTGGATTTAAGCTAAAATAGTGACGGCAGTCTATTAATTGAACAGCTCGTTAAGTACGTTTAACTCTTCATCCGTTAGAAGAGAACGCTGATCTGTTTCAAGGTTGTCGTCTATCTCGCCTTGAAGTGCTTTCAATTGCTGTGGGTTAAGGAGCTGTATTTTCTGCTTAAATGCTTCAAATTGCTGTGTATTCATAATGTGACCCTAGTTCAAATCCATATGCTCAATAGAGCATAGCTTACTGGTTCAGGAAATCAAACAAGATTAAGCGAATATTAAATGAAGTTTGAAGTTTCCTAAAACTAAGACAACTATAAATCCATTTGGTTGTTTTTTGTCCGAGGAATGTTAGACAAAGCTATGAGTGAGTCAATCAAAGTCAGCCGGTTTGTACGGGTTGAGAGTTCTTTAGCCCTTGTAAATAAAGGGTAGGTGAGAGGTTGCTCTACCTGATTGAGTCTGTTGGTAGAGCAATGTATAGATTTGCGTGATGTTTAATAAGTAACCAACTGTGTTATCTTTTTGTTTTTACAGTTGTTTTGTTTTTTATCTTGAAACTTCTTTTTCAAGCGGTTTTTCCATCTTAACTTTAACTGCAAATTTTGTGGCTAAGGTATGCAGTTCTGGAAGCATTCGATAAATCAAATGGAGCTGTTGTAGAACCATTCGAACAGAGCTTTCATCTTCTTCTCGCCACTCACTCAAACGTTTATCAAGTTCAGGGTCGTAAGCGTTTTTCACTTCACACTGTTCTTGATGAGAATAGAGTTGATCATTTAGAGCGTCTAGATGCTCGTGGATTACTCTGTGCGCATCTAATACTAGTTTGTGTGTCGCTTCGTCATCGATACGTGTTCTGTGTGCTCCCAGAGCAGAGATATAGCTGAGTAGCGCATGATTGAGTGTTAGGAATCGGAAGCTCTCATCTTCAGAGGTGCGATACTTGCCCGGTTCAACCAGCATGCTACTGATAGCGGCAGTCAGGTTTGCATCGTTATTGTGTGCACTACGGCGAGCGATACGATAGTTGAGGCTATCTTTCTTGCCCACGCGGTATTGTCCAATGATCTGAGCGAGATAGTCTTTATTGGAATCGAGTGCATCTGCCATCACTTTGTGAAGTCGTTTTGATTGCCAGTCCGGTAAAATATAGATAACAGCTAAAACAGCGAGCGCACTACCAATGAAAGTATCAGCTAATCTTGGCAAAACAACGGCGTAGCCTTCCCCTAATTGATTGAAGCAGAAGAGTACAAGCAAGGTGATAAAGGCGGTTGCGAATCCGTAGTTATTGATACGGAAAGCAAAGAACATCACACCACTGACCACAATGAATACCAGCTGACTCTCTTGAGATGGGAAAAAGGTCAGTAACGGTACTCCGATCAACAAGCCTGCGACGGTGCCAATAACACGAGCCGTCAGCTTTTGTCGTGTTGCACTGTAGTTTGGCTGGCATACAAACAGTGTCGTCAGCAAAATCCAATAGCCTCGCTCTATGTCAAAACCTTGAATGATTCCGTAGCCGAGTGTCAAAGTGATCGCCATACGAATCGCGTGACGAAATAGCATCGAGTCGGTGTTCAGGTTGGCTTTGATCTTATGCCACATCGCCGTCAAAGTATGTGGGTTAGTATCGTCTAGTACCCCTTCTTCTAATTTTTCGGCATCTGGGTTGCTGATATTGGATAGCTGTTTTTCAACGGTAGCTAGGTTATTAAATAAGTAATCCAACTGGTTGAGTAATGATTTCCATTCTGGTTTGTTCTGTTGATGCAGGTGATTAAGTGAAGACATCAGTTCATCCAGTGCCAGAACCGATTTTTCGCCATGTTGGTATTCAGCCCCAACTTTCAGTGAACTTGCTACTTCTTTACAAGCTGTCGCTTGGGCTTCTAGCAGATACTTAAATCGAAATAAAACGTCTGAGCGTTCAAAGTGTTTTGCCAGTTCTTGATAACGGTAGTGACTGGAGCTTACGCGTTCATGAATATCTTGTGCGATGAAGTAAGTATTAAGGAATCGGTCACTCGGTCCGTCAATGTGTCCGCGTTTAGAGCGGTTGAGTAGCGTTGCTTTGCACATGTTGAGCGCGTTAACCGTGCTAGCGTTGAGTTTGGCTTCAATAATGCGATGTGGTTGGGGAATCAAATCTGAAACTGGATAGAAGAGCTCTGCTTTAGAACCGATGTAATTGCCGATTTGATCAAATACTGTTGCTAGGTTTTGCTGCACTGGTTGCATTGGCCATACGATCTGCCAAATCATCGACATGAAGTAGTACCAAGCTGCGCCCGTTAACAGTAGTAGTGGTTGAAACCAAAGGTTAGTGCTCTCGTGAGCCCCAAGCATGGCGTAGATAGCCACAAGTAATGAGCCAAATGCGATGCTGGCGTATTTAGGGCCAATTGCGCCGAGAATGATAAAAGAGAAGGTTGAAACGAAAAGCCCTATCGCGAACAGCCAAGGCGTGTCGAAGAGAATCTCAATAGAGAAGGCTGCCACGGCAAAACAGATAAAGGTTAGCGTGAGTGCTTTCAAACGCCCGGTAAAGCTGTCATCACTTTCAGCAAGAGCCGCAGCAATAACGCCTAAAATTAACGGTGTGATCAGTGTGTTTTGCCCATAATACCAAGCAGGTACGACAACACCGAGTAGAGTGATGAGAATTAATACGCTGTAATTTATGGTTTTATTCGCCCAATAAAGGCGTAATTTGGCTGAGAAGTCCACAGTCGCTCACTTGACACACTAAAACCATAATCCTAACAGAAATCAAGCACAAGAATTTGATACTTATCCATAATTGCCCCTAGGTGGTCATGAAAGCGTCGATAAGCCGTGAGACATTATTAATTCTCACTGCATCATGATATAAATTGAATATTCCCAATTAAAGAGCACGCTCCAATGCAGCTAAGCGCTAATAAGACTGCACAGTTTTTTATTCAAAATGAATATCATCAGGTTGAGCTTGATGGCCCACGCCTGCTGTTATCTTCAGTAGGCAGTGAAGAACGTATCCCTTTCACTATTTGGAGTGGCAAGATCGCGATAAAGCGCGGGTTGTTTTGGGGATCGTTGCAGTTTTTTGCTAATCAACAAGATGGCAAGCAGCGAAGCTGGTTAGTCCAAGGCCTTCCGTGGGAGCAATGCCGTCAATTTGCGCGCGCATCGGTTGCTGCTTATCAGACGTGGCATGACAGACAATGTGAACAGTTGGCGGAGCACGTTCCTCAATGGGAAGCTGAATTGACACGTCTTGAGCAACTTCCTGCTTTCCTACCGCATTCTAAAGTGAAGACTTGGGTTGAGATGGTCAATGCTGGTCTAGAAAATATGACCATGACTCTAGAGGAAGCCGCGCAGCGTATGCCAAACCGCATCGCTCGAATGCAGCCATGGTTGTCTGAAACGGAAATTATGCAAGCCGAGAGGAATCAACAGTGGTTAGAGACAGAAAGACAAAACTGGGAAGTATTGTTTGCTCAATGTGAATCGTCACCACTGAACTTATCGCAGCAATATGCGGTGTTGATGAATGATGATCACAACCTTATTTTAGCGGGTGCCGGTTCGGGTAAAACCAGTGTTCTAACAGCTCGCGTCGCGTATTTACTGCAAAGTCATCAAGCTCAAGCTGAAGAGTTGTTACTGCTCGCCTTTGGTCGTGAAGCCGCGGAAGAGATGAAACAGCGCCTTAATAGCAAAGTGGGCTTATCAGCAGAGAAGGTGCAAGTGAGCACTTTCCATCAGTTGGGTTTAAAGATCCTTAATCAGGTTGAACCTGAACGCGTGGTTATTTCTCCGCTCGCGCTCGATGACAATCAACGCCAAGCATGGTGCATTGATTGGTTGAAGAAGCACTGGATGACGCCGACCAACTTTAAACGTTGGCAAAAGCATTTGTCTAAATGGCCAATCGCTTATTTAACCGGTGACGATGAGCTAGGTAGCCATGTCTCAAACCTCAAGCTGATAGCTTGGCTTGAAAAGCAGCTTGAACAGTTGAATGCATCGGGTTTATCGAAGAAAGAAGTGCAACAACAGCTGATCGATCACCGAGACTACACGCGTCTCAACAGTGAACTTTCATTGTGTTGGCCGTGTGTGACCGCGTGGCAAAAGGAATTGAAAGAACAGAATCATATCGACTTCTCAATCATGATTAGCCGAGCGACACAGTATGTCGAGAAGGGGAAATTTATTTCGCCTTGGAAGTTTATCATGATCGATGAATATCAAGATATCTCGCCAGATCGCCTTGCCTTGGTTGAAGCGCTATGTAACCAGTCGAAAGCGCAGCACCAAGCCTCTATTTTTGCGGTAGGCGATGACTGGCAGTCAATTTACCAGTTTGCGGGGGCGGATGTTGACTTGACCACGGGCTTTAAAGATCGCTTTGAGAGCTCGACTATTCATCACCTAGATACGACTTACCGCTTTAACAATCAGTTAGGTGCAGTTGCCAATCGTTTTGTGCAGGAAAACCCGATTCAATTACCAAAAGAGCTCAACAGCTTCAAGCAACAGAAACAGAAGTCGGTTTATAGTGCGCCAAGCAAAGAAGTTGAGAAGATCCTCGATCAGATAAACAGGCAAGCAAAAGGCAAAGCCAATAAGTCTGTGATGCTGCTTGGGCGAAATCATTACCACAAACCTGAACTGTTGGATGATTGGAAAAAAATCTACACCTCAATTGATATCAGCTTCATGACTTGTCACGCGAGTAAGGGTAGAGAAGCGGACTTTGTGATTATTCTTTGCGTGGATGAAGGGCAGTTCCCTGCGAAGAAGAAGCAATTGCACATCGATGGTGCGTTGACTGAAGCTTCGGATGCGTTCCCTTATGCGGAAGAACGTCGCTTGTTTTATGTGGCTATGACGCGAGCGAAAGAGAAGGTTTGGATCACGCATAGCGGTGACGGTTCTGGCTTTGTGCAAGAACTGCATGGCTCTGATTACCCTGTCGTTCGTAAAAAGTGATGTCACTTGGTGTAATTGTCTAAGATTAGATCTTCAAGCCCGCTCTCTATGCTCATTAGGGCGTAAGCTATTATCATTAGGAAAAAGGCATAAAGCAGAAGGAATCAGCTATGGAACACGGCTCTATTAACTACATTGAATTTGCCGCGCGAGACATCGCCGCGACTAAGGTGTTTTTCAGCCAAGTGTTTGGTTGGAGCTTTGAAGACTATGGTCCTGAGTATTCTGCTTTTGAAGGTAAAGGCTTAATGGGTGGGTTTTATTTAGCGGATCTGGCGTCTAATGCTGAAAGTGGTGCGGCGCTGATGGTTTTCTATAGCGAAAATCTTGAACAAACCGAGCGTGATGTGATTGATGCCGGTGGCAAGATTAACCGTGAAATATTTAGCTTTCCCGGTGGCAGACGTTTCCATTTTAGAGAGCCAAGTGGCAACGAAATGGCGGTATGGAGTGACAAGTAGCGAGTTAAGGTTCTAGTGAACAAAAGCCTGCGATGAAGCAGGCTTTTTAGTCTGTGACGTTATCTTGGTTCTTAACGAAGCGTTCAGCTTAGTTAAGAGCGCTGAACCATTAAGTTCGCTCAGCTAGGTACGCTTCGTAGTCTGGGATCTCGATGATCACTTCTTCTTCAAGCAGTGAAGAGTTAAACAGGAAGTTAGCAGTAGCGCGGTTGGTTGCTACAGGGATGTTCCAAACACTTGCGATACGAAGCAGTGCTTTTACGTCCGGGTCGTGTGGTACGGCATTCAATGGATCCCAGAAGAAAATCATCATATCGATCTTGCCTTCAGAGATAAGCGCACCAAGTTGTTGGTCACCGCCCATTGGGCCACTGATCATACTCTTAATTGCTAAGCCTGTTTCTTTACTGAGTAGAGAACCCGTCGTGCCTGTTGCATAAAGGAAGTGCTTTTGTAGTTTTTCTTTGTTCTCTTTGACCCATCTTAATAGCTCAGGTTTGAAATGGTCATGAGCGACCAAAGCGATATTCTTATGCGTTGGCATAGTACGCGTCGTTTTTAGCATGGATGTTCCCTAAATGATTGATTCGTTTTTATTGTTTTGAGTTCTTTAGTCAATATAGCACTAAGGGTTCACACTGAATACTGGGCGAAACTCAGAAGGTGACAATGAGTCAGCGATAATTTGATCTTTGAGTGTTGCTGGTGTCAGTGCCTCAATCATGGGTGCACTGTGTTTTTCATAAGGTTGACCACGTAAGTAATTAGTGGCTTGCTTTACCGACAAGCGACCTTGTTCAACCATTTTATCTGTTGGTGCAAAAAGCACCTTGTTACGAAGCAAACCGCGGTAGATTCCGTGACTTAAGTAACTTGAAATTAACCCAATGTCTTTGGTTTTACCCGCAGCTCTTAGTTCACTTATCGCAGCTTCAATCGCGACCGCGCTTCCTACAATATATTGAATATCCGGTTGTTCGATGACTTGTTGCACCAAGTTTCTTTGCAGTTCTTTATCGTTGTCTGCCCAATAGCTGATCGCGATTTTGATATCGCTCGATTTGATTGCATCATAAAACCCAAGAGCCACTGGCTTAGTGCCACCGCTTGCTTGTGGGCCAAGTAATAGGGCAATAGGCGTTTCACCTGATCCTTTTGGATGCCTCTTCGACAAAAATTCTCCAACTTGGAAGCCCATTTGATACCAGTCGACACCGACCGTGCCTTTTAATACTCTTTGTTGCTCTTTATTGACGGTTAACTCATTGACTGTCGCAAACACAGGGGTTGCTCCGACCCAGTTGGTCAAATTTTCATGGTAAGCGTCAGGTGAAACTGTGCCTAAAATAATGGCATCAGCCCCCCATTGCGTGCAAAGCACCAGTTGTGAGGCTTGTTTGGCGACGTTAGGGTAGCCGCCAGCTTCCAACACTCTAAGTTCGACTTGTTGCTTTTCTGCTTCTGAGACCATTCCGTAGTTAACCGATAACCAATAAGAGTCTTTTAGGTGCGGATAAATGGCACAAATTTTTTCTTTTTGTGATGTGGCTTCGGCCGGTTTTATTGGGCTTAAAGGCTCACTAGCACTTGCTACAGTAGTGACTGATGCTAGTAATGAAAGAATAATTTTTGAAGTTAAAGGTCTAGATAGCATGAATTGCCGTTTTATTGGTTTTAGATAAGAAACACTGCAAAATATAGCGTATTCTGCATGGGTAAAGAAGAAAGTTTTAAGGTTTAGAGTTTATGTTGTTAGCTTCAGCGAGTATTGGACGCAAGCTATTGGCCTCATTCTTAGTGATGGCCCTGTTGGTTTTATTGTCTGCATTGATCGGTGTTTCTGGTTTTAGCTTCGTAGCAAAGACAGAAAGAAACGTCGTGGATTCTGCTCTTCCTGCCATGATCGAAGCTCGTCAAGTGTCTGAGTTAAGTAACCGTATTATTTCGTCGGTACAAACGCTTTCTAATGCGAGAAATGAAGCAGAAAGAAAAGAGGCGGGCACTATGTTGTTCGGTCAACTTGAGTCGCTTCTTCAGCATATTAAAGAGCTTGGCGTCGACAGCTTTGATTCCCAACTTCTTAATAAACTCGAAAACAATGTCCAAAGTGTTATTAATACACTGGCTGAATTGGGTGTGTCAGTTGAACGTAAGCTTTGGTTAAACAAGGAACTCTCTTCTCGTGTCGAAGAGATGCGACTACTCGCGGAAGAACTCGAGCAGCTAACCCGAACCCAAGTGTTGAACACGGCCACCATCGCAGTTGCCAACGTAACACACATCTATGATCTACTAGAAACTAAGCAAACTGATAAAGCCTACCAAGCCTTGGATGCGCTTGTTGAGGTTGACCTTGATTTGTCTGAACGCCTGCATGAATTACATTTGCTGGCGTACAAAATGCTTAATCAAATAGAAGAAACGCAGACGGTCACTAACGTTGAACGTATTCATCAAATCCAATCTGAGTTTGAATCTAATCTTAGAATTATGGCGCGCCGTGTTAAAGCGGTCGAAGATCCGACTCGTTCGGCGCAGATGTCTCAGCTTCTAGAAGAGCTAAGAAAACGCCAAGTCGTGTTTGATATTTCGTTAGAACAATATGAGAACACCAAGAAGTCAGAGTTTCTGATGCAAAATACGCTGGAGTTGTTCTCTCAGCTTAATACAACGGTTAACCAACTGGTTGATGATTCGAATCTAAGCACCAAAAAAGCGGTTGATGAGCTGACTAGCACCTTGAATTTGGCTCAATGGTCGTTGTCTGTGATTTCGGTTATTGGTTTGGTAATCGTCGCATTTATCGTGTGGCGCGTGGTGTATATCTCGGTGGTAAAACGCCTTACTGAATACTCTTCAGCTTTGATGTCTATCGCTCAGGGGCGTCTGAATATAGATATCTCGGTTAAGGGTAATGATGAACTGGCTCATATGGGCGAGGCTATTATTACCGCCAGAAACACGGCACAGGCGCTACAAGTGGTAGCCGTTGGCGAAGCGAAGGCGAAACGTGAGCTCGAAGAACATAAAGAGCACTTAGAAGAGTTGGTCACCGACCGAACTTATCAGCTGCAAAAAACCAATGAGAAGTTGAATGTCGAGGTGGAAAATCACGCTAAGGCTCGTAATGCCGCAGAGCAAGCAAGCCGGGCTAAGTCCGCCTTCCTCGCGACGATGAGCCATGAAATACGAACACCGATGAATGGTGTGTTAGGTACGGCTCGATTACTTAAAGATACTGGGCTAGATCCTTTGCAATCGGGTTATGCCGATATCATTAACCGCAGCGGCAAGAATCTTCTCGCCATTTTGAATGACGTGCTTGATTACTCAAAGATAGAAGCGGGGCATTTAGAAATACGCACGGCTTCGTTTGATCTCTACCAAATGGTTAAAGATACCTATCAACTCATGGAAGGGCGCGCTGCTGAGAAGAAACTTAATTTCGATTTCCATATTGAAAGTAACGTACAACGCTATTGGCGTGGTGACGTGACAAGAATCAGTCAAATCTTGAATAACCTAGTAGGCAATGCAATTAAGTTTACGGAAAGTGGTTCGGTCGATATCTTTATCAGCTTAGATATCGAAGATGAAAATCGAGTGATGTTTGAAGTCTCAGACACAGGTGTTGGCATTGATAGCAACGAGCAAGCTTGTCTGTTTGATGCGTTCACCCAAACCGGTAGTGGTCGTAACAAAGCTGGCGGCACAGGGCTTGGACTAGCGATCAGTAAAAGTATCATGCAAGCAATGAACGGTGATATTGGCGTTCATTCTGAAGAAGGTGAGGGAAGCCAGTTCTGGTTCTCGGTACCTTTGTTAGCGGGCGAGAAGATTGAAACGAAAACACCGATCATTGAAGCTTGTATCCGTGCCAAAGTGTTGTTGATTGAAGATAACCCCGTTAACTGCATTGTTGCTGAAGGATTTCTGAATAACCTAGGCCATGACGTTGTGATGGCAACAACAGGACAAGAAGCCAGAGCTATATTCAGTGAGCAGGCGTTCGATATCGCGCTAGTAGACATTAACCTACCCGATTGCGATGGTGTAGAGTTGATTCAGCAGTTAAAAGCGATTCTAGAACAAACGCCCACGGCAGAACCGTTAAATATACCACCTATGGTGGCGGTGTCGGCGCATGTATTCAATGAAGAGGTCGAGAGCTATTTAGCATCAGGATTCGATGGCTTCTTACCTAAGCCGTTAGAAAAAGAGGCTCTTTCTCAGCTCATCGTTGCTCAACTTGATGGTAAAGCACTCTTGTTGCCTCAGCCTGATCCGAACGATACTGTTTGTAAGCAAAACTATCAGCGCCTGACTAAGAGTAACAGTGATGAACTGCACTCCGCACCGTTGACAGATAGTTTGGCTAAGCACACGGCTACCATTGATGCTCTATGTGATACAACTGATTCCCAAGACCAAGGAGAGGCTCCGGTGAAATTGATTGATTCCAAAGTGATAGAGGGTGATCTGTCGATTCTTGGATTGGAGAAAATGAAACAGATCGTTGCGCTGTTTGATGAAAGCAGTGACCTGACCTTGAATGAACTGGCTGAGGCGAGTCAAGCGGATGATGGACGAGAAGTGAAGTCCTTGGCGCACAAACTTAAAGGGTCGGCGGGTAGCTTGGGTCTCTCAGCACTGTACAGCTTGTGTCAGAGCATTGAAGCAAGCGAAGAACCATTATTGCTGTATCGAAATAACGACCAAGCTTTATCAGAATTAGTTAAAGACTCGTTAAAGGCACTTGTGCCCTATGTTTCCGTTTAACGATGTGAGCCTTTTTTAGGTTTATACCTAATCTGCAAGCCAAATAAAAAATCCTCTGAACGACTATTCGTCAGAGGATTTTTTATAGCATGTGTACTAATGGTTCTTTAAGAAAGCCCCATCAAGGTTTCAAGCAATATGGCCGACGTTCAAAGCGACATGGCCGACGCTCAAGGCAATATAGTCAATGCTCAAAAGCTAGAACCAAGGCCTACCGCTTACTCGCTATCTATTTTTACTATCTATTCTCAAAGCGGTTGTAATCCAATAAACCAAACTCAATCGGTTGATCTTGTTGATACCAACGGTGAACTCGGTCGCTGAATGGCCAGAACTCAGGCGAACTGCGTCGTACTGCAAACTTATCCAGCAACGCGACGTAATCTTTTTCTGTGTCCAAGCTTTGCAGTGCTTTAACCAGAGTCGGTATATCGCGCTCAGTTAATGACAGATAAGCGGCAGGGTAGCTACCCACAACGCCGCGTACGAGAGTCAAGTCGTCATTGGCGTAATCTCGATTACCCTCTTCATTGAACAGGCTTGAAATGTTGCTGTGAGCGTTATTGTGAATCATGGTGAACAGCTGCTCTTCGCCGTTCTCGCCTTCAATCATGATCGTCACCAATTGAGGAGCATGACGTAGACCGACTCCTTTGATCAAATTCACTTGCTTGAGCAGCGCTTCGTTTTTCCGACTAAAACCTGTTTCGACAATATCAAAGCGATTATCGAGGATCGGCGCGAGCTTATCTTTGATCATATTAAGCAGTTCACGCTTAGGATTTGTCGTTTTGTATATCACGTTGGTTGGCTGGTCAAAAGGTGCAATATTGCGCTGCAAGTAGTCGCTCAGCTGTGAGCTTTGGTTTTCATACCAACTTGAGTGTTCAATGTGTCGTACGTCTTTTGGAAGAAGGGTCAAGAAGTTACTCTCACCTTCAAGGCGCAAGAAATCCATAAACATACGGGTAATCAGCTGGTGGCCGAAGTTACCGTAGACATCAAAACCAGCAACGAGAAGGTAATGGATACGTTCTAGAAGGGCGTAATCAAGAATCCACGCTGTCTTGGGTTGTGGGCCAACTAAACCTTGAACAACTGAAGCGCTATCAAAGTGTCTAAAGATAGTAAGCGCGGCATTAGGGTTCGTGCCATTGCCATCCCAAATGATATCTGTGTCTAGATTTACTCCGCTATCAAACCATTGATTGGTGAAGTCTGATTTTGCATTAAGGTATCGAGCTTGTTGCTTCGCGTAGCTCACCCAACTTGTGACAGGGACAGTGTTGCTTTCTAGTTCACTAGGCAGCTTTAGGTTTTGCTTCTGGTTGGCATAAAACTGATTAATTTCAGGTAGATCCGCTTTATCAGGATCGATGAATAGTACCCAGAATCTATCATTGATCACGTTGAGTGCGAGCTGCCCGCGACACACCGGCCCCTTGATAAATGCCATGATGGTGTTTTGTGCATTGTCCAGCATGAAATGGAAGCGCGAGTTCACAGGAAGTGCTTCAAACGAAGTCATTGGATTCGCCGCGACGTCAATCGCGTAGCTAGGAAGTTGTTTGACAGCGTAACGAGCATCCACAAACCATGTGTTCCAATTGTTCAGGCGTTCTTCATTTAATGCGAAAGGCATGTGTGTTTTGTGGACGATGGTGCCTTGCTCTGGAATCAGGCGATAATAAACCCGATCCACTTTTGGATCGTCGTAAGGTCGACGACTCGTGATGCGTTGAACCGCTTCACCTGGAGGTGTCGCAGAACGAACCAAGGTGAAGAAGCGTGTTGGCTGAGCTAAATCAGAGAAGTAGAGGTGTGATAGAAACAGATGTTCATAGATATAACGTGCTGAAAGCTGGCTTTTATTGTCACTTTTATTGAGAAAGCCCTCGTAGATATCAACGAGCTCTTGTTCCGCATCATTCAGTGGAATATGGTCGTTCATTAACGCGCCATTTTCCAACCAGCTCATTAAGGTAGCGTACTCGGATTTATCTAAGTTAGGCATACCATAAGGCATTCCCCAAGTAGGATAATCTCTTTCATATTCAGCATATTCTTCAATAGTTGGACATTGTTGATCACGATCTATCGAAAAGTCGAAGCCTTCTAATTGAGTTTGATTTGGAAGAGGGTGATTTTCTTTCTGCATCAACATGCGAGAGACAAGGCCTGCATCAAGGTTTGCCGTTGAATTTTGCATACGCTCGTTAAGCACAGGGTGAAAATCCGCATCACGCCATTCTTGTGTGGTTATCGCGTCTTCAAACAGGCGGGTAGGGGCTGAGGCGGTTAAACGGGTGCCTTGATAAACGAGTGCTTTACTCGCTCCTCGGTCGATACCTTCAACTGAAGACATTTTGAGCTGGCAAGGTGCATCATAACAAGCGTGGCAAACCACGCAGCGGCTATCAATGACCGGTTTTACTTCGTCAATGAAATGCTGTGCTTGAGATGAAAGAATAGGCGCTTGGCGATCACGAACTTGTTGTTCACCAAAAAGTTGATCGAAGTTCAAACCCGCGTAGACGGCACAACCAGAGAAGATGCTAACAAAAGCTAAAATGAAGAGTTTTTTCAAATTCATACGTATTAAAGATTAGGCATTTTCTCTAATTATATCGAAAATGATTGAAAAAGCTCATGTTCTGATTATTTTATAGATAAGATATTGATGTAAGTTATTTACTAGAGACTAGAGACTAGAGACTAGAGACTAGAGACTAGAGACTAGAGACTAGAGACTAGAGCTAGGCAACTATCTAATGATTGACGTAGCAAACCGAGAATGGAACAGATAATCGCTCGAACTCTTTGATCCATCGCCACTGGTTGTCTTGCAATTTATCGCCGGGCCCTTTGACCTCAATCCAATGAAATTCATCGTCCTTGAACGCAATCAAATCCGGCATCCCATTTCTAAATAGCTTTAGATCACTCAATATCACTTTGAATAGCTCGACGATTAAGGCGTTCGGAATAGCCTCCATACTGTGCTCAATGAGTGCTTTAGGGAAATGGTTCCAATGAACGAATGGATTTGCGATACCGTATTTCAGGTCGTAGATATCAAGCAATTGGTTTAGTCCTTGCTCGGATATGGTTTGAAACGCAGCCTGGATCTGTTCAACTCGTTTGTCTACGAAATTTGAATGATACAGATCCAGAGGGCGATGTTGGTAACGATTAATAAATGCACTCTCAACGTCTGCGAAAATCACTTCCCAAAAGGCTAAGCCAAACAATCCACATAAAAAACTGTTCTCTGAAAAGTAGACTTCCCAACCTTGGTTTTCCAAGTGTTGCTTCACCACAAGTTCAACTCGCGTTTGGCTGAGGTCTAATTCCAGTTTTATCTCTTTGCAGCTCGGTTTTATAGTTCGTGAAACTTTGTGGCCCTGTTTCCGTAGTAGCCTGTTTTCAAGCTTAATAGCGACTTCCAGCTCTGATACATCTGATGGATTTGCTTTCATTTTCGTGACAATGTCACACATTAAGTTTAGCTCATCTTGCTTGTCATAGATGCGTGCAAGTCGTTCTCTGCTTGGGGAAGTACGGATTGTTTGAACCAAAAGACAGCTTGATCGTTTTGGTTGAGCCTTTCTAGATCGCGAGCGATATCATTGATCAAACGCGATCGTTTTCTGGCAATGCTTCTGTGCTCTGATTCTTCAGGAATCGAGTTTAAAAGCTGCTCAAGAAACTCACCGTCTTTGCGGTCCCCTTCTGAATACAAGCGTTGAATATCACGTATCTGGAGCAGTTGATTGAGCTGTTCTCTAGAGATGAAGAAACGACGCTGTTTACTTAATGGGTAGTTTTCGAAAGTGTTGAGCCCAAGATCGCTAAGAACGAATTGGCTTAGGTCTTGATAAGTATTGGCAAAGAACAGTAGCAGCAAGGCATCAATAACTTCAGATTTGACAACGTAAATACAATCGAACGACAAGTTTCGGAACTGATCAAAAGGTTGGTGATCGAGCAAAGCCAAGAGTTCGTCTTTCTTCGCTGTCTTATAGTTCATAAGAAATGGGAATGCGCTGAACAGCTCTGGTTTAGTCAGTAGATGCAATCCTAATTCGAGATCACTAATGACAAGGTTATGTTGTTCGGTAGGGTGGCTTAACGCAATGAAGTTCGATGCGTTTAGCTCTTGTAGTGCGCTTTTCAGGTCTTGAATTTCAGCATAGTTGAGCTTATCACTTCGAAACCAGCAGCCCTTGCGAGAAAGCAAACGAATCATTAGACACTGGCTTGCAACTGAAAGACGCTTGTATTCAGACAACCAATGGCATTCATCGTCACTCAGCAGATCTGGATAGAGTGTTTGAGCGTGTTCAATCAGTCGATTGAAGTTGTCGAGATAATAAGTAGGGGAGAGCTGAGGAGTGGTTTCTATCGTCAATGGATTAGTCGCTTGATACAAAAAGAGCCTAACCCTAAGGTTAAGCTCTTTCTATTTTTAATCAATCGAGAACTGAATTAAGCGCTTGCTTGCTTAAGTTCTGTTGCTTTCGCTTCTGAGATTGGTTTAGTCACGATAGCTAGAACAATACACACTGCCATCATAGCTGCAGAGATTGTGTAAGCTAGGGCGTAACTTTCGCCATTCGTCATTGAGTAACCAACAACCGCAGCACCGATAGCACCACCGATACCCCATGCCGTGTAAAGCACGCCGTAGTTCGTACCGTAGTTTTTCAGGCCATAGAATTCCGCAGTTAGTGTTGGGAATACTGCTAGAAGTGTACCGTAACCAACAGCTGCGATAGCCGTACCAATGATTAGCGTGAATTCAGAGTTGAACGTAGCGAATAGAGCCATGTTCGCGCCTTGAAGGATGAACGCTAGAAGTAGAGTACGTACGCCACCGATTTTATCTGCAAGCATACCCGCAGCAACACGGCCGCCTGAGTTGAATACAGCAAGGATAGACGCTAAGTAAACTGCGTTTGGTAGGTTCGCTTGAACACTAGCAATCGTAGTAATGTTGCCGATGATCATAAGACCAACAGAAGCAGCAAATGCGTACATGATCCATAGAGAGTAGAACTGAGGAGTCTTCAGCATTACTTTCCACGTTAGGTCTTCAGTCTTCTTAACCGCTTTAGGTGCTTGGCCTTCTTTTACTCTAGGCTCAGCTGGCGTGTAATCCGCTGGTGGGTTGTTGATTGTTGCCGCTAGAGGTACTGCGATTGCAAGTACACCAACACCAAGAATCATAAAGCTTGTTTGGATACCCATGCTATCGATAAGCGCAGAAGTTAGCGGTGCTAGGTAAATAGCAGCAAGACCAAAGCCTGCAGCGATTAGACCGTTAACCATACCTTTCTTAGAAGAATGGAACCATTTCATTGCAGATGGAGAAAGACATGCGTAACCGAAGCCGATACCAGCACCTGTCATCACGCCAAACGTTAGGTTTAGCATCATAGGCGTTGTAGCGAAACCAGAAGCAATCATACCAAGGCCAGTAAGCGCTGTACCAAGGATAAGGATCTTACGTGGACCCATACGGTCTTGTAGGATGCCTGCAACAAGAAGACAAACAGAGAATGTGATAGTTGCAATAGCGTAAGGTGAAGATGCTTCAGCAGCACTCCAACCAGCTTCAGTCACTAGCGCCTTGTTAAATACACTCCAAGCATACAGGATGCCAAGACAAAGGTTGATACAGAAGCCTGCTAGCAGGATACGTGATGCTTTATCAATCTTGCTCATTTTTATTCTCAGTTTTGTCGTTGGTCAGTGGTGAGCCACTTAACTAAAGACGGGTTATTGTGATTGTTTCTTAAAAATTAGTTTGCGTTTATCAACAGACAGCGCAAAAGAGCGCGGATTATAACCAATAAAAATGTGATTGGAATCTCTTTTTCCATTTTTGGTAAATAAACCCAAAGTTGTTAATGGGTTGTTTTTTGTTGGTTTTGAAATTGTGTTAAATACCTTTCTGTTTTGTTCTTTTTAGCGTGGCGGGCTTATTTTTTAAGGGATTCTTCGGTACACATTTCAGATTGTCCACGTATCCCGTGCGGATATCACAGAGTTACGAATTATTTTAAATATTTTCTAAGGTTAATTTTGTGTAACAAAATAAATCGAAATGACGCTTTGTTCATATGAGACAAGGGGTAACGGAGGTTTATTAAAAACAGTATGTTAAATGATTGTTAACTCGGCTTTTTGTTAGCACCTTTGTTTACATTTTGTTCGATTTGAGGGGTTGTGTTGTCCGTGAAAAGTGGGAAAATAGTACGCAAACAAAGATTCCAAATTTGAAAGGATGCGTTTCCAACTTATGGTGAGGCGAGTATTATGAAACTGTTTTTAATTTTATTGATGTCAATTTCTGGTGGTGTAGCAGCAGCTGACCATATTCACTCTTTCTTATTCGGCTTCTATATCGCTGCGTTAGCGGTGGGTAGTTGTTACTGGCTTGCATTCCGCAGCACACGCTTCCCACAGTTGGCTTTGATGCTATTAATGTGTGGCTTCTTTGCGAAAATTGCAGTGACGGTTATCGGTGTTTCTTGGGGTATCTCAAACGACATTATTCAATCGCCATTCATATTCTCGTTGTCATACCTGTTCTTCTTAGTGGTTGTTACTTACGTTTGGTTTGCATACCGCGATAAGTTGACGCTTAAAAAGCGTGCTAAACAGGTTGAAGAGTCTCGTAAACAAGCGTCTGCATAATTGCAGAACTAATACAGAATTCTAAAAAGAGCCTTCTTCGGAAGGCTCTTTTTGATCTGGTCTTAACTTGAGTGAACTCTAGGTCTAAGGCAGATAAAAGAAACCCCAGTATGGTGACATACTGGGGTTTCTTGTTATTTATCTAATATCTAGCCGCTACCATCAAACAAAGGCAGCCCTGAAGGTGTTTTATTTCTTCATCAACTTCGCTAGATCAGCGAACGGGTTGTGTGTCGCTGACTGATGATCGTCTAAACGGGCTTTTGCATCCACGCCGTAACGGTCATGATCTGTATATTTTGAGTGCTCATGATCGTGACAGTACAAGCACAGTAGCTCCCAGTTACTGCCATCTTCAGGGTTGTTTGTATGGTCGTGATCCACGTGGTGAACAGTCAACTCTCTTAAGTTCGAATAAACAAATTCACGTGCACATTTACCGCAAACCCAAGGGTACAGTTTTAGTGCTTTTTCGCGGTAGCCTTTCTCTTGGCGAGCGTACGCAGCACTCGAACCTGTGTAATCTGAAGACATTGCCAAATCCTTATTAATTGTAATATCCCGATTTTATCACAGCTTTCTTTAACCTGTAGGCATGTCGTGACTAAATCATGTTTCGTGCTGGCGGGTATGTGGCTTAGATCTGATTGGGTATTTATCTTTTACGTGTGCTATCCCATAAATCGAGTTATGTCTTTCTGGAATAAGCCATGCTTAACAGTTTGAAAATAAATCGTATTCAGGGGTTTTAACTACAGGTATGTGACCTAATATCAGTTTGTGAGACCCTATATTAATAAGGAAATATCATGTCAGAACAATACACTCCGCCAAAAGTTTGGGTTAACGATACTGCTGGTGGTAATAAGTGGGCAAACATCAATAGTCCTGAATCTGGCGCTCGCTTTGATAAAGAACTTCCTGTCGGTGACCATGCTTTTCAATTGTATTCTCTTGGTACACCTAACGGTCAAAAAGTCACCATCTTGCTGGAAGAGTTGTTAGCGGCGGGTGTTAAAGAAGCTGAATATGATGCGTACTTGATCAACATTGGTGAAGCTGAACAGTTCTCTTCTGGTTTTGTTGGAGTGAATCCAAATTCCAAAATACCGGCACTCGTTGATAAGTCTGGTGCTGAAGACGTGAATGTTTTCGAATCGGCATCTATCTTGATGCACTTAGCTGAAAAATTTGGTCACTTTCTACCAAAAGAAGGGGCAGCAAGAACACAAACCATTAACTGGTTGTTCTGGGCGCAAGGCTCGGCACCATTCCTAGGTGGTGGTTTTGGTCACTTCTACGCTTACGCTGATGAAAAGCAAGAGTACCCAATTAACCGCTTTGCGATGGAAGCTAAGCGTCAGTTAGACGTGTTAGATAAACAGTTAGCGAATAACACTTTTGTTGCGGGCGAAGAGCTGACTATTGCTGATATCGCGATTTGGCCTTGGTATGGCAACCTTGTGCTAGGCAAAATTTATGATGCAGCTGAGTTCCTACAAGTTGAGTCTTACACGAATGTTGTGCGCTGGGCGAAGCAACTTGAAGCGCGTGAAGGTTTCCAACGCGGCCGAGTAGTTAACCGTTCATTTGGCGAAGAGTGGGAGCAAGTACCAGAGCGCCATTCCGCTGAAGATATTGACCGAGTGTTGAAGCTTAAGCCTTAGTCGCTTCAAAATTAACTCGCTGTACATAACTAGAGTTTGTTTTTGATTACTTCGAATAACAAACTCTAGTTTTCCCATTTCAAATTGATCCTTCCGAAAGCAAGCTCACCTATTTAGATTTAGCTATTGAATGCGGTTTAGGTATAAACTTGCGACATCATAATTCTAAAGGATGGTGCCATGTACCACGGTCATATCTATTTCCCTCTGCGATTTGCAGAGCAGGCAGAAACACTGCGTCAGAAAATTCTATCGGAACGTAAAGATGTGTTAGAGACTTTCCCATTAATACAGCGTTTGGTTGGCCCACATAAGATGCCAATGTTCGAGATTCACTTTGCAAACAAAGAGTCGGGTATTGTTGAATGGCTTGAGCAAGAACGCGGTGATATGTCGGTGCTTATTCACCCGGTAACTGGCGGTGAAGAAACGCTAGACCACACAGTTCGAGCAATTTGGCTTGGTCGCAAGCTGGGTGTGTTTGAAGATACGCTGACTAGCTAAGCAAATGACCTCTTTGTTCAATGTCTTTCTGGACGGGACACATAAACTAAAAAAGGCTCCTCAATTGAGGAGCCTTTGTTTTACTAAGGAACAGTTTTACCAAGGAACAGTTTTAGTAAGGAACTGTTTTATCAAGAGCCTCTGTTCGTCAGCTTTAACCGCTAAACAGAGTAGGGGGATTAAGCCTCTGCTGTCACTTTATCGCTGCTCATCTTTTTAAGAGCTGCGTAACCAAAGCCTGTTACTGCTGTACCTGCTGCAATCGCTACTAGGTACATAAGAACTGGAGAGATAGCGCCAGGAATTAGCAGTACGAACAAGCCGCCGTGTGGAGCCATTAGTTGTGCACCGAACATCATTGATAGAGCACCCGTTAGTGCGCCACCTGCCATACATGCTGGAATAACACGCATTGGGTCTTTCGCTGCGAATGGGATTGCACCTTCAGAGATGAAACATAGGCCAAGAACGAATGATGCTTTACCTGCTTCACGCTCGCCTGCTTCAAACTTGTCTTTCACTAGGAAAGTTGCAAGGCCCATACCTAGAGCCGGAACCATACCTGCTGCCATGATTGCGGCCATTGGTGCGTAAGTTTGTGAAGCCAATAGACCAACACCGAACGTGTAAGCCGCTTTGTTTACTGGACCACCAAGGTCGAAACACATCATTGCGCCTAGAATCACACCCAGAAGAATCGCATTAGACGTTCCCATGTTGTTTAGGAAGTCTGTCATTGCGCTCATCACGCCTGAAACTGGACCACCAACGATGTAAATCATGACCAAACCAGTGAACAAACTCGCGATAAACGGAATGATCAGAATTGGTTTGAGGGCTTCCATGGATTGTGGAAGTTGAACCTTGTCGGCAATGAATTTTGCTGCGTAACCCGCAATGAAACCTGCTGCGATACCACCTAGGAAACCTGCGCCCGTTGAGCTAGCCAGCATACCGCCGATTAGACCTGGAGCCAGACCCGGACGGTCAGCAATTGAGAATGCAATGAAACCAGCAAGAACAGGAATCATTAGAGCGAATGCAGAACCACCACCGATAGTCATCAATGCTGCTGCTAGTGTGCCTTCTTCTTTAAACGCTTCGATACCGAATACGAAAGACAGAGCTATGATCAAACCACCCGCAACAACTACAGGAAGCATGTGCGATACACCTGTCATTAGGTGCTTGTACACGCCTTTCTTCTCGTCAGCAGGTGCTGAATTTGAAGAAGCAGTGTGTTGGTATGGTTTAGCTTCTGCGAACGCTTTTTCCATCTCTTGCTTTGTTTTCTTCAAAGCAGGACCTGTTGTGGTTTTGTATAGCGCTTTGCCGTTAAAACGATCAAGAGGAACGTCGATGTCGGCAGCGATGATAACAAGATCAGCGTCTGCGATTTCTTGGTCTGTCAGTTGGTTTTTCGCACCTACTGAGCCGCGAGTTTCCACTTTGATCTGGTGACCTAAGCGTTTGCCTTCTGCTTCAAGTGCTTCTGCTGCCATAAAGGTGTGTGCAACGCCAGTCGGGCAAGCGGTAATCGCTACGATCTTTTTGCTGCCTGTACTTGCTGTTATAGAAGAGTTTGCTGAAGTACCGGTCACTTCAACAGTGCTTTCAACTTGAGATGCGTCTAGTACTGTTGCTTGGGCTACCGCTTTCTCTAGAAATGCTTTTGCATCTGCTGTGCATTCAGAGATAGCTGCTTGGTACACTTTTTTGCCAACAAAGCGCGCTTTATCAACGTTTGTGTTGGCAGCAATAACGACAACGTCGCTGCTGTCGATCGTGTCTTGTGATACTGGAGAGTTAGGTAATACGCTAGATTGACATTCAATAGCGGCGTTCCAACCCAGTGTTTTTGAAGCTTGCTCTAACAAGCCTGCTGCGATGATGCTGTTTGCTACGCCACTTGGGCAAGCTGTGATGATGGTAATATTCATAATAATCCCTTTGTCCTATTTACTTGTGTCTAACTGACTAGTTGGAGCACTAAGCGCCTGTAATTGGATATTTTGTCGTACTGAATCCAGCTCTTGTTGGCTGGTTACACCCACGCCTACCTGTGAAACTGCTAGAGCAGATAGGGCGGTTGCGAATTGAATAAGTTCTGGTTTTGGCATCTGTTGCATGTGACCCCAACATAGGCCAGCAACTAAGGTGTCACCTGCACCTACCGTGCTTACTACTTGCATGCGCGGAGGTTGAGCGTGTAACCACTCACCTTGGTTAAGCCACATCACACCTTCAGCACCAAGTGACACAACGATGTTATCGATGCCTTTTTCACTTAGGGCTTGGCCTGCGTGTTGGCATTGGTCGCGTGTTGTCAGTTCTGCGTTGAATAACTGAGATAGCTCTTCATCGTTTGGCTTGATCAGCCATGGTTGTGCATCGAGTCCCGCTTTAAGTGCTTCACGGCTGCTGTCGAATAACACTTTCTTGCCCATATCGTGAAGTTTTTGAATCCACGATGCGCATAACATAGGTGAAACGCCTTGAGGTAAGCTGCCTGCAATCACGAAATATTCGTGGTCTTCAGCTAACCCGAATAGAGTGCGCTCAAACTGCTCGATGGCAATCGGTGTTACCGCTACTCCAGGGAAGTTGATATCGCTAACTTGACCACTTTCTTCTACTAACTTCACGTTGATGCGAGTTGCGCCGTCGACACGAATAAAGCGGTCAGTTGCGCCCATCTGTCCGAACAGTTGGCAAAAAGCTTCTTCGTTATTGCGACCAAGGAAACCTGTTACGGTGACTTTTGCGCCAAGCTCTGAAAGTACTTTTGCTACGTTTACGCCTTTGCCCGCTGCATGCAAAGAGCCTTTGTTCACTAAGCTCACTGAACCTACGTTAAGTGCGTCGATAGCGCCTGTCAGGTCGAGAGCAGGGTTTAGCGTAACGGTAACGGCTTTGATTTGTTTATCAGACATATCGATTCCTTAACCTTCACCAAGGCCTGAAGCGATAGCTTTACCAATCGATTCAAGTGCTTGTGCTGCATCTTCACCTTCAGCAACAAACTGAAGCTGGTGGCCGTGTTTAACGCCAAGTGCGATTACTTTCATCAAGCTCTTCGCGTTCACTTCTTTTCCGTCACCATCTAGGTTTGAAACGCGGATAGTTGATTCAAACTTCTTCGCTTCAGCGACTAGCATTGCACCCGGACGAGCGTGTAGGCCGTGCGCGTTTTTGATTTTGAATACCACGCAGTTGTCATCGTCTTGAGACGCTGTAGAAACCGCTTCACCTTTTAGAAGGCCAATCACTTGTGCAATATCAGCGGTTAACAGTTGTTGCTGTTTACCTTCGAAAACCATCTTGCTTAGGTTTGCCAGAATAGATTGGTGCGCGCTGTTACAAGCGGCGAATGCCACCAATGCTTTAACAGGTGTGCCTTCGTACTCACAATGGTTTGCTGTTGAAACAAACGATACGCCAGTGCGAGTTACGCCTTTATCGCTGCCCAATAACCACAGGCCTTGGCCTAGGTGAGTCGGTGTTTTTGTTACTAAGTCAGCAACGAATGCATTGTCTGTGCAACCTGTGTTCTTAAGTAGGCCGCCCGCAACTGCCGACATTTGAACCATGTCGCTCGCAGGGAACAGCAGCTGAACTAAAGAAGCGTCTAGGTCTGCTTCTAGCTGAACTTCGCCATTAAGTAGGGCGATGATTTCGTCTTCTGATTTTGCTTGCTTTAATTTCTCTTCAACACCGTCTGCCGCTAGCACTTTGGTCAGTTGCTTAAGAATGCCTAAGTGCTCATCAGATTTAGCGGCAATACCAATCGCAACGTAAACACGGTTGCCGTCTGCCCAATCAATACCTTCAGGGAAGTGGTGTACCGCAACGCCTGTCTCTTTCACTAGGCCACGAGTGTCAGTCGTTCCATGAGGAATCGCGATACCGTTGCCAAGGAACGTAGAGTTCTGGTTTTCACGGTTCAGCATTCCTTCAACGTAGCCAGAGTCAACTAAGCCTTTGGCTGTTAGGTCGCCTGCAATATTTTGGATTGCTTGGAACTTATCATTGGCCGTTTGGCCTAGAGTGATGTCAGATTTTGATAATTTAAGCATGGTGCCTCTTTAGCGTATCGCTTGAGAATTTGTGTGTCGCTACGATTCCAACTAGAGCAAGAATTAGTGAACTTTACTCTTTGCTTGCTCTTTGTTTCATCCTGGCTGAATCGGTTCAGCATTTAGTGTAAAAAAATTCAGCAAAGCCGATTTTGGTTTTCAAAATAGTTTGCTGCGTGTCGTTAATTTGCTTCGGTTACGATTCGTAAATAATGAAAAGCTTATTAACAACAAATGACGCTCAATCCATACAAAAGGATGATTGAAGTCACTTTTCAGATTTTGCTGAATCCTTTCAGCTTTTATACTGAATCGATTCAGCATATAATTCAACTAATCCAGGGATCAGATCATTCGTTATATGATCCTACGCACAAAATACAGGTCACTCATATGACACTTGATGAAATCGCTAAGTTGGCTGGAGTATCGAAAACCACAGCCAGTTATGTCATCAACGGCAAGGCGCAGAAATACAGAATCAGTGAAAAGACTCAACAGAAAGTCATGGCGGTTGTAGAAGAGTATAATTACCGTCCAGACCACGCCGCTTCGTCGTTGCGCGCTGGTAATAGCCGTTCATTTGGTTTGATTATTCCGGATCTGGAAAACAGTAGTTACGCGCGTTTAGCTAAATTGATAGAGCAGAACTCCCGTAAAGTGGGCTACCAGATATTGATTGGTTGTTCTGATGATGATGCCGAAACCGAACGAAAAGTGGCTGAAGCTTTGGTAAGTCGTCGTATTGATGCCTTGCTGGTTGCGAGCTCAATGCCAGACGCCAACGAGTTCTACTTAAAGTTGCAAAATTCAGGAACGCCTGTGATCGCAATTGACCGTCCGTTAGATGATGAGCACTTTGCTTGCGTACTCAGTGAAGATTTCGAAGCCGCATTTGAACTGACGCATTCGATTCTTGATGACAGCATTCACAGTGTTGGTTTGATCGGTGCATTACCTGATCTGAACATTTCGCGTGAACGTCAGTTGGGTTTTGAAGCCGCAAACAAAGCGCATACTCAACAAACAGGGCTAACAAACAACAAGCCGATGGTTGTGGGTTATGGTGAGCACTTTGATAGGGAATCTGGACGAGAGGTTTTTGAAGACTGGATAGCTAAAGGCACGGTGCCTGATGCGATTGTGACTATGTCTTACACTTTGTTAGAGGGTGTGTTGGATGTGATGGTTGAAAAGCCAGAGCTGATCAATCAAGTAAAACTGGCGACCTTTGGTGATAACCGTTTATTGGACTTCTTACCTTTTAAAGTCCATTCACTGCCACAGCAATTCGAAGTGATTGCCGATAGCGCTTTTGCTTTGGCGCTAAATGCATCGGCTAAGCGCTATCAAGCTGGCATTGAGCTCGTACCAAGAAGCTTAGTGAAACGAGGCTAGCTCGAGTTTTAGGGTTAGCTAGAAGCTTCGCGTTTAGCTCGAACCTGTAATTAACTCGAACTTGGATTTAACTCGAGCTAAGCAATAAGCCCAACTCTACAATGGCAACAATGCCGAGCAACAAAGCCAACACTTTCCAAAACTGGATCGGGTTTCGGTTTATCAAAGGTTGCTTGGCTTTGCTTTTGACCAAGCTTTGGTTTGGTGTGTAAAGGTCTGCCACAAAATCCCCTAACACTTGATGACGTTCGCTCGGTGATTCCGCGCAGGCTTTTTGTAACACCAAATCCACCCAGCTTGGTAAGTCAGTTCGTTTCTGAGTGATGGGCTGGTATTCCCACTGATGATGACGAGATTGTTTAAGCGATTGTGCGGTCATTTCAGAGTAGGGCAATTCACCGGTTAGCATCTCATAGCCGATCACAGCAATAGAGAACAGATCAGAGCTTGTAGTCGCGCTGTTATGTTTGATGGTCTCGGGTGCAATGTAATTGACCGCACCTAATGGAGTGTCGTCTTTGTCTGCGAGCTCTCCTTCTTCAAGTCCTCTGACTAATACAGCGCCAAGGTCGATGATTTTTATCTCACCATCATGTTGAAGCATAATGTTCTCGGGCTTTAAGTCTCGGTGCACCATATCCGCACGTTGCAATACTCGAATGCCTTGTGTGATTTTTTCTAGTATGTCGCGTACTTCATTGAGTGACGGCTTTGGATTGTCGTACATCCATTGTCTTAGCGTGATGCCTTCTACCCATTCGCAGATTTGATATAAAAATTGCGAGTTCTCTGGCGTCGGGTAGACCTTCATTACCTTCTTATTGTTCAGCAAGATGCCAGCCCATTGTTCATTAAAGAAAGCTCTCAGTTGCGACGGGCTGTCGTGATATTGAACGGAAGGGACTTTTAACACGAACTCGGTTTGTGTCTCTTTTTGCATCACACGATACACATGGCTTCTAGAGCCTGCATACAACACCTCAAGCACCATAAAGTTGTCGATACTTTGCCCGAGCTTTAACGCGGGTGGGATGGCACGTTTGGCCAGTTTTTCATGGAACTCGATGAGCGAAGGCTTAGGTAGATGACTAACTTGCACAATCAAGCAGCTCACGTTGTCTGAACTGTTGTGGCTTAACGCGGTGTTACAGATCGTTTGTGCTGCGTATTCAAAATCCGCTCCAGGCTTATCGATGTGTTCATTGAAGGTGTTGGGCGAGACAAATTCATGCACACCATCCGAAGTGAGGATAAAGCAGTCGTTTTTCTTGATAGGCAGGGTTTGATAGTCAACGTTGAGTTGATTATCCATGCCTAAGGCGCGCGTCAGGTAATGCTTCTGCCCCATAGTTTTACGAGTATGGTCGCGAGTCAGTTGGCGCAGTTCACCATCTCTTAATAGGTAAATTCGGCTGTCACCCACATGGAATATATGCGCGGTGTTGGATTTCAATATCACGCTACTAAAGGTGGAAACGAGCGCGTTATGGTTAACTTGTTGTGCGGGATGAATATTAGAAACAGACGTGTTGAAGAGCCAAGAATTGAGGGACGTTAAGACTTTCTGTGCTGAACGCTGAATACTCCAGCTATTTGGAGTGGCGTAATAGTCGTCGATAAACTGCATCACGCTGGTGTGACTGGCTTTCTGGCCGTGTTCACTGCAACTCGCGCCGTCTGCTATGCAGGCGACACTGCCTTTCAACTCTTGCTCAGTACGAGTTTTGGGGTGCTTTACAATGATGGCGTCTTGATTTTCATCACGTATGCCTTTATTCGAATAGCCGCCAAACTTCAAAGTCAGTTGGTTATTGGATTCTGGCGTGACGACTTGCCCTTGGCTGAATGAAATTGTCATAACTGATCTTCTTCTTAACTGTTCTTCTTCCCGCTTCCTTGGCAGAACATCCTAGGAAGAACAAAAGCTCTAGTGAACGTAGAGCCTTTGAACGAAGCACCAAAGCGGTAATACCAACCTCGGTACTACTCCCGATTCAATGAGTGGTTAGCTCGATACGTTAATCAAGGTCACGCTACCGTCGTCATTCACTTCAGCAATTTGGCCGTTAGGCTCTTCCATGAACAGTAGAGTTACAAAGCCAAGTACCGCTGTTGCAGCAATCACTAAGAAGAACGTTTGGTAGCTCACGAATGACAACACAGTTAGGTAAACTACCGCACCCACGTTACCGTAAGCCCCGGTCATACCAGCAATCTGACCTGTCATACGACGCTTGATTAGAGGAACTGTTGCGAATACTGCACCTTCACCCGCTTGCACGAAGAAAGAACACGCCATCGCTGCGACAACCGCTAGCCATACAGGCCATGTGCTGTCGACTTGACCCATTGCAAAGTAACCCACAGCAAGACCAATCGTTAGAATAAGCAGTGTTGGTTTACGACCGAATTTATCTGAAATCCAACCACCACCTGGGCGAGACATTAGGTTCATAAAGGCATAAGCCGATGCAACCATACCCGCAAGAACCGGTGTTAATTCAAAGGTGTCAGAGAAGAACAGTGGCAGCATAGAAACAACAGCCAGTTCAGAACCAAATGTCGCAAAGTACAATACGTTAAGTACCGCAACTTGCTTGAATTTGTATTGGTGAATCTCTGGTACTTCTTCTTTAAATACGTTCTTGTTTACTTTCCAAACTTGCGACACTTCGTACACGTAAAGCGCAGCCAAACCTGCATACACAGAGTAAACCGCCATGTCAGACAACATGTTGATGTTGCTTGGTGATAGCTTCCATGTCAGTAGCGCTAGTGCGGCATACATCGGGATCTTCATAATAAGTAGGAAGAAAAAGTCACCCTTTGATGTCACTTCCATTGCCGTTACTTGAGCCGGTTTGAAGTAAGTCGAACCTTTTGGTGTATCCGTTACATTTTTGTAGAAGATAAACGAGAACGCTAAGCTCATTACGCCAGTAATACCGACCGCATAACGCCAGCCGTCTTCACCACCAAATGCTAAAGCCAGAGTTGGAAGCGTGAATGCTGCTGCAGCTGAACCAAAGTTACCCCAACCGCCATAAATACCTTCTGCGGTACCCAGTTCATTGTGTGGGAACCACTCAGACACAAGGCGAATACCGACAACGAAGCCAGCGCCAATGAAGCCAAGTAGGAAACGAGCAATCGCCGCTTGAATGAAAGAGTCTGCCATAGCAAACATAAAACAAGGGATAGAACAGACAGCGAGTAACGAAGAGTAGACCAATCTTGGGCCGTATCTGTCGGTTAACATACCAATAGCGACACGCGCCGGAATGGTCAATGCAACGTTGAGAATAAGCAGTGTTTTGATCTCTTCAGTAGAAAGACCAAGCGACGTTTTTACCATTTGCAGTAGTGGGGCAAAGTTGAACCACACAACAAAGGTGATAAAAAAGGCCATCCAACTTAGGTGTAAGGTTTTCATCTTACCCGTAAATGAAAGCAGCGAAAATTTTGTGTTATCCATGGTTTAAATCCCTTAAATCTGGAAATTACCCGGTTTTAGCTCGTGCGTTATTTCGAAATTCTAACGCTTGAATGTGCTAAACCCTGTGCCGAAATTGCTCACGCTGATAACGCGTTCGCAGGATGATGTCGGCGTTTAGTTAACTGGCGATAGCAAGCGGTGCGAGAACCTGAACCTGTTCTCCTTGCTTGCGAACTTCAAATTTCACGAGCTTGAGATCGGGGTGTTCAAGGCACGCGCCAGTTTCTAAGTGGTAATGCTGCTTGTATAAGGGTGAGGCTACGTAAGGCTCACCGCTTAATGAACCAATGATACCACGTGACATCACATTCGCCTTGCCAACAGGATCGTAATTAGAGAGCCCATAAAGCGTGTCACTGCGCTTACAGTAAAAAATAGCCACTTGGTTATCGTCTACTTTGGCGCAAATACCACCGTTTGGGGTTAGGTCGCGGGTGCTGCATACGGTTGTCCAATTTTCCATGACTTTCTCCTAGTCAAAACATAAAACTAATAATCAATTCAATTAGGGTGATAGCCGACAGCAGTTTTCTTGGGCTGCGCCACTGTCGACTATCGATATTGGGTTTAGTTGTTACTGATTCACTCACCAGCAATTCGGCTTACGAAACTTCGGTAACTTCAATTTTTTCAGACTTGGTGAGGGCTTCATTTCGAACTTTCTCAGATGAATCACTTAAGCTCGGCTTAGGAAAACGCTGCTCTCGGTCTTTGATGAATGACAGGCTGGTATCCATTTCTTCGCTGTTGATGTAATGCTGGAAGCGTTTCATCTTTTCTGGGTTTTCGATGGTGGTTTTCCACTCACATTGGTATTTTTCGATGTTGAGAGCGATATCGGCTTCAAGTTCTTCAGCAACGTTGAGCTTGTCTTCAATCACGACTTGCTTGAGGTATTCAATGCCGCCTTCAAGGTTCTCCATCCATACTGATGTGCGTTGTAGGCGATCTGCGGTACGAGTGTAGAACATCAGAATGCGGTCGATGTATTGCAGCAGAGTGGTTTCATCAAGGTCGGTAGCGAAAAGGTCACCATGGCGAGGGCGCATACCGCCGTTACCACAGATGTAGAGGTTCCAACCTTTATCGGTGGCGATAATGCCAAAGTCTTTTGATTGAGCTTCTGCACATTCACGAGTACAGCCAGAAACCGCAAACTTGATCTTGTGTGGTGAGCGTAAGCCTTTGTAGCGGTTTTCTAGTCGAATCGCTAAGCCAACACTGTCGTCGACGCCGTATCGACACCAAGTGCTACCCACACACGATTTCACGGTACGTACCGATTTACCGTAGGCATGGCCTGTTTCAAAACCCGCATCGATTAGTTTTTTCCAGATGATTGGCAGTTCATTAAGTTGCGCGCCGAACAAATCGACACGCTGACCACCGGTGATCTTGGTATAAAGGTCGAACTCTTTAGCGACTTCACCAAGCACGATTAGTCTATCGGGTGTGATTTCACCGCCAGCAATACGCGGAACCACAGAGTAGGTGCCGTCTTTCTGCATGTTGCCGAGGTAGATGTCATTGGTGTCTTGCAGTTCGATATGTTGATCTTCGAGGATGTAATCGTTCCAGTAAGAAGCCAAAATTGAACCGACTGCTGGCTTACACACAGTGCAACCCAATCCGTTTCCATGAGAATCTAACAGTTCATCGAAGGTTTTGATTTTGTTGACGCGGATGATGTCGGTAAGTTCTTGACGAGAATAGGCAAAGTGCTCACAGATATCGTTAGAGACTTCCACACCTAGGTTACTCAGTTCGCTATCCAGAACCTGTTTAGCAAGGGCAGAACAACCGCCACACCCTGTCGAAGCGTTGGTTGTTTCTTTTAATGCAGCCATGGTGGTGCAGCCAGCAGATACGGCGTCTTTGATATCGCCTTTGGTCACATCAAAACACGAACAAATCACGGCGCTATCAGGCAGAGCTTCAACACCCATCGCTGAGCCTGAATCATCCGCGACATTAGGTAAAATCAGCACTGATGGGTTTTCAGGAAGAGGCATGTCATTTTGTTTGATTTGCAGCAGCGAACCGTAAGCTTCGGCGTCACCGACTAAAACAGCACCGACAATCTTCTTACCATCAGCCGATATGATCAGGCGCTTGTAAACTTGTTCGATTTCATCGTTATAGGTATACGACTGAGCGCCTTCCGTCTTGCCATGTACTTCACCGATACTCGCTACATCAACACCCAGCAATTTGAGCTTGGTACTCATGTCAGCACCAGTAAACGAAGCGTCGCTTGTTCCGTCCGATAAGATATGCGCTGCCGCGATTTTCGCCATTGAATAGCCAGGGGCGACTAAGCCGAAGATCTTGTTGTCCCAAAGCGCACATTCACCAATCGCATACACGTTGTCGATGTTGGTTTGGCAGTGATCATTAATCACGATGCCGCCACGTTCACCAATGGCGATATCAGAGCTGCGAGCTAGGGCATCTTGAGGGCGAATACCTGCAGAGAACACGATCATATCGGTTTCAAGGTGGGTGCCGTCTGCAAAGTTCATTCTGTAGCGAGCGCTTTCACCTGCGACTATCTCAGAGGTTGCTTTCTCGGTGTGAACCTGCACCCCAAGGTCTTCAATCTTTCTGCGCAGTAGGGCACCGCCACCGTCATCTAATTGAACGGCCATTAGGCGAGGCGCGAATTCAACAACATGTGTTTCCAAGCCAAGGTTTTTGACTGCGTTTGCGGCTTCTAAGCCAAGCAGACCACCACCAATGACCACGCCAGACTTACTGCTTTTACTTGATAGTTCAATGGCGTCTAAATCTTCGATAGTACGATAAACGTGGCAGTGTTCTTGGTCGTTACCGGGAATAGGGGGAACAAAAGGGAATGAACCGGTCGCTAGAATCAAGGTGTCATAACTCTCGGTATGTCCCGATTCCGTCACAACGCACTTATTGTCAGTGTCTAGTTGAGCGACTTTCGCGTTTAAAAGGTAATTGACGCCATTGCTTTGGTAATACTCTTCGCTGGTTAATGCCAAATCATCAGCATTTCCGCGCTTGAAGTAAGCGGTCAACTGAACACGGTCGTAGGCCAACCTTGGCTCTTCACTAAAAGTAATCACATCAAACTCATCACTCTCTGACTGCAGGATGTTGTCGATAAATTTGTGTCCAACCATGCCGTTACCAACAACGACGATTTTCTTCTTGCTCATAATCCATTCCTTATTCTCGGCATCACCATCACTAGCATCTAATTTCTAGTCGTTAGCAGATGAATACCGGGTTGAGATTCCACTCAATTCATAATCATCAAGAAAAACAAAAATGTTTTTTCTAAGTCTTGGTTTTTAGTGGAGCAAGGAGGGTGCCAGATTGCGAGTTGTTCATTTAAATAAAATTTAATCTATATATTTCAGATAGTTAAAAATTGAAGGTGGCACGCAATTACCCCTAAAGTGGTATGTGAAATTTTTGTTAGATTTATATAAATGAGCGTTTGTGGTGCAACTTTCTGCAAGATGGTGCAAAAGTTAAGTTTCTATCTTGGTTAAGCTCAATTTTGTTCAGCGTTGATATTTTTCATTTAATTAAGTTGTTGTTTTTAAACAAAAATATTTCAATTTGTTCGGGTGGTGCTAAGTGGCGTGCTATTTGCTTGGTTTGAGTTATTACAATTATGGATAATTGAGCGAGAAACGGATGACCGATTCAAACAGCGGCTGGATAAAATCAACCTGTGCTTATTGTGGTGTAGGGTGTGGAATAGAAGCGAGACCGACATCGTTAGGAAAACTAGAAGTACGTGGTGATAAAGATCATCCATCAAACTATGGAAAGCTATGTACTAAAGGGATTGCGCTCGGCGACACCGTCACGCCTTTAGGACGCCTAACACAGCCTGCTCGTATTCAGAATAAGCAAAAACAAGAGCTGGATTGGAACAGTGCCACTCAGTTGGTCGCAGACAAATTCAATCAAACGATTGAAGAATTTGGGGCCGATTCGGTTGCGTTCTATGTTTCTGGTCAGCTGCTTACCGAAGACTATTACGTTGCCAATAAATTGATGAAAGGCTTCATCGGTAGTGGCAACATCGACAGTAATTCTAGGCTGTGTATGGCTTCAACCGTCGTCGGGCATAAGCGAGCATTTGGCGCAGACACAGTACCGGTCTGTTATGAAGATCTCGACCAAGCCGATCTAGTTGTGATTACAGGCTCAAACCTCGCATGGTGTCACCCGGTACTTTTCCAAAGGTTAAGAACCGCGAAACAAGCCAATCCTGCATTAAAAGTGATCGTGATTGACCCGCGTTATACCGACACTTGTGAAATTGCCGACATGCACTTGGCTTTGGAGTCAGGATCAGATGTTGCGCTGTTTAATGGCTTGTTAGGCTACCTCGACGATAACGACCAGCTCGATGCCGACTACATAGAAAACCATACCCAAGGCTTTACTGAAGCGATTCGTTCTGCGACTCACTACCGTTATACAGAATCAGGTAATACCGCATCAAGCTATACAGAATCAAGTAAGGGCGACAAAAGCGTTCCTGAGCTAACAGGGCTTACTGAACAGCAACTCGAACAGTTCTACAGTTTGTTTGCATCGAACGAGAAGGTGCTCACCATCTATTCCCAAGGCGTAAACCAATCCACACAAGGGTGTGACAAGGTGAATGCCATTATTAACTGCCATTTAGCCACCGGAAAAATTGGTAATCCGGGTATGGGGCCATTCTCGGTAACAGGTCAGCCGAACGCAATGGGCGGGCGAGAGGTGGGCGGGTTAGCCAATACTTTAGCGGCGCACTTTGAATTTGGTGACCCGCAATCACACCAAACCGTCAGCGAGTTCTGGCAAACCGACACCTTAGCCACACATGCGGGTTTAAAAGCCATCGACCTGTTTGATGCCATGAATGAAGGCAAAATCAAAGCGGTGTGGATCATGGCGACCAACCCAGTTGTGAGCTTGCCTGACAGTGAAAAGATCAAAGCGGCATTAGAGAAGTGTCCATTTGTGGTGGTGTCTGACTGCATTGCCGATACGGAAACCACTCGCTTAGCCGATGTGGTGCTACCCGCGCAAGGGTGGAGCGAGAAGTCGGGCACCGTGACTAACTCTGAGCGTCGAATCTCACGCCAACGCCGTATATTACCAAGCCCAGGGGAAGCCAAACCCGATTGGTGGATATTAAAAGAAGTGGCACAGAAAATGGGATTCAAAGAGCAGTTTGATTATCGCCACGAAGGTGAGATCTTCAAAGAGTATTGCGAGATGACGGCGCTCGGCAACGAAACAGGTAAAGCCCGTGACTTATGCTTAATTGGACTCACGCAACTGGATGAGAAAGGCTATGGCGAACTGACTCCACAACAGTGGCCAGTGCTTGAGTATCAACCAGAGATCATCGAGCAGCGCATGTTCACCAATGGCGAGTTCTTTACTGAATCAGGCAAAGCGCAGTTTATTGCAGTCGAACACGACAAGCCGATTGCTGATACCAGTCTTGAATTCCCGCTTATCATGAACACAGGTCGAATCCGAGACCAATGGCACACCATGAGCCGCACAGGCTTAGCCGCAGGTTTGGGTGAGCACACACCAGAACCTTTTGTTGCCATGCACCCAGATACCGTCGCTGCACTTGGTTTAGAAGAGTTTGGCTTAGAAGAGTTTGGGCTAGATGCTGTTAACCACGCGACTATAAATCGTGTTAGCCAAGGGGCTACCAACCAAGTAGTGAAAGTACGCAGCGCACAAGGGGAATGCCAAGCACGCTTGGTGGTGACCAAAGAAATGCGCCGTGAACAAGTTTTCATGCCTATCCACTGGAATGCCCCTACCGCCAAAGACAGCAAACCATGCGACCTGATCTTGCCTCATACCGATGCGGCATCAGGCCAACCAGAGTTCAAACACACCCCTGTTGTTGTAGAGCCATGTGGTTATCGCAGTGAAGCCGCGTTGGTCAGTGATAAGGTGATGGATTGCAGCGGTTTTGATTACTGGGTGCGTCAAAGAGTCGAGGGCGGTTTTCTGTATCGCATCTCATCATCTAAGAACCCAATGGAGCTGGTGATTCAGCTTGCCAACACACTAGATGCGTTGCCAGAGTCTAACGCGGAGGCGATTAAATCACTCCATTACCATGGCAACAAATCATTCAAGAATTACGGCTCTGCCAAGCTGGGACAGTCTGGTGTAAAGCAAGCCTTCGTAGTGAACAGTAAGCTAGACCATCAAAGCATCAATTGGCTGGTGGAATGCTTAACCCGAGAAGCAGATGAAGAATTTGAAGCCGAATTTTTGAGTGCTTTGGCAAAGTAGGGGGATACAGAGTGACCTAGTTGCTTGATTATAATGCATAAAACTATCGCTGTGTTATGGCGAGAGAGGGGCATTGTTCGCTTTTAAAAAAATTATGCAACGGGTATAGTCTCTGTAGACAAATTGGTAGCTAGAAGTGGAAAGTGAACGGCTTGCAGTTTTCCTCTGCTAGCTATAAAAGTCGAACGTAGGTACGCTTTAAAGCAAATTTCATAGATAGAAGCGGCCAAGTCCAACAGGTATTTATCTATTGTGCTACGACAGCGGATAAATACTTAAGCGTTATGCGTTACTCCAACTTGAGAAGGCAGTACAAGTGGAAATAAGAGTTAAAAAATCAGTTCGGTATCTTGCCTTGGGTATTCTTATATATCCGTTTCTTTACATGCTACTCAATTTTATTATTCCGATTCTAATGACGGTTTTGGGCGAAGGTGGTAGCTCGTTGATTGAAATTCTTGAGTATTTCACCTGGTTTATAATGCCTTTATTTTCGGTGCTCTATTTGTTAGCTTTCCACCATTTTTCTCCAGTGTTAGGTAAATGGCATCAACGCATTGGGTATACTTTGGTTTTAGCCGCTGTGCTAATCGAAATAGTGATGCCTTGGATGGAATCTGGTCTGGTGTTTAAGACAGCATCTTTTCTATGTCGGCTTTTCGAGATCGGTATTTTAGTTAGTTGTATGTTCGTTTTTAGCAGTAAGTTGGGTCAAAATTCTGAACTTGGAAGAAAGGCATAACAAATAAGGATTAAGGTGTTGCGCAGACAACACTAAATTCCGAGTGTTGAACAAGCCCGAAGCCTCTTTATTAAGTAAATTGTACAATTACATTTGAAGGGCACATCGCTTTGGGGTTTTATTAAGGCGAACGAGGCCAAGATAAGATTGTGTCATCATGTGGATCTACGCATCAGTGGCATATTTTCTATTTTAGTCAGTAGTTTAGAGCGAGTTGCCGACTTATGACGTATGACCTTACCATTTTGGTCTACAGCATGAAGACTGAAGTGGTTTTTAGCTAGGTCGATACCACAGAAATAAGAATAATCAGACATGGTGCCTCCGATGCAATTAAGTATCACATAAGTGTGGCAGAACCTCGGGAGGGGCGAATCCATGTCATTTGTTAAACGAACAATAATATCATTGAGAGGTAGATATATTGTGAAAAGAATAATTACTATTGCTGTGATTACAGCAGTTTCAGGATGCGCTTCAACAAGTCCGGATAACTGGGTCTATAGCGAAAAAATAGATCATTTTGAAAACAGTGTGTTTATTGAATCACTGTATAATGATGAGACAGAAAATAGTGGGCTGACCATCTCATGTGATAAAGGTGGGGAAAATGAAATATTTGCTAAGTTCATTACGTTGAAAGATGAAGACTATTTATTGTTCCCTGATATTGGTGTGGCGAAATTTGATTTCGTGATAGATGACTTTTTAAGTGAGACTACCTCTGGTTTCTATACATATGAAAGCCAAGATAAAGTTTTTGTTGGTATGTCCAACAAACTGCCGAAACGTTTACTAAATGCAATGGGTAACCAATCTTTGTCAAAAAAACATCTTCATGTCCGTATGAGAGTTAATGGTGTACATATCAAGGTTTTAAAAAGAGCAATAGATAGCCATGAAGATCTAATAACAAATGAAGATATCCTAAAATGGATTAGAGATAATTCAACGGTGCAGGGAGTTAAGCATCATTTCGAAAAGCATGTCGAATTAAAAGGCTTCAGTAAGTATATCGAAAACTATAATGGGTGCTCAGTCTCAACAAATAAGGATTAAGGTGTTGCGCAGCCAGCACTAAATCCTGAGTTTTGAACAAGTCCGAAGCCACTTTATTAAATAAATTGTACGATTGCATTTGAAAGGCACATCGCTTTGAGGTTCTCTCCAGGCGAGTGAGGCCCAAATAAGGTAGCGAGAATCAATCGCATTAAATATTTACCTTGCAAGTATTGATTGGTAAGGTGTTGTTAAAGATAGGTTTATCGTATTTTAAGTTGGTTGGCTTTATGGAGGAGGAACAATGGGAAGTGGCAAAAAGAATATTTGGCTTGAGTCTGATTCGATTGTAACAAGGAAGAGCCCAAAGCCTCTTAGGCTTAATACGTTAGAAAATATCTACGTTAAAGAGCATGACATTAAAAGTAAAATCACAAGGTCGTTCTTTATTACGGTTGTGTTTAGTTTGCCTATTTTCCTTTTTCGTCCACTTGCTGGTATTGGTGTGTTTTCCATAACTGGCATCGCTGGATACCTTTTAACCAAAAAGTATGAGTTACGTGTCGGTGTTTTCAATAACGATGACCTTGGTGTTGTAGAGTCTGGGTTATATTCGTCAAACGAACGCGAGGAACTCGATGAAATAGTAAGGCTCGTGATGGAATATAAAACAGGCAAGTAATAAAAAATAAGGATTAATATGATGCGTTACGCTCGGTGGTTACGGTAAGAATACCGTGTACTTGGTTAGCTCTGTGGGGCTCACTTCCTTACGGGCGTAAAGGTTAGTATTGACTATTTACACATATAATAAGTTGGTTGGTATAAAAACATGAAACAAGCTGTAGAAATGAAGAAATTTAACTTACCTATTAAGAAGGCAGCTGCCGGAATTGCCGTTGCTTTTGTTCTCTTTAGTTCAGTTTATACTGTTAATGAGGGGCACATTGGTATTGTTAAGCGCTTTAGTGAAGCGAAAACACAGGTAAGCCCGGGTTTACATTTTAAAGTTCCGTTTATCGACAGCGTTGAAGAGATTGAAGTTCGGACACGCAAGAATGAAGAGAAAATGGCCTCAAGTACAAAAGAGCAGATGCCAGTCACTGTCGTCGTATCCGTTAACTGGACGGTAGATAAATCTGCAGCGTTAGATCTTTTTAGACAGTATGGCGGTCTTCCGCAATTTGAAGCTCGTATTCTTGACCCTAGGTTTAGATCGGCAACCAAGGATGTTATTCCTAAGTATGATGCAGAGCAGTTAATTCAAGATAGAGCGAGTGCTATTCAGGCGATTGAATCCAATTTAATTGAAGAAATGGCCGCGTTTCCAGTAAGCGTAGATAATATACAGATTGAAAATATAGCCCTACCCCAAAAATACCTTACCTCAATCGAAACGAAGCAGACTGAGAAAAACTTAGCAGCTGCCGAGAAACATAAACTGGCTAGACAAAACTTAGAAGCTCAAAGAGCCGTAAATACGGCAAAAGCCGAAGCTGATGGTATTGAGCTTATCGCTATAGCTGAAGCTAAGGCGATTAAGTTAAAAGGTTTTGCTGAAGCAGAAGCGATTAATGCAAAGGCCAAAGCTCTTGGGGATAACCCGTTAATTATTAAACTGACCGAAGCTCAAAATTGGGACGGAAAGCTACCAGCAACAATGTTGGGCGGTGAAAATATGCCGATTTTAGATATGAGAGCTAAGTAGCATTAGAGAATTAAAGGTAATCCTAATTCAGAAGGGGTGAGATGTTGCACAGTCAGCATTTACCCCTGAAGCTTGCATAAGCCCAAAGTCACTTTGTTAAGCAAACTGTACGATTAGGTTTGAAGGGCACATCGTGTTGAGGTTTCTCTCAAGGCGAGTGAGGCCAAGGTAAGGTTGTGATAGTCATCTTATCAAGCCGTTAGTCATTTGCTGTTTATTGTCGCCATGTTTATTATTATTCCACAAATGCCCCCAGCCTTGTTCTCGTTGTCTTTCTGCTAAGTGAGTTGGCTCAAGCTTTACACATGCCAAAATCAATATTAAAAATACGGCCGTATGACCTAGTTTATTTAGTGTTCTTGTCCAATATTGTGCATTGTCACACGCTTCAACGCCTATACGCATGAATGGCGTATTTACTATTGTAGTCAGTAGGTTAAAGTGGGTGATGCTTTATGAAGCAGGACTTACTATTTTGGCCTGTGGTATGAGGGCTAAAGTGGTTTTTAGCTAGGTCGATACCGTAGAAATAGGTACCGCATAAATGTGGCAGAACCTCGAAAGGGGGGATCCATGTCATTCGTAATATGGATTTTAACATCGAGGGTTTTGAATGAAAGCAGTAATCGGAAGTCTAAAGAGGTTTTGGAAACGTTATAAAGAAGAAAATCCAACTATACAGCTTAGTGTTCCATTTGTGGGAGGGTTCGCTGCGAACATTCCTTTAGTTGAAAAAGGGAAGATAAAACGGACTAGAACTGGAATAAATGCTCAAGATAAAATCGGTCTTTTTGTCGAATCTAACACTAATAATTTGGTTAAATTCTATAGTCAATATGAGTTAGAAAAAGAATATAAATTCTGTCGCGCACCATATGCTGAAACCATACCTCTAAGAAAAGGAAATAAAGGCTTTTCTTATGGAAAAAATGTAGATGATTTAGAAGTGTGTTTTATTGACGCGAAATACCAGGTTCCCGACTATTTAAAAGAACATTCAGAAAAAGCAGTAGAACTATTTAAAGCCTTAGGCAAGATAAAAATTGATGATACATCAGGCGAGTGGCAAAACGATTACTCAATACGTATCACTAATTTTGATATAACGGAAAACAAAATTCATATCCAACCAGCTACTTACTTTGATCAAGTCGCAACGAATCTAACTTTAGATTGGGCTTCTGGTGTATTAGGGGAAGACCCATTACTAACGATTCGAAATGATTATGAAAAAGCTCATAATGGTCTAATTACTCCTCTAAGATCATCAATACTTTCAAATACTCTAGGTGTGGCTGCTATTGTCGTTAATCCAAATACAAAAGAAGTACTGATACCCATTCGTGGGAATGAACAAGCTATAATGGATAACGGCCTAGGTAAATTCCATTGCTCTGCATCTGGGGTTTTTGCATGGAATGAAAATGATACTATTACGAATACCTTATCATTCGACTTTTTCTGTAAAGGAATAGAAAAGGAAATAAAAAGTGAAATTGGACTTAGACCAGATCAATATAGCCTAATACCGCTTGCGTTTACAAGGGAGCTCGTCCGAGGAGGTAAACCCCAGTTATTTTTTATTGCTGAAACTACATTAGATATTGCTAGTATTCAATCTGAAATGAAAATGGCGGAGGAGAGTTGGGAATTTATTAGTATTGAGAGTGTTGATGAAAGTAATCCACTTTATAAATATATCGAGTTCCCTTTAAATGCCCCCCAAGATATGTTCACATATGAAGGATGGATGGCCATGAAGATTGCAATGGCATATTTTTATAGAACAGAACCACCTTTCAACGCATGCTAGCTGATATCCACATAAACGAATAAGGATTAAGGCTTCAGGCTGGCAACACTAAATCCCTGAGTGTTGAGCAATCCCGGCACCATTTTATTAAGTAAACTGTACGATTAGGCTTGAAGGGCACATTGCTTTGAGGTTTCTCTCAAGACAAGTGAGGCCAAGGTAAGGTTGTGATAACCACCACAGGCCTCACGCTTATACGCATGAGTGACATATTTGCTATTGTAGTCCGCAATTTAGAGTGGGTTACCGAGTTATGAAGTATGACCTTACCATTTTGGTTTACGGCATGAAGGCTAAAGTGGTTTTTAGCTAGTTAGATAGCGCAGAAATAGATACCACATAAATATTGTAGAACCTCGGAAGGGGAAATCCATGTTATTCGTTATATAGAAAGGGAGGTAGAGTGCTAAATCGTATTGCTAAGTTGTTAATGCATTTATTGGCTTCATCTATAACGGCTTTTTTGGCTGGGATTTTGAGTGTAATTCTAACGATGATGGGAGGCTTTCTAATAATTCCTGCTTTTCAAACTTGGTTTATCATGAAGTATCAAAGAGGGAATGTTTTTATATCAAGTATGATTGCGTTTGCCCCTTGGGTTGCCATTCATTTTTATGCAATCGATCAGCCTAATCTCACTCAAGTGGTAATCAATCTAGCATGTCAGTCTGCAATTGCTGGGATTATTTTATACGGACTTAGATATCATGCATATCCGAAAGCTATGGATTATTGGTCAGGTAGATAACTTTGTATAACAAGTAATTAAGAGTGAACCCAATTCGAGTTACCACACTCCTAGTTGTGGGCTAACATGCTTCAAATTAGAATGTCGCGTGCTCAGGGACAAGGAGCTTATCCAAGCCCCTGAACAAGAAGACGATCAAAATGCCAATTCTCAGTAGCAGCAGGCTAGGCTCCAGTTTGATTTGAAGTTTCTTTTCCATGATATTCCTTGTGATGCACCAATGATGCGATGAATTAAATGTTTATCAAAGGATATCTATAGTCTTTGTGTTATATTTTTTTCAGTGCCTTATGTAGCAAGAAATGTCTGGTTTGTTTGTTTCTCAACGTTATCTGATTCAAAATCTTGCTGTTTGATCAAGCTAATGGCGAGACTTATTGGCATAGGTTTATAGAAGTAGAAGCCTTGGATGTAGTCGACGCCTAGTTTCGACAAGATCTTCAGTTGTGACTCGTACTCAACGCCTTCAACTATGACTTGCATGCCTAAGGTGCGTGATAGCTGAAGCATGGATTCTAATAGTGGGATACCAAAACTGGATTCGTCGGATATGTTTTTCACGAACACGCGATCAATCTTGAGAATAGTGAACGGAAATTGCCTTACAAAATCTAATCCTGCGTAGCCAGTGCCAAAGTCATCTATGGCAATTCTCACACCAAGATCAGATAGCTTTTGCAAGTTGTCCTTAATTTTGACCATATCGGCATCAGAACACTCACCATCCTCTGTCACTTCAAAAACCACCTGCTTGAGAATTTCAGGGTGTCTTTTAAAAATGCTAACAACCTTATTAGTGAAGTTACTGTTTGATACAACGTTTCGGCTGATGTTGACGCTGATGTACTTTGATGCAAACACCTCTTGATTACTTTTCAATGTCGTTAACACTTCATGCAGCACGAAATAGGTCAGCTTCTCAATCAAGCCTAAACTTTCAGCCAATGGAATGAAGATAGCAGGGGAGACGTTACCTTCAATTGGATCGTTCCATCTCAATAATGACTCACAGCCTACGATTTTATTGGTGCTTTGATTGACGATAGGTTGCATGTGAACATGTAGGTGTTTGTTTTTCAGAGCACTGGATAGCGAATATTCTAAGCTACGTTGGCTTTGTTTTTTATGCTTGAGGGAAAGGCGAATAATGGTCGTAATTCCGGCCATAAGGAAACCAAACCATAAGTTATTCAGCATGAAGTTAATATAATAGTGATTACTAATGTATGAGGTGACGGCAAATGGGTAGATGTCTGATTGTATCCGCACTGTCGCGTTGTATGAGCCGAGGTCGGTAGGGTGAATATCTCTTTTGATCACCTCAACTTTAGAGTTAATGCCATGGCTACTCAAATTAGCTTCTACAAGCTCAAAGATGAAGTGTGGAGGAATCATCAGGCTCACTCCTGAGCCTTCCTTGGTCGAGAATATCAGCATGATGGATTGCACCTTACTAATCGCTGAATTTGAATACGATAAGGTGGTTAAATTTGGGGCTTCATTGAGTCGCTGCCTGATGGTGTTATATAGGCGAAATGAAACTTCACCATCGGTGGTTGAACAGTAAAATAGGCTCTCCTTGTTGAACACCGCGGCTTCTTTCACCCAATCGGCTTCAAAAACGCTTTGTCGAAGTTGTCTAACAATCGCGTCGCAAGGCTGATCTGGGGTGATTTCAGATAAAAAACGGTCGAATCTTGATTGAATTCCTTCTAACCTCGTCTCTACTAACCTCGATGTGTCTTCGGTTAACGTTTGGTAATGAGATGGCGTCAAAGGTATGAGCAGTGCCATGAAAAAAAAGAAAGAAATGGCAAAGAAGAACGAAGTTTTGGCAAAATGCTGGTACTTGATATCCATATTAAGAGAAGCGTGACCGATTGGTGTGTGCATGCAACTTAATTTATAAATTTAGCGATAATAACGCAAGCTTATGCGTAAATAGTGTGAACAAAAGTCTGAGTTATTGATATAAATAGCGTAACGCATGGTCGCACTATAGAAATCAGGATGTTAGCCGTACCTTCTGTTTGATGATGACGTGATGAATTTTTGTTATTGGGGCTAAGTTGAATGGCTGAATACTAGTCCGTTTTTAAACTAATCGATAATATTGCTATTCATTTTGGTGGTGACAGCATTAAGGATGTTTATGAAAAGACTTATATCAGCACTCATATCTGTGTGCTTTTCATTCTCTGCACTGGCAGGTGAAAACGTTGTTGATTGTGAGAATGCAATGACTACATTGGATATTAATCACTGTGCTGCAATTGAACTAGAATCCGCACAAGTGGAGCTTGAACAGTACCTTGAAGCCAGCTTTGAGCACAATGCTTATGATGAAGAGCTAGTGACTTCTATAAGAGCTGCTCAAGAGAGTTGGCTGGCTTACATGTCGGCCCATTGCGACTCTGTTTACACTCAATGGCGTGATGGTACCATTCGAGGGGTTATGGCGCTTTCTTGCAAGATAAGGTTAACCAAGCAGCGTACACATGAGGTATGGGCGAATTTCTTGACCTATATGGACAGCACGCCAGCAGTTTTACCAGAACCCAAGCTGCTGAAGTCGACGAGTGAAACGCAATAGAATCGAAAAGGGCAAGGTTAGATAACCTTGCCCTTTGTTGTGTGGGTCTGTTTCTTCAAGCTGTTATTTAGAACAGTTACTTAGATTTGTAAGAAGGCGCTTTAAATGGCTTTGACGCTGCTTCGTTCAACTAACGTTGGTTCTAACTCAACAACTTGCGGATACGCATCTGGTGTTTTGAGTCGGTTCAAGAGAGTATCTACCGCAGCTTTACCTAAACGGTGCTTTGGCTGGTGGATAGTGCTCAAAGCAGGGGTCATGTACTTCGATAAGTGGATGTCATCGTAACCAATGATCGAAAGATCGTTTGGAATCGACGTGCCATCTTGTGCGGCAGCGTGAATCACACCCATTGCCATCATGTCATTACTCACGAAGATTGCCGACGGCATTACGCCTCGGGTCTTTAGTGTGTGGTATGAGTCAAAGCCGCCATCGCATTCGAAGTTGGATTCAACAATCCATTTAGGATTGATCTCTAGCTTTGCTTCTTCCATTGCTTGCTTGAAGCCTTGATAACGAGAAGAGGCTTGATTGCGGTGAAGTGGGCCGGTGATACAACCAATCTGAGAGTGGCCGTTGTCTATCAAATGCTTGGTCGCCATGTAGCCACCTTGGTGCGAGTTGTCTTGGATCTTATCACTCGCGAACAGCATTGGGCCCCAGTCCATGACCACAACAGGTAGTTCTGGATAGCGTTCAAATACGTCAATATGCTGTCCTTCAAGGGTTGAACACATCAACATCAAGCCATCGACTCTCTTTTGTAGCAAGGTATCGATAGATGACTTCATACGGTCGCTGTCGCCTTCTGTATTACACAAGATAAGGTTGTAGCCTTTCTCATAACAACGACGTTCAACACCTTTTACTACTTCGCCAAAGAATGGGTTTGTAGAGGTAGTAACCAGCATACCCAAGGTTTTGGTTTGCTTCATTTTCAAGCTGCGAGCCAATGCAGACGGTGCGTAGTTGAGTTCTTTAGCCGCACTGTTAACACGCTCAGCAATCTCTTCACTGACAAAACGTGACTTGTTGATCACATGGCTGACGGTTGAAGTAGAAACCTTTGCTAGCCGAGCGACGTCTTTCATTGTTGCCATAAAAAATCCTTGTGGGAGTAACTTGCCACGTTGCGCGATATTCTGCCCGAAAACAGGGGCTTATGCTTGTTATTTGTTGTTACCGAATTTGAAGGCTAACATCCGTTAACTACGGTTTAGCTCAGGAGTTAAGCCTTCAAATGGGTCTAAAGTTAGGCAGATAATTGCTCTGATAAAAACGCATCGGTTTCAGAACGGTTCGGAATCGACGTTTGAGCGCCAAAGCGAGTCACTGAAATTGCTGCCGCGGCATGAGCAAACTTAATCGCGCGCTCAAGTGGCATATCTTCAAGCAAGCCTGTCACCAATGCGCCGTTGAAGGTATCACCAGCAGCAGTTGTGTCTGTTGCTTCAACGCGGAACCCTGCAATGAGCTCGCCTTTGTCGCCTGCATTACCTTGACCGCGATGACTAACCCAAACGCCTTTAGCGCCAAGTGTGATCATTACCGTCTCGATGCCTTTAGCATGCAAAGCCAAGGCTGCCTGATGAGCGGATGCGCTGTCCGTCACGGTAATGCCTGTCAAAACTTCTGCTTCGGTTTCGTTGGGTGTGATCACATCAACGTAAGCAAGCAATGAATCCGATAATGGACGAGCAGGTGCCGGGTTTAGAATAACTTGAGTGCCACTCTCTTTTGCTACTTTTGCTGCGTATTCAATGCCTTCAATTGGCGTTTCAAGTTGAGTTAGAAGGTATTTAGCGCCGCGAATCTTCTCTAGGTGTGGTTCGATTTGATCGCAAGTCAGCTTGTTGTTGGCTTCAGCAGAAAGGCAAATGCTGTTTTCACCTGCTGCAGATACTTGGATCATCGCGATGCCTGTAGGTGTGTTTTCTGCAACGATCACACCATCGATGTTGATGCCGTCTTTGGCAAAGTCTTGACGAATATTGATGCCAAATGGGTCGTCACCGACACAGGCGATAAAGCCGATATCTGCGTTTAATCTTGCGGCCGCTACGGCTTGGTTTGCGCCTTTGCCGCCAGGGATGACCTGATAGTTACCGCCAATCAAGGTTTCACCCGGACGAGGGAAAGAAGGAACTTGCAGTACGTGGTCAGCGTTAACGCTACCTAAAACAATCAGTTGAGTCATGATACGAGCCTTATGATATATCGTATTTGAAAATGCATGGGTCTTTCTCATGGTGTTGAGTGCGCTCTCGTTTGTGAGCGGTATGAGAAACAGCGATGCACTGTCGGAGTTTTGCTTTTTGTCTTGAGTCAGTGAGCCAATGAGCAAGTGAGTTAAGAAAGCAGGGGATAGGGGACCCCTGCTTAATTAGGTCAAGAGTTAAGCTAAGTTAGTTGGTAATAGATAAGTTACTTAGCGATGATTTTTAGAGCTACTGGTACGTACTCGTCTACTGTCTCGCCTTTCAGTACTTTGTCTGCTATTTCAATACCTAAAGAACCGATTAGGTCAGGCTGTTGTGCAACCGTTGCGCCTAGTAGGCCGCGGTTAACAGCAGCGATACCGTCTTCAGTGCCATCAAAGCCAACGATCATCACTTCTTTACCTGAAGCTTGAACGGCGCGAAGAGCACCTAGTGCCATTTCATCGTTTTGAGCGAATACCGCTTGTACATCTGGGTTAGCAGCAAGCAAGTTTTCCATTACGTTCAGACCTTTAGTACGGTCGAAATCAGCAGGTTGGCTTGCAAGAAGCTCAAGGTCGCTGCCGTTTACTGCGTTCATGAAGCCTTCGCCACGTTCACGAGCAGCCGATGTACCCGCGATACCTTCAAGTTGGATTACTTTCGCTTTCTCGCCCACTTTTTCCATGATGTAGTGACCTGCCATTTCACCGCCAATTACGTTATCAGAAGCAATGTGGCTCACTACGTCACCACGGCTTGCACCACGGTCTAGTGTCAGTACAGGGATGTTTGAACGGTTAGCAATGCGAATCGCGTTAGACACAGCGTCTGAATCCGTTGGGTTAATCAGGATTGCTTTCACACCACGAATGGTTAGATCTTCAATGTTCGAAAGCTCTTTGCTTGGGTCGTTTTGAGAATCAAGAACGATAAGCTTGTAGCCTAGCTCTTCAGCTTTCGCTTCTGCGCCATCTTTCATGGTTACAAAGAATGGGTTATTCAATGTAGATAGAACGATTGCCATTGTATCTTGCGCCTGTGCAGACACAGATACTGTTGTAGAAAGAAGAGCAGCAGAAATAAGAGTCGCTAATTTTTTCATGGTGTAAGTCCTTTATGTAGGGTGAGCTAAGTTGGATAACCCTAGCTCGTTGTTTCATTATTTATAGATTTAATGTTTATAGGTTTGTTACTGATAGATTTTTTTAATATAAAACAGAGTTTTACTTGTTTTTGTTGTCGACTAATACCGCCAGAAGAATAACCACTGCTTTTGCAATCATCTGGTAGTAAGAAGATACGTCTAATAGGTTTAGGGCGTTGTTTAGGAAGCCGATAATCAGTGCACCAATCAATGTACCCATGATGCGACCACGACCGCCGGCTAAGCTTGTGCCGCCAAGAACCACGGCTGCGATGGCGTCTAGCTCATAACCCATACCTGCGGTTGGTTGAGCTGATGACAAACGCGATGCCACGATGATGCCTGCCACTGCTGCCAATAGACCACAGATTGCGTAAACGCCGATTTTTACTTTGTCTACATCAATACCTGATAGGCGAGTTGCTGATTCGTTGCCACCTAGAGCGTAAACGTAGCGACCGAAACGTGTGTGGTTAAGTAGGTACCATACCGCTGCGAATACCACGACCATGATCCATACCGGAACTGGGATGCCCATTGCGTAGCCTGTACCGAACCAAGCGAACGCGTCTGCTGTGTCTGTGAAGCCTGTTGAGATAGGGCGACCATCGGTGTAAACCATGGTTACGCCGCGAAGTAGAGTCATAGTCACAAGCGTTGCGATGAAGGCTTGAACCTTACCCTTGGCGATAATCACACCACTGATAGCGCCTAATGCTGCACCGGCTACTAGAGCGGTTGGCACTGCGATCATCACTGGGATTTCCATGCCAATCATGCTGGCTGCGAATGCACCACAAAGAGCCAGTACAGAACCAACACTCAAGTCGATCCCCGCGGTTAAGATAACCAGCGTCATACCTACTGCGATAATCGCGTTAACCGAGGTTTGACGCAGGATATTCAGAATGTTGTCGACCGTAAAAAAGTTTGGGTTTAAGAAAGAAACGACAACAATCAGGAAGATCAAAGCAATCAATGACTTTTGATCAATCAGCCACTCTTTGCTGATTAACGGTTTTTTCTTTGGAGCTTCAGTTGTTTTGCTCATGGTTTTAGTACTCATGCTGCGTCCTCGTTGATCTTTTTACCGACCGCACACGCCAGTAATAATTCTTGGTTTGCTTCTTTAGCATCAAATTCACCGCTTACACGGCCTTCATGCATCACCATGATGCGGTCACTCATTCCTAACACTTCTGGCATTTCAGATGAAACCAAAATAATGCTCATGCCATCGGCTTTAAACTTATTAATGAGTTGGTAAATCTCTTTCTTGGCACCGACATCGACACCACGCGTTGGCTCATCGAGAATCAGTACTTTTGGTTTGGTCATCAGGCCTTTAGCGATCGCCACTTTCTGTTGGTTACCACCAGAAAGGTTGCCAATAATCTGTTCGCGAGTCGGGGTTTTGATGTTGAAGAGCTTGATGAAGTCATCAACCGCCATTACTTCGTCTTTATGTTGGATTTGACCTTTCTTAGTCAACAGGTCAAGTGAACATAAAGACATATTTTCTTTTACTGAAAGACCTAGAACCAAGCCATCGCCTTTACGGTCTTCAGAGATGTAAGCAATGCCATTCGCCAAGCCATCTTTCGGACTTACAGGGTTGATGGTTTTGTTTTCTAGGTTGATGACGCCGCGCTCACTTGGAAGGGCACCGTAAATCACTTTCATCAGTTCGGTACGACCTGCGCCCATTAGGCCAGATACACCCAGGATTTCACCGCGCTTTAGCGTAAAGCTCACGTCATGAACACCAGAACCAGTCAGGCCAATCACTTCAAGGCAGGTTTCACCGTGGCTCTGGCCAATACGTGGATATTGTTCGTCTAGCTTACGGCCAACCATCATCTCGATCAGACCATCTTCGTCGGTGTCTTTTACTTCACATTGACCAATGAACTTACCGTCACGAAGTACCGTGATGTCATCACAAATCTCAAAGATCTCTTTCAGACGGTGAGAGATGTAAACAATGCCACAGCCTTCATCGCGCAGTTCGTTAATCACCTTAAACAGAGACTCAGTTTCGGTATCGGTTAATGCATCAGTCGGTTCATCCATGATGATGACCTTAGACTCAAACGATAGGGCTTTCGCAATCTCTACCATTTGTTGCTCACCAAGGCTCAACTGGCCCAAAGGTGTTTTCGAGCTGTGTTTCACGTTAAGACGTTTCAGTAGCTTGTCGGCTTCTTGGTACATCTCGTTCCACAAGATGCGACCCATGGTGCCCGTGATTTCACGACCTAAGAAGATGTTCTCGGCGATGGTTAACTCAGGAATTAGGTTCAGTTCTTGGTGAATGATACTAATGCCGGCTTGTTGTGAATCACGCGGTCCTTTAAATGCCGCTGGTTTACCTTGGTAGGCGATAGTACCGCTGTCCAAGTGATAGATACCCGTAAGCACTTTCATAAGCGTTGATTTACCTGCACCGTTTTCTCCCATTAACGCCATTACGCGTCCTGGATAAACGTTGAGGCTTGCCTTATCCAGTGCTTTCACACCAGGGAAGGCCTTCTCAATTGAGCTAAGTTCTAAAATGGCTTGAGTCATGTCGGTTCCTTTACTCGGGGCCAGTCGTATTTGATTGTTCTGTATATGTATTGTTTTTGGTTCAGTGATAACACTGAGCTGTCGTTACGCTTAGGTTCAAACGCTGAGCTTGAATTAAAACGTTACGCCAGCTTGGAAAATAACATTTGCGTATGGCGTGCATTCACCGGTGCGAATAACCGCGCGGCTTTCATGCGTTCGCTCTTTGAGTTCTTCATGAGTGATGTAAGTAATCGCAAGAGGTTTGCCACAATGTGCTTCTTCTGTCTTGATTAAATCAATCAGTGCGGCGTGGTGTTCTGGGCTGACTTTCGCAAACTCTTCTGCAATCACAACACCTTCAATTTGAGATTCATCCAGCATGGTTTTTACTGTTTGTTGAAAACTTGGGATACCGTGAGTCAGAGCAAGATCAATACGAGTTACGTGATCTGGAATCGGCAAGCCCGCGTCACAAATCGTGATTTCATCTGTGTGGCCAAGAGTCGCCACTAAGTAAGAGAGTTCAGAATTAATTAGAGTACTTTTTTTCATATCACGACCTATCGAAAAATAACGCTTGATGGGTTGAGAACAACTCAAGAAAAGCCATCGAAACGTTTCGATAGTGATAATAGTGTCTGATTTATCATTTGCACGTTTGATTGTTTTAGAGTGTGATAATGATCATCGAAACGTTTCGATGGTGCGTTTTTTAGTGATCTTAGTCAACGCTATTAATTGCATAAATACGTTCACTTTGGAGATGTAACGTGTGTGCTAAGGCTTTTCGCTCACACAGTTTTGACACAATGTATTGTCGCTTAAATTTACTTAAGTGGGGTCAACCGACAAAATGTAGCCAAACTTGGTGATTGTGGTTATTTGAATGTTTGGTGTTCTTAAGCGTGTAAAAACATTACGTAGATTATAGATGACGTTAGCAAGTATGTGAGGAGAGGTGAGTTCCCCTTGCCAGCACATATCAATAATATCTTCCCTAGAAACGGGATCCCCTAGATTTTCTGCTAGTAAACAGAGGACTGAAAGCAGATGAGGGCGTAAAGTAATCTTATTTCCCTGTTTATTCGTAATCGTTCGAGAGTCAGTATCAATGATTAAGCCGTTGAGCTCTATTGTGTGGTTCATCGTGTTTCTATTCGTCTTATTCTGAATGGTGGAGATTAAGTTAAGTCGTAAGCTACTAAAGCGTTCGAATTATGCTAAATCACGTCACTCTTGAAAGTAAGCTTGCGTAAGTGCGAGGTGAAAAAACATAAAAACCAGATGATTTGAAAGGGAATTGATTGCTGGAGTAAATGTGAAATGTTTTTATTTCGTTTTTATTCAGTGGTTTATTTTGTTTTAACTAATTCTGTTGGCTGAGGTTATAAAGTAATTATATTTTTATTTATTTTTTGTTTTCTGTGAGCTTATTCTATTCAGAATTCGACGAGGTGTCGGAGAACCCTTACAAGACTATGCTGCAGTGGGGCACAATCTTGATTTGAAATAAGTCAGGTCAGCAGAATGAACAACAAATTTATCAAAGCATCGCGATGATATGTGCAGCGGCTGCAAGCTATGCCATTCACATACGAAAGCTAAGCTTCACGAATATGAGCGGTGACAGCAACGATGGCATGATCGGTGCTGAATTGGTCATGCTCAAAATTAGGGTTAATGAGGTGATGGTCTAACACTGTGTAGCTAGAGATCTCCATCAAGCTCGATGAGTTCTGACAATCGAACTCGTTGGACATCAAAATGTAGTCCAGCACAGAACCAGAAGCGCCGTAGTAATGAGTTGGTTTGCGCTGCTCTAGTAAGTCTTCTTCATGCAACTGATGATAGAGATCCCAGCTGTCTTTTAAGCGGAAGTGCGATAACCAATGTTTGCTCGCATCATCTCGATTCAATGAATAGCTAAGAAGCCCTTTGAATTCATCGTGAAACAGTGGTTTGTTAAAGTCACCCATTAACACAACTGGCTGGTCGGTTCGGTAGCGCTGATTTGTGATGAATTGATGCAGCATTTGTGCTTCTAGGCCGCGCTGAACGCTAGATAACCAAGATCCAAGTTGTTCTTGGTGGAAGCGAGTGAGCGTGTCACTTTGTGGCTTTTCGCCTTGCTGAGCGTAGTCTGCATCGACAGATTTTGCTTTTGGTTCTGTCGGGCGTTGTGATTTGAAGTGCACCACATAACAGTCGGTCGAACCTAAATGGGGTAACGTAATCGTTGCGTGAACAGGTGTTCTGTTGAAGGAAAAGTTGTCACCAAGGTTGAAAGCCGAAAGCAACTTTGAATCTGGCGTAACAGGCTGCACGTTTTCTATCGGATAACGGGAAGCAATACCAACGACAGGTGAGGTGTATAGGTAATCATCTTCAACGTGTGCGCTATCGACCACAGCAAAGTATGGATAACCTAGCTCGTTCATCAATTGCTCTAAAGAGTGCGGGCTAAATATTTCTTGAAAGCCAATCACATCACAATCTAATGAACCAATCGCTTCGGCCATCCAATGTTGCTTCTTTTGCCACTCTTCGAAGCTGTATATGTTCTCAAAATCATAATAAGCATTCGGTGGCTCGAGATAGTTTAAAAGATTGAATGTTGCGAATGTTATGTGGTTTGGTTTGTTCAAAGTGTCATTCCATCTAGACCTAAGCAGCAAGGATACTCCAGTAAAGTATAGTTTGTTGGCTATTTGGAGGTTAAATTTTACTTTCAAAGCGAATCAAAGGGAATCTAAACCGTGGAGGCTTATGTCATTCTCGCTAGAGCAATCTCCTTCCCCCGTTCTTTCCAGCGCCACCAAGCTAATTAAATGAATCAAAGCAATCAGCGCCAACTGCATCCAATAACTTCGAGCGGTGACGAGTTAATTGTAAATAAACCGTCAGAGATGAAGTGCTGATGGTTTTATTAGTTATTACATGATGTTGGATTTGAACCTATACTTGATTTAACGGCATGCATTCAAAGCCGATTAATCAACTTGAATATAGAATTCATGACATTTGAAGGGAGAGTCAAATGGGAACAGTTTTTCGACGAAAAGCCTCGCAGCGCACTCAGTTTTTCAGGTCTAATTTGAAGTCCTGTGCAGTCATGTTGCCGCTTATTGTTTTACACCCCTCCGTTACTCACGCTTCTGATACCCAATCAACTCCTGCTGTCACCGTTATTGAAACCACTCAACTGGTCGGTTTTGGTGAAGCAAAATATCCTGTCGATTTCACTCACTTTGATTACGTCAATCCTGATGCGCCAAAACTAGGCAAAGTGACCTATGGCAGCATTGGTACTTACGATAGCTTTAATCGATTCGGTTCCCGAGGCGTTGCTGCCAGCTATACGGGTGAGATTTACGATACCTTGATGTTTTCTCCGAGCGACGAGATTGATGCGTATTATCCATTGATTGCTTCAAAGGTTCGCTACTCCAGTGATTTCACTTGGATGGAAATCGATATCAACCCAAATGCTAAATTCCAAGACGGCAAGCCAATCACCGCGCACGATGTTGCTTTCACTTTCGATAAGTTTTCCAAAGAGGGCGTGCCTCAATATCGCGTGTATTACAAAGAGATCGAATCAGTAACCGCGGTCTCTGATTTGGTTGTTCGTATTGAGATGAGCAAGCCAAACCGTGAGAAGCTGTTTAGTTTTGCCCAAAGCACTCGCGTATTACCCAAACATTTTTGGAAAGACAGAAAGTTGTCTGAGCCGCTGAGTGAGCCGCCTGTAGGCAGTGGTCCATACAAAATCATCAGCTATAAATCGGGTCAAAGTGTTACCTACGGATTAGATAAAAATTACTGGGCTGCGGATCTGCCCGTTAACGTTGGTCGCAATAACTTCAAGCAAGTGCAGTACGATTACTATCGCGATGACACCGTAATGCTGGAAGCCTTCAAAGCAGGGGAGTTCGATCTTCGAACGGAAAACTCGGCTAAGTTCTGGGCTAATTCATACACGGGCGCAAACTTCGACAAAGGCTACATCATTAAAGAAGAGATCAACCATGAGAAGCCAGAGACGACTCTAGGTTTTGTCTTCAATATTCAATCTCCTGTGTTCTCTGATCCTAAAGTTCGAGAAGCGTTAACCTACGCGATGGACTTTGAGTGGATGAACAAGAACATGTTTTATGGTCAGTACAAACGGACTCGCAGTTATTTTCAAAACACCGACTATGAAGCGAAAGGCTTACCAAGCGAAGCTGAAGTCGAGTTGTTGTCTCAATACAAAGATCAAATTCCGCCAAGAGTTTTCACCGAAGAATTCCAGCCATCAGTGACCGATGGCAGTGGCCGTATTCGTAGCCAAATGCGTACTGCTTTCAAGCTTTTAAAAGAAGCAGGGTGGGTACTGAAAGACAAAGTAATGACCAACGAAAAGACCGGAAAGCCGATGTCATTTGAGTTGCTGATTTACAGCCCAACCACAGAACGTATCGCAACACCTGTTCAAAAGAACCTGAAACGTATGGGTATCGAAATGAAGATTCGTACTATCGATACCACTCAGTACATCAAGCGTCTTCGTGATCGCGATTTCGATATGGTGTCTTCATCGTTTTCGGCCAACCCTTATCCTAGCCCAAACTTAATGATCGTTTGGAACTCTAACTACATTGATTCTACTTACAATACTGCAGGTGTAATGGATCCGGTGGTTGACGCGTTAACAGAAGAAATTGCGCGTAACCAACAACATCCTGAAAAGCTTCTTACACTAGGTCGTTCACTTGACCGTGTATTGCAGTGGAACTTCTACAACATCCCTCAATGGCACGTTGGTGAATATCGCGTTGCAATGTGGGACAAGTTTGAGCGTCCAGATGTATTACCTAAATACGATTTAGGTATCGATACATGGTGGATTTCAGAAGAGAAGGCGGCTTTGCTTCCTGAAAAACGTCGCTAGGAGTTAGTTAGCATGGCCGCGTATATATTTCGGCGTTTACTGTTGGTGATCCCCACGTTGTGGGCGATCATCACCATTAACTTTTTCATTATTCAGATCGCCCCTGGTGGTCCGGTAGAGCAAGCCGTTGCTCAATTAGAAGGGCACAACTCCGGTATCATGGAGCGCTTTTCTGGTGGTGGACAAGAAGTTGATTTAAGCGAAAGTGACCAAGCGTCTGCCAGTGGCTATAAAGGCTCTCGCGGGCTTGATCCTGAAGTGGTTGAAGAGATCAAAAAGCAGTTTGGTTTTGATAAGCCGATTCATGTTCGCTACTTCGACATGTTGAAAAATTACGCGACCTTTAACTTCGGTGAAAGCCTGTTTAAAGGCGGCAACGTTATTGATTTGATCATCGAGCGACTGCCTGTCTCCGTTTCCTTAGGGCTCTGGAGTACGTTAATTATCTATGTGATTTCGATACCCTTGGGCATTATGAAGGCGATACATCACGGATCTCGGTTTGATATTTGGTCGAGTGCAGTGGTGATTGTTGGCTATGCCGTACCGGGCTTCTTGTTTGCGATTATCCTGATTATTTTGTTCGCCAGTGGCAACTACTTCAGTTGGTTCCCATTGCGTGGGTTAGTGTCGAGTAACTTCGACCAGCTTAATTGGTATCAGCAAATTGGCGACTATTTCTGGCACTTAGCGTTGCCAATTTTTGCGATGGTCATCGGTGGTTTCGCCACACTTAGCATGCTGACCAAAAACTCCTTCCTTGATGAAATCAATAAGCAATATGTAGTGACCGCACGAGCGAAAGGCTTGGACGAGAGCAGTATTCTCTATAAGCACGTTTTCCGTAACGCCATGCTGATCATTATTGCGGGTTTCCCAAGCGCATTTATTAGTATTTTCTTCACGGGTTCTATGTTGATTGAAGTGATGTTTTCACTCGAAGGCATCGGCCTTCTCGGCTTTGAGTCGACCATTCAACGTGACTATCCCGTGGTGTTCAGTTCTCTCTATATCATGACCTTGCTTGGCTTGGTGCTGAGCATTATCTCCGACCTGACGTATACCTGGGTTGACCCTCGAATTGATTTTGAAGCGCGTTAATGGCGAATGAATAACAAGGTATTGATAATAAATGTTTAACAACCCTTTAGCTGAAGCTCGTTGGTTACGTTTTAAAGCAAACAAGCGTGGTTTTATCTCCCTTTGGATATTTACCATTCTGTTTGGATTGAGCCTGTTCGCAGAGATCATTGCCAATGATAAGCCACTCTTGGTGTCTTATGATAATCAGTGGTATGTGCCTGTTATCAATGAATACGCAGAGACAGAGTTTGGTGGCGAGTTTGAAACCGAAGCCGACTACAAAGACCCGTATGTTATCGAACTCATTGAAGACAGCGGTTATATCGTGTGGCCAATCATTCCGTTTAGCTACGACACGATAAACTTCGATATTTCAGGTGCGGTGCCATCTGAACCCGATTCAGTGAACTGGCTAGGAACCGATGATAAAGGGCGAGATGTGTTAGCCCGCATCATTTATGGGTTCCGTATTTCGGTTCTGTTTGGTTTTATTCTGACGATAGTATCGAGTGTGGTCGGTGTCGTCGTTGGGGCGACACAAGGTTACTACGGTGGTTGGGTTGATCTATTCGGACAACGTTTCATTGAAGTCTGGTCTGGCATGCCGACCCTATTCTTGCTGATTATTTTGTCTAGCTTTATCGAGCCTAACTTCTGGTGGTTGCTCGGGATTATGGTGTTGTTCAGTTGGATGAGCCTTGTGGGGATTGTTCGGGCCGAGTTCTTGCGCTGCCGTAATTTCGATTATGTACGCGCGGCACAAGCGATGGGCGTTGATGACAAACGCATTATGCTTCGCCACATGCTACCCAACGCGATGGTGGCTTCGTTAACCATGATGCCGTTTATCCTTTCAGGCTCGGTCACCACATTAACGTCGTTAGATTTCTTAGGCTTTGGTTTGCCTGCGGGTTCGCCTTCATTAGGTGAGCTATTGGCGCAAGGTAAAGCTAACTTGCAAGCGCCTTGGCTTGGTATCTCTGCTTTCGTCGTGCTTTCACTGATGCTTACGTTACTTGTCTTCGTTGGTGAAGCGGTACGTGATGCCTTCGACCCACATCAACAGAAGTAAGGATAAGTTATGACTTCAAATACAGCTCCTACTTCAGGGTCAACAGCAGAGGCTTCTAATGTATCTCCAGTTCTGACCATAGATGAATTGTCTGTCGGTTTCGGGCGTAAAGATTCGATAGAACAAGTGACGCAAGATGTCTCGTTGGAGATATACAAAGGTGAGACACTCGCGCTGGTGGGCGAGAGTGGCTCCGGTAAATCGGTTACAGCTAACTCGATTCTAAAACTGTTACCTAAAGGTTCGTCGCACTACTTAAACGGTAAGATTAACTTCTCTGGTACCGATATCCTGAGTTGTTCTGAAAGACAGCTGCGCGGGATTCGTGGCGGCCGTATTGGAATGATCTTCCAAGAGCCTATGGTTTCGCTTAATCCACTTCATCGAGTCGGCAAGCAACTGGTTGAAACTCTTTCTATTCACCGAGGTATGAGAACCAATAAAGCGCAAGCCTTGGCGATAGAGTGGCTTTCAAAGGTGGGTATTCGTTACCCAGAACAGAAGATATCAGCCTACCCGCATGAGTTGTCTGGTGGAGAGCGTCAACGCGTGATGATCGCAATGGCACTAATCAACGAACCTGAGCTACTTATCGCTGATGAACCCACGACAGCATTGGATGTATCGGTACAAGCGCAGATTTTGGATTTGTTGAAAGACCTGCAACAAGAACTCGGTATGGCGATGCTCTTTATCACTCATGACTTAAGTATCGTTCGTAAGATTGCCGACAGAGTCGCGGTAATGAAAGACGGTCGCCTTGTTGAAAGTAATGATTGCAAAACACTCTTTAATGATCCATCTCATCCTTACACGCAAAAGCTTATCAACTCTGACCCGAAAGGCTTGCCCGTTCCAGTTTCTCCGCAAAGTGAACCTCTGCTTGATGTAAACCAACTTCGTGTTTGGTTCCCCATTACAGGGGGCTTATTTAAGCGCACAATTTCGCATATAAAGGCAGTGACCGATATGGAGTTCACCTTGAAAAAAGGGCACTCCATCGGCTTGGTAGGTGAGAGTGGTTCTGGCAAATCAACAACGGGTATGGCGATATTGAAATTGGTGCAAAGTGAAGGCTCGATTACTTACGCAGATGAACAAATTCAAGGCTTAAATCGCCAACAGATGCTACCGTTTCGAAGTCGTATGCAAGTGGTCTTTCAAGACCCATTCTCTGCCTTGAACCCAAGAATGTCAGTGGCTCAAGTGATTGGTGAGGGTTTGTTAGTTCATCAACAATTGGACGACAGTGAACTCGACCAACGCATCTGTGACGTAATGAAAGAGGTCGACCTCGATCCCGAAACTCGTCACCGTTACCCCAACGAATTTTCTGGCGGGCAAAGGCAACGTATCGCGATTGCTCGTGCTTTGATTTTAAAGCCAGAGTTTATCTTACTAGATGAACCGACATCGTCACTCGACAGAACCGTTCAGGCGCAAGTGCTAGACTTACTTAAGTCATTACAAGAAAAGTACGGTTTGACTTATTTGTTCATCAGCCATGATTTGAATGTCGTGAAATCCTTGTGTCACTACACCATAGTCATGAAAGCTGGCGAGGTGATAGAGAAGGGCGATACGGAAACTTTATTCGGCAATCCCCAGCATGAATACACCAAGCAACTTGTCAGCCTTTCGAATGTTGGTGGTGCGGTGTAAAGTGGGTGCGTAACGAGAACAAACGAGTGCTCGGTGAATTCAACATGGTCATTTAGTTGTTTTAAGATTACACTGCGCCCAATATTTCAGAAGTACATATTTAGGTAGAGGTCACCATGGACCAAGAACATTACGAAGACGCTGACTACGAAGGCCAAGAGCTGGGCGAAGAAGGCGAAGAGATTGAAATTGAAGCAATTGGTATCGATGTTTCATCACAGCCAATCGAGCTCTACAAAGTGTTTAAAATTGCGAACCTCGTGAGTGGTGGCGGTGAAGCTAAACACATCATCTCTGAGGGCTACGTAGCAGTAAATGGTGAACTAGAAACGCGTAAGCGTCGTAAAATGTACGATGGCGACTTCTTTGAATTCAACCAAGAATACTATGTAGTGGTGTGTGATCAGCCAGTACAAGAAGAATCAGAAAAGCCGAAAAAGAAAGAAGCGCCTAAAAAAGACAACAAGGCGAAGAAAGGTCAGTCTAAAAAGGATTCTAAGAAGAAAGAGTCTAAGAAAAGCAAAGCAGAAATGCTAAGCGCAACGGCTGAACCAAAGAAAGAGAAAAAAGAGAAGAAGAAAGAAAGCAAACCGAAAAAGAAAGCGGATACGCCTAAGCCACAACGTGACGACAAAAGCGGCCGTAACTCGATTGAATTCTTCTAAACTAGAGCTCTAAACTGCTTTTCTAAAACTATTCGTTTGAACATTAAGCAACGTTAGACCTAGGTTTTACGTTAAGCAGACATCAAAAGGCTCACTAGTTAGTGAGCCTTTTTTGTATCGAAAAATTAAACCTAAACCAATCTGGTGCAAGACAATAATTTTACAGATGGGGTTCTTCAGGCTGCAATATTCTCTACTTAGTCTACTTAGTCTACTTAGTCTACTTAGTCTGCTTAGTCTGCTTAGTCTGCTTAGTCTTCATAGCTTAGGTATTGAATGCACAAGTCATGGAAAGCCTGCGCTTGTGGCGAGATCGTACGATCAGCCAACCTGAAAATACCGATCTGGCGCTGTAAGGGCGGGTCAATTAACGGAATCCACACCAAGCGGGTTTCATTGGTTGGGAAAGCCAGTTTAGGTAGCGTGGTCACGCCTATCCCGAGCTCTAACACCGAAAACAACGAAGTAATATTTTCTACTGAATACAGAGCTTGTTCGCTGAGCATTCGTGCAGGTGTTGGGTCAAGTAGGGTACAAGTCCCGTTGCGGATGAAGGGTTGTTTTAACAACGTTTGCCATTCTATTCCCTCTCGTTGAGAGGCGATAGGGTTGTCTTTGAGGCACACCACACCGATAGGATCGGAGAGTAAAGGCGTGAAGTCGATGCTTTCTTCTTCTAAATGGGAGCTATTTCCGAGGGCAACATCCACCTCTCCAGACAGCAATCTTGCTTCTACACCCGCCGCGTTATCATCAATCAAGCTGACTTCAACATTCGGGTACTGTTCACAAAAAGCCCCTAAAACACTAGGGATTAATTTTGCCGCTACTGATGGTACGCTTGCTATTCGAACTCTTCCTTGTTGTCCTGCCGCGGCTGCGCGCAAGTCATTATCTAAAGCTTTGTAAACATTCAGGAATTGAATGATCTTTGGCAAACATATTTCCCCGAAAGGTGTCAGCGTTGATTTGTTGCCTGTTTCAAACAGTGGCTGGCCAAGTATTTTTTCCAACTCTTTTATCGACGTAGAAAGTGCCGCTTGTGATCGATTTGCACGGTGAGACGCCGCTCGAAATCCGCCTTCTTCGACTACTAAAACAAAATGTTTTAACTGTTGTAGCTTAATACTCATCGCACTGATCCTTCTCTAGCCCTTGCTATACCTTACTTTTTGAAAGGTGATAGATTTTATTTATCAAATGCACAAAATTTACCGTTAGATTTATCAGTCGTCAAGGTGCAGTATTTAACCATCTTGAAACATAGTTGTTACAAAGTTGGATGGAATCGTGAACGCACAAACTAAAAAACACCCAGTAAAAACCGAGCTTTTCGCTTCAAAAGCACCACTAGAGTGGGCAATCGTTAATAACGGCACTCTATACACAGCGCAGATTCCAATTGATGAAACTGGCGCAGTAGTAGAAGGCGGTATCGAAGCGCAAACGCGTCAGACTTTTAACAACCTTGTTCATACATTGGAGTGCGCAGGCGAATCTATGGATTCAGTGCTGCAAGTTCTGATTTACGTGACAGACCGTGAATATCTAAAAACGGTAAATAGCGTATACGGAGAATACTTCAATGCACCTTATCCAAACCGTGCTGCGGTCGTCGTTGCAGGGTTAGCAAGAGAAGAGATGCTGGTCGAGTTCGTGGTTTACGCATCAGCCTCTCAACCTGAATAATCAGACTGTGAACTAAAGCTATTTGCGGTTCAAAACTCTTTTAAATTGAAGTGGTTTATTGATACAAGCGATTTGGTTCACTTTAGAAACAAAATATACATCTTATTTTAGCAATTAATTACCTGAATATTAACAGTTTATTAATTAACCAGATGGTTGCCAGACTCAACCGCAACCTAACCGTTACAAGGACAGAATGATGACTCAATTACAGAATGTTCAAGCAGAAAACGCACTTTACATTGGCGGCGAATGGCAAGCGGGTGTAAGCACCGTTGCGAACATTAACCCATCAGATATTTCTGAAAACATCGGTAACTTTGCACAAGCAAGTGCTGACCAAGTTCAACAAGCGATTTCAGCGGCGAAGCACGCTCAACCAGAGTGGGAAAAAACGCCGATTGAACGTAAGCAAGCGGTACTTCAAGCGATTGGTGATGAGCTGATTGCACGTTGTGATGAGCTAGGTACGTTGCTTTCTCGTGAAGAAGGTAAGCCTTTTGCTGAAGGTCGTGGTGAGATTTACCGTGCAGGTCAGTTCTTCCAGTATTTTGCGGCTGAAGTACTTCGTCAAATTGGCGACAACGCAGAATCAGTACGCCCTGGCGTTTCTGTTGAAGTGACTCGTGAAGCGGTGGGTGTTATCGGCATCATCTCTCCTTGGAACTTCCCGACAGCAACAGCGGCTTGGAAAATCGCTCCAGCATTGGCTTTCGGTAACAGCGTTATCTGGAAACCAGCAAACCTAACCCCAGCAAGTGCGGTTGCGCTAACTGAAATTATCCACCGCCAAGGCATGCCAGCAGGCACGTTTAACCTTGTTCTAGGTAGCGGTTCGAAAGTAGGTGATGCACTGATCAACTCTAAAGAAGTGAACGGTGTGAGCTTTACTGGTTCTGTTGATACAGGTCGTAAGGTTGCGGCGGCTACAGCGCCAAACTTCGTTCGTTGCCAACTAGAGATGGGCAGTAAGAACGCACTTGTGGTTGCTGATGATGCTGATATCCAAACCGCCGTTGATGCAACTATCGCAGGTTCATTCTCTGGCGCAGGTCAAAAATGTACCGCATCTTCTCGTCTAGTGGTTATGGATGGCATTCACGACCAATACGTTGAAGCACTGATCAAACGTATGAGCGAGCTGAAAGTGGGTCACGCACTAGAAGACGGCGTATTCATGGGCCCTGTTGTTGACGGCAACCAACTTGAAGCAAACCTAGGTTGGGTTGAGAAAGCACGTCAAAGCGGCGGTGAGCTCGCATTTGGTGGCGAACGCCTAAGCATGAAACTTGAAGGTTTCTACATGTCTCCAACGCTGTTCTTGAACACGAAGAACGACTGGGAAGTGAACCAAGAAGAAGTGTTCGCACCAATGGCAAGCGTGATTCGTGTCGCTGACCTAGAAGAAGCTATCGCGACAACCAATGATACTCGCTTTGGTCTAACGGGCGGCATCATTACTCAAAGCCTACGTACTAGCGCGATGTTCAAGCAACAAGCGCAAACAGGCTGTGTGATGGTGAACCTACCAACAGCGGGCACCGATTACCACGTACCGTTTGGTGGTCGTAAAGAGTCTAGCTTCGGTCCTCGTGAACAAGGTCAATACGCGAAAGAGTTCTACACAGTAGTGAAGACGGCTTACCAGCGTCCTTACTAATCCACTTTTAAGAATTGGATAGCTGAGGATATTAAGTCCCTAGCTATCCAGCTACCGAATTGGCCTGATTCACAGAGTCAGGCCAACACCCAAACCAAAGCAGCAAACGAACTTAGACAAGTGATTTAACCCATTTTTGAAAACATGTTATTTGAGCGTGTTTTCAAAACCGAGCTAGAACACTGAGCTTTCAATAGGAGTGGTTATGTACCAGCAACGGATTGTTATAGATGGATTGCAATACTGCAATTGGAACAGAGAATATTTCCAAACACTAAAGGCGAGCGGCATTACAGCAGTTCACGCTACCGCGGTTTACCACGAGACAGCTCGTGAAACCTTATCTCGCTTTGCAGAGTGGAACTTAAGATTCGAGCAGAATGCAGACATTATCATGCCGATTCACTCAATGGCTGATGTTGAGGCTGCAAAAGCGACCGGTAAAGTCGGTATTTTCCTTGGTGCTCAAAACTGTTCTCCAATCGATGATGAGATTGGTCTTATCGAAGTGATGCGCAAACAAGGTCTTCTGATCATGCAACTGACGTACAACAACCAGAGTTTATTAGCGACAGGTTGCTACGAGAAGAACGACACCGGTATTACTCGTTTCGGTAAACAAGCCATCGAAGAGATGAACCGAGTGGGCATGATCATCGATATGTCTCACAGTGCCGAGCGTTCAACACTTGAAGCGATTGACCTGTCTTCTCGTCCTATTTGTATCAGCCATGCGAACCCAACGTTTGCTCATGATGCACTACGAAACAAATCAAACGATGTGATTAAAGCCCTCACCGAACGCGGTGGCTTAATCGGATTCAGCTTATACCCATTCCACCTACCAAACGGCAGCCAATGTACGTTGGAAGACTTCTGCCAAATGGTTGCGACGACAGCCGATATGGTCGGCGTAGAGCACCTAGGAATTGGCAGTGACCTATGCTTAAACCAGCCTCAAGCCGTTCTTGAATGGATGAGAAATGGTCGTTGGTCTAAAGCAATGGACTACGGCGAAGGCTCTGCGAACAACTCAGGTTGGCCAGATGCGTTGCCTTGGTTCTGCGGTAGTGCGGGTATGGAAAATATTTATAACGGATTGATGCGTCATGGTTTCAGCGAGTCTGAAGCTGGGCAAGTCTTGGGAGAAAACTGGTTTAATTTCTTGAAAGATGGCCTAGAGCCTCAAAGCAAGGGTTAAGTGCTTTCTCAGTAGCAATCATCGAATTAGCAGCCTTCTAATTAACGTTCATTTAGACGTGCTGTTTTAACCAATGTCACTATTCAAAAGGAACAACGGTCTATTTCGCAACGCGGTAACCCAAACATGGATTAGCCTGCCCAACACAAAAAACAATAGGGCAGGTGTTAAATACACCTCTTGTAGTCATCATTAAAGTGACAGCTGCAAAGAAACCTCTGGAGTCAGAGTATGTCTGATTTAACCAATAGCGTGAAATCTTCAAACGTAAATGCGGGTCAAACACACACAGCAAGTAATACAACAAGCCAAAATACACAGTCTGAATCTACTTCAGACAAATTAGGACTAACCAACCCAGCACTATGGTACAGCGGCGGTTTTATCGCTCTGTTTGTAGCCCTTGCTCTATTTGATGGCGAGCTGTTATCAAGTCTAGTAAACGCGGGCTTTGCATGGTCTGTAAAAGTGTTCGGCCCTTACTGGCAAATGCTCCTTCTTCTGACTTTTCTTATTGGTCTTGGCCTAGCGGCAGGGCGAACAGGTAAGGTTATCCTAGGTGGCATAGCTAAACCTGAGATGGATGGCTTCCGTTGGATGGCTATCATTTTCTGTACGCTATTGGCGGGTGGCGGTGTATTTTGGGCGGCAGCAGAGCCTATCGCTCACTACGTTAGCCCACCACCCTTGTATGGCGCACAAGAAAACGCACAACAAGGCGCGGTGAATGCGTTATCACAATCATTCATGCACTGGGGCTTCCTCGCATGGGCAATTGTGGGCAGCTTAACGTCTATCGTGGTTATGCACCTTCACTACGACAAAGGCTTGCCTCTTAAACCTCGTATTTTGCTTTACCCAGTTTTGGGCGAAAGAGCACTGAAAGGCCACACTGGCGCACTGATTGATGCATGTTGTATTGTCGCTGTAGCGGCGGGTACTATCGGTCCGATCGGCTTCTTGGGCTTGCAAGTCAGCTACGCTCTGAACGAACTGTTTGGTATTCCAGATGGCTTCACAACACAGCTAATCATCATCTTGTTCGCTATCGTGCTTTACACATTGTCGGCATTAAGTGGTCTAAACCGCGGAATGCAAATGCTAAGCCGTTACAACGTAATTTTAGCAATGGCATTGATGGTCTACATTCTGATCTTCGGCCCAACGAACTTCATCTTCAATGGCTACATCCAAGGTGTAGGCAGCATGATAGATAACTTCATCCCAATGGCAACATACCGTGGTGACGAAGGATGGTTAAGCTGGTGGACAGTGTTCTTCTGGGGTTGGTTCTTAGGTTACGGCCCAATGATGGCAATCTTCATCGCTCGTATTTCACGCGGTCGTAGTATTCGCCAATTGGTATCAACCATTAGCCTTATTGCACCGTTTGTAACTTGCTTCTGGTTCACGATTGTTGGCGGCTCTGGTCTTGCGTTCGAAATTGCAGATCCAGGCAGTGTAAGTAAAGCGTTCGAAGGCTTCAACTTACCAGGTGCGCTACTGGCAGTAACTCAGCAGCTACCTATGCCAATGTTAATCTCTATTCTGTTCTTGATCTTAACCACGATCTTCATCGTAACGACGGGTGACTCGATGACTTACACCATCAGTGTGGTTATCAGTGGTGAGACAGAACCTAATGCAATTATTCGTACTTTCTGGGGTGTGATGATGGGGGTAACAGCGTTAATTCTGATTTCCCTTGGTTCTGGCGGTATTTCTGCGCTGCAATCGTTCATTGTTATCACAGCGGTACCGGTGTCCATAATCTTACTGCCATCGCTTTGGAATGCGCCTCAAATCGCAATCAAGATGGCAAAAGAACAGGGTTTGTAGAAGAGCAGGGTCTGTAAAGAAAAGAGCCTGTAGAGAAAACGCTCTCTAAAAATGAAAAAGAAACAAGGTGTCAGCCTTTGAAAGAAGGCTGACACAAGATTCCGAGAGGAACAGAAAAACCGTACTGGTGAAGATACACCGGGCGGCACGTATCTAGGTCAATCGATCTAGTCAGGACAAATAATAAGGGGTGAGTTCTCTTACCCCAAATAACGTGAACGCTAACCAACACACTGTAAAAACGAATGCTTCAAATGATGGCAACGATCGGTTCTGAATGGCTAGCAAAATCCTATAACTATAAGGTGGTGAGCAAAATGGATGCACATCGTTCTACCTACACTGAATCAGCATTGCGTGACGCAACCGTCGTCATGGCACCGGAAAGGCTAGGTGCTATGCACCAAACACGCATCAGCTTCGTGAGAACTTTGATTCGTAAAATGGCGCAGCAAGAATGGAAAGTGACGAAACATGAGTGGCAATTAGACGCTCACGGTTTTGGTCATGTTATCTATAAGCTAGCGACGCCAAACCATGTTTATCATTTGGTTGTTTTTTGCGATGAAATTGCAGACGACGAACGAAATGACCGTGTAATTGCTGAAAAGTGGGACGTAACGTTTGCGCTTGTTCTTGGTGATGTTGATGTCACCCTACTTGAAAGACTTCGTGCGAATGTACCGCTACAAGAAGCCGGCCGTAATCCAAATAACGTACTTGTTTTAGCGCGTGCAAACAAAAGTGTACGTGTGTTTGAACACATCGTGAGTCACCTGGCGAAAGGTGTTCAACCAACGCCAAAAGAACTGGCTGAAGTAGGTTACATCCTAAGAACCACTGCCGTTTATGGTAATGGCAAATTTGGCATTGCAGACTTTAAAATCTTAGAGAAAAATGAAGATTTTAATCAGTCATTTAGTGCGCAAATGTGTGCGGTTTATATGCTGCGTGAGTTCAGCCTAGATTGGGTTCATTACCTAGCAGAGCAACAGGGCGGCGAACAAGCGATTACCTTGCACAGAGGATTACAACGTTACCTTGGTGTTGGTAATGCGACTGGTTTAGGCATGGCGCCATACCTTATTAACCACCCAAGTATTGTCGATCAATGGATGACAACCCGTGAACATGCATTGGCGGACGTGTTGGCTAGTCAGACCGATACGGCGTTGATTGAGCCACTACGTACATACGTTAAAAAGGCGATTTGTCATTTAGAACAAGTTGTTACCATCAATGAAAACCAACAAGAGCTGAACAAAGCCGCTGTTGATGAGTTGAAACACGCAGAACAGTCATTAGAAGCTTCTGTGAACCATTGCGAGACATGGGCGCAGTTAGTTGAACAATCTAAGCACATGAGTATGGAAGCCCAAGAAATTCTTATCTCATGCTTGATGGAATTGTACCCAGAATTAGTGGACGCCCATCAAGAGCAAATGAATTGTAGCGAAACGCTGTCGCTTCCAAGCGGTAAAAAGATTCAAGACCTTTTGGTTGTGTTAGAAGAAAAGTACCGTTGGGCGATCACGACTGACTTTACGAAAGCAGAAAATAACTACTGGTTCTGGTATCGCTCTCAAGACAAAGAAGAGCCAAGGCTCGGTGTCCGAGGCGAGGAACTCGGCGAAGAGCGTGAACTGCCGTTAGATATCGGCCGTCAAGCTTACCGTTTGTACCATGCGTTATTGCAATTCGCGCCAGAACTGTCATTGGCTGAGTTTCTTGTTAAACAGCCACAGTACCGTGCAATTGCACGTCGAGTGTGGACGCTAGGAAACAAAGCGATGGGCGACATTCAAATGAATGTGTTGCACCAAGATTCGCCACCAATGCACTTACTGCGTTGTAAGCTAGCAATGTTTGGTGCAACGAAGTTTGATCCTCGCTCAGACCGTTGGGTTCGAGTGACGTTTTTCCAAGGCGCACCGCTGCTTGATGAAATTCATCAGGACGAATGGGTGTTCCCGCTGTTACCGAGTGAAGCGGAGATGGCTGACTCAAATAAAGTTCCTACACATATCGACGCTCAACATGGAGGTAAATCGTTATGATCGTTTCTCACAATGAACTGGTAGCGGCCGTTAATAAAGCCTTTTTGGGTATGCGTCGTACATGTGGTGAAGCCGATGTGATAGCGAACATGGTGGCAGATTTACAAATGGTCGGTTTGGATGGCGTTCGTCATTTTAACAATGCGAGCAATTTTATGGGGCTAGAAGACGATTGCCCTGTAGACATCCAAGTGAGAAGCGACAACACAGTTGAAGTGGACCTGCACAAGGCGAGCTTAGCGTGTCATCTTCCTGTGGTGATGGATTACGCCATTGAAAAAATGGTCGGCAAAAAGACGCTGAAAATCGAGCTAAACAACTGCCACAACCGTTGGTTAGCGTACAGCGAGCTTGTAAAACTGGCAGCGAAAGGTATTGCGTGCATGGCTCGTTGGGATAACGGCTCTAACCCTAAGAGCACTTTGTATGTTCTTAATCGTGGTTGCGTTGCTCCAGAACTGTTTTTATCAGATTTGCCACTGGCATCGGTCGAACATATCCACAATATGACCATCGAACTTTCCGTCCAGGATTTCGATATCGAACGTTTGTCAGATGGCTACCAAACACACATTGAATCAGAAGCACTTTTTAAAACTCAAGAGAAAGCGTGGAACGATGGCATTGAGGTTGATGATGGAGAGTGGGGCGCGTTGAAAGAGACTGCGACGGCTATCCTTGTCGAAAGTAGCCAACGTTCGACTCAAGGTGCAGGTGAACTGACGGCTTCGTAGTCGCTAGATTTAATAGGTTCATTAGAACAAATAGATTCGATAGATTAACGGCAAATAACCCAGTTAGTTTATCAACATAGATAAAACCAAAGAGCTTAACGTATCCTCACCTCGTTAAGCTCTTTTTATTTGTCCCTCTTTTTTTGCTTCACTCTTTTGATCTCTCGCTGGATTTACCTCTTCTAGACTGACTGTTTTGACACACGTTGTTACCCGTTGAGAGGTAATTGAACAATTAAACGAAGCACGTTCACATTCATGTTAAACAAACGGTTTCATTTACAAGCTACTATGCGTATCTTGCTCATATGGGTGCTAAAGGGCGCCATTTTTATTCGTACCAATGACTTTAGAATCAGATAAAAAGGAATGAAGCGTGCAAGCTAACTTTATTGATGGAACCACCCTGTATCGTCAGCACTCTTTCGAGTTGCCACTTGATTATCAAGCCAAAGATGGACAACAGATCCAAGTCTTCGCACGTGAACTGGTTGATCTCGCTAAAGATGCGCAAGAGCTGCCGTGGCTTATCTACTTTCAGGGCGGCCCAGGCTTTCCTTCTCCACGAGTAAGCGGCCAATCTGGTTGGTTGAAGCGTGCTTTGCAAAACTATCGTGTTCTGCTTCTTGACCAACGCGGCACAGGCAAAAGCACAGTGATTAGCCATGAAACTTTGGCCCATCTGTCTCCAGAACAACAAGTCGAATATTTAACGCATTTCAGAGCGGATAACATCGTTCGTGACGCTGAAGCGATTCGTGAGCAGTTTGGTATTAAACAATGGTCGACGATTGGTCAAAGCTTTGGTGGCTTCTGTACACTGAGCTATTTGTCACTGTTCCCACAGAGCTTGCAGCGTTGTTATGTAACGGGTGGTATTCCGTCTATTGAACGCGAAGCTGATGATGTTTATCGTGCGACTTACAAGCGTGTAGAAGATAAAAACAGAGCCTTTTTTGCTCAGTTCCCACAAGCACAAGCTATGTGTCGCGAGATCTCTGATTACCTGCTCAACAACGATGTGAGACTGCCAAACGGTCAGGTGTTTACAGTTGAACAGTTCCAGCTGATTGGTATTAACCTTGGTGGCGGAGAAGCGAATCTGCCGATGTATTTCACATTGGAGAGTGCGTTTGTTGAAGTGAGCGGAAGCAAGCAGTTAAGCTATAGTTTCCTAAATCAAATGCAGCAAGAGCAGGGCTACCTAACGAACCCAATCTACGCGATTTTGCATGAATCGATTTACTGCCAAGGTGCAGCGTCTAACTGGTCTGCACACCGAGTACGCGAGCAGTACCCACACTTTAACTACCAATCGGGTAGCGAGTTCTGGTTTACCGGAGAAATGGTGTACCCATGGATGTTCGATCAACTAGAAACGTTGAAGCCACTGCGTGAAGCAGCCAATCTATTAGCTGAGAAGTCAGATTGGGGTTCTTTGTACAATGCAGAGCAGCTAAGCAAGAATACGGTTCCAATGGCATGTGCAGTTTACGCTGACGACATGTACGTAGAACTGGATTACAGCCGTGAAACGCTGGCGAACATTCCAAACTCAAAAGCGTGGATCACCAACGAGTATGAGCACAATGGCTTGAGAGTCGATGGCGAAAGAATTGTAGATAAATTAATGACGATGGTTGAAGCGTTAGAAAACTTGCCAAAATAATTAGACGATTTACGTTAGAGGCCATCTGCGTTAAAGGCTATCTACGTCAGAAGCTATCTACGTTAGAAATCAGATACGCTAGAAACAAGAAAACGCTGTACAATGGCAGCGTTAAAGTTGAGATAGGTTGAAGGTTGTTTAGCTGTTTTCTAAGCCAACAATCTTGCGTGCAGACATCACTGCACTATCCAAATCGGTCAATCTACCAGCACTTGCTGGACCAAGAACTGATGAATACAAAGCCAACTGCTTCTCAAATGATAAATCTAATTGGTTATATAGATTTTGGCGGATTTGAGCGTGTTGCTGTGGCTTTGCGCTCGACAGGCCTTCCAACGTATCGTAGATGAGTGTAGTTGTATCCATATCTGTCCTTAGTACACCTTTATAAAATTTTGTATATTATGCACTTGATGTCATCTTTGTTCTGCGAGATTGATCGCATTATGTGCAGCTCTGCTTAATTGTGTAATCAGTTGGTTACAATTGTGTTGTTTGGCAAAGCGTCGAAAGGGTGCGTTTAGACAAAAGAAAAGGAGACACATTGGTCTCCCTTTGGTTTATTGCAACTCACTTTCTAAGCCATTTGTCTGTTACCGGATATTGATGGTGTTGTCTCTGCGGTCATACATGTCTGGAGTGGTGTGTAATCCTCCAGCGTAACCTGCTGCTTCAAGTGTTTCTCTTACCTCTCGTACGTGTTCCGCTGTGACGGGTTCCTCTCTATCTCCAAGGTGCAATCGCACGAAGGTGATCAACTCAGCCAACCTTTGATCCGACAGCACATCTTCAAAGCTTGCCATTGGCATGAAGTTTCTGTCTTTGTCGAGATAGGTGGGTTGTAGGCCGCGCACAGTCACCGCAATAGTGTTGAATGGGTCGCTGTGCATGATAATGCCGTTATTCAATAGCGTAGGGGCAATTGGGTCTCGTCCTTTACCATCGTCACCATGACAAGCTCCACATGTCTGGCGATACGTAGTGTAAATGTCAGTCGCGTAAGAGTCTTCATCAAACCCTTTAGGCTTTAACGGAACCGCGTCACTGGCAATGGTGTTGTTGATGTCACCGCTGAGTAGGTAATAAGACATCGACTCTATATCTTCACGTGTCATCAAGCTGAGGCTGTTTTTTACTACGTCTGCCATGCCCGCAAAAGCAGTACCTTTGTCTGAGTGACCCGTGTGTAAGAAATCGGTAAGTGTCGCTTCATCCCAACCATCGACATACAGCTCGTTGGCCGTGATATCGGGCGCATTCCAACCGTCAATCAAGTTACCTTGGAAAATACGTTCAGGTATCAGAGCTTGAGCAATGTTTCGCGGGGTATGGCACTCAGAGCAATGTCCAAGACCAGCAACCCAATATTTCCCTTGTTGCCATTTCTCAACGTTTTCGACTTCCGATTTAAGCTCTTCAGGCACTTGATAGTCAATCGGGTCGGTATCCATGAACACAATGTTCCAACCGAGCAACCCTAGACGAATGTTCGATGGGAACATCATGCTGTTGTCGTCATTGCGGCGAGGCACCGCGGTGATTGACTGCATGTATTCCCACAAATCGACCATGTCTTGGTCGGTGAGGTATTGATAAGAGGTGTAAGGCATTGCAGGGTACAGGTAACCATTCTTACCTTTACCTGCAACTAACGCGGCTTGGAAATCATCAAAGTCATAAGTACCAATACCTTCTGTTGTGTGGGGAGTAATATTGGTTGAATAGACGGTGCCAAAAGGTGTCACAAAAGGCAGTCCGCCAGCAAAAGGTTCGCCACCTTCGGCACTATGACACGCGACACAGTCACCGGCATAAGCCAGGTATTCACCACGTTCAATAGACTGAGCTTCTAGGTTCGCGAGTCTTTGCTGCTGCTCTGATCCCGCATGTCGGATGTAAGCACCCAGTGCGAGTATCTCGTTTTCCGTAAGCTGTTTATCAAACGCAGGCATCAGGTTGTTCAAGCCTTTATTGATAGTGTGTTGTATCTCTTCAATACTGCCGCCATGCAGCCAAATATCGTCGGAAAGATCAGGGACGCCGATCGCCGGATTCGCGATAGAACCATCGGCGTGACAAGACGAACAGTATTTTGCAAACAGCTCTTTGCCGACTTTGACTTTCACTTCTGGAACATCGGTATGGCGTTGATTGAGGGAAGCTAAGTAGTAAGAAACCTTAGCCACTTCATCGGGTCGCATTATCTCACTCCAACCCGGCATCGCACCATTTCGCCCTTTGGCGATCGAATGAATGATCGCTTCATCACTACCACCATATAGCCATTCTTGGTCAATAAGGTTAGGGAAGTGTTTCTGACCTTGAGCGTTGTCACGATGACAAGCCGCGCAGTGAGTTTGGAACAGAATCTGCCCGCTGTTCACTATTTCAGGAACACCAGCCAAGCCTTCGAGGGTTGTCTCTGCTGTTTGAGAAAATTGCTCGTTTAACGTTGTGCTGGGTGAGCTGAGCTTATCGTCGCTTTGTTTCCAATCGACTAATCCTTCCCATTCCCCTAATCCAGGGTAAAGGACTAAATAGCCTGCAGACATTAAGAAGGCAACGGCATAGCTAACAAAGAGTAGTTTTGGCGGTGGCGCATCTTTTTCTTCAATGCCATCAAAAGTACCAAGGGTGTGGTCTTGATCGGCCTGGTGATTGCTACGCCAGTATTTAACGACAACAGACACCATCAAAACAAAGAATATTAAGGTTAAAATTACCGCCCATAGATTCCAAAATGCACTCATTGTGATACCTCCTGTGACGTATCTTTACCAAGGCTTTGTAGATAGCGGATCAGAGCTTCACCTTTGGTTTTTCCTCTTACTTGTAATCTGGCATCGCCTATTTCTTGGTCAGTATAAGGAACGCCAAGTATGCGGAGGGTCTCCATTTTGTCGCTTATGTCGTCACCTGACAGAGTCTGTTCAAATAACCAAGGGTAGGCGGGCATGATCGATGTCGGTACGACTTTTCGAGGGTCAATTAGATGAATAGCATGCCACTGGTCAGAATACTTTCTACCTAGGTTAGTAAGGTCTGGCCCTGTACGTTTGGAACCCCACAAGTTAGGGAATTCATAGATATCGTCTGCTTCTTTATTCGGACGACCATTACGTTTCACTTCTGGCTCTAGAGGGCGAACCATTTGTGTGTGACATACATGACAGCCTTCACTGATGTAAATGTCTCGCCCTGCCAACTCAATAGGTGTGAGCGGCATCGCTAAGCTGCCTTTGGCAATATCGTCACCACGGACAATACTGGGCACTACCCAAACCAAAAGAGAAAAGGAAGCGACGACAACTGTGGTCAAAATTAAAATGACGATTGAATGTGTAAAGTCTTTACTCATCATTTAAGCCCCCTCATTAACGGCGTGTTTAGCGTTATGTACTACTGGCATACGAACGGTTTTAAATAAGTTAAATGCCATTAGGAATAAACCCAGAACAAACAGCGCACCACCAAAGAATCGTAAGAACAACCAAGGTGCTTTAAAGTCCATAGCCTCTACAAAGCTGTATATTAGTTCGCCATTTTCATTTTGAGCGAGCCACATATAACCTTCACCGATCCCCGCGACCCAAAGCGCAATCGCATAAATAGCGACACCAGCATGAGCAAGCCAGAAGTGCCACTTAATCAGTCGTCGTGACCAAAGGTCGGTTTGGCCCCACAAGCGTGGAATGAAGTAGTAAAAAACCGCTATCCCTGACATTCCCACCCATCCGAGTGCTGCGGAATGTACGTGGCCGATTATCCATTCGGTGTTGTGTGCCACCATATTGAACCAGCGAATAGCAAGTAGCGGGCCTTCGAATGTTGCCAAGCAGTAGTAAAGAATCGCTGAGAAAAAGAATAAAAGAATGTAGTCGGACTTCAGCTTTTCTTTGTTTTGTAGAAGGGTCATTGCGCTATTGAACGCACCGGCCCAAGAAGGGAGCCACAGGATCAAAGACATCACGATTCCGATGTTCTGAATCCAGATGGGAACGGAAGAGTAGATTAGGTGGTGCGTTCCGGCCCACGTGTAAAAGCCGACCAAGCCCCAGAAATGGATCACAGACAAGCGGTACGAATAGATAGGTCGATCCGCCGCTTTGGGTATGAAATAGTAATTCATACCGATCACACCAGCGGTCAGTAAGAAACCAACGGCATTATGTCCCCACCACCATTGAACAATCGCATCTTGAGCACCTGCGAATACAGAGTAGGACTTCATGGCCGAAACCGGCATCGCAAGATTGTTCACAATGAAAATCATGGCAACAACGATAATGAAAGCAGCAAAAAACCAGTTAGCCACAAAGATGTGGCTAACCTTACGCTTGGCTAGGGTGCCAAAGAACAACACTGCATAGAGCACCCAAACCAGCACGATCATTAAGTCGATTGGCCATTCAAGCTCTGCATACTCTTTTGAGCTGGTGTGGCCTGCGGGTAAGGAAATGACCGCAAGCAATAGAATAAATTGCCATCCCCAAAATACCATCCATGAAAGGCTTTTATTGAACAACTCACAATGGCCTGTTCGCTGGGCAATGTACAAAGATGTCCCCATCAAGATATTCACGACGAACCCGTAAATCACCCCAGATGTATGTAGCGGGCGCAGTCGACCAAACTGGAAATATTGAGAATCGAAGTTTAAGACTGGCCAATACAATTGCGCGGCGAGAATCACCCCGATGATCATACCTACGATTGCCCACACTAAAGACGCGATGATGAAGTACTTAACGACCTTAATGTTGTATTGCGGTGTCACTTGTTCCATAACAAGGCTCCTTGCCTAAAGCTTTTATTCGCTGACTGAATTTGATTCGTTGAGTGAGTTTGAATCGTTGCCGAGCATTGAATAGAAATAGGAAATGTCGCGGATGTCTTGGTCTGAAAGTGTGTCGGCTTGTTGCTGCATGAGAATTGCCAAACCACTGGTTCTTTCCCTTGTCTGATAGTCTTTTAACGAGGAAATGAGATATCCCACCTTTTGACCGCGAAGGTTCGGGTAGGGGTCTTGCGTTGAGATGCCATCAACGCCATGGCAGGTCATGCACACCTTTGCTTTCTGCTTACCTAACTCGAATTGTTCTTGATTAACGTCAGCAGAAACAGGAAACATGACCAACGTCATTACTAGGGTTGAAAGTGTCGTCATGGGGTTAAATTTTTTTATATTCAAACTCATTCTCGATTCCCTTGATTATGAAATGAGTAAGCTTTTTTAAGAGCGACACACAATACCTGCTGGTGGAATAGAAGTGACAGATATCAGAAAAATAGGCTCTCAAAGCTGCTTACGTTCGATTAAAGGTTATGCAGCAACAAGCATTCTTGCTACTTACTGACTCATATTTATTGTTAATTTTGATGGTCAGTACGTATTCAGTGGTTGGATTGGATTACTCATTGCCTTTAAAAAGCCGGGATTACTGGTATGAACGTTAATTAAAGTCTTATTTAGAGAAGGGTAAGGTGTTGTTCGCACCTGGTTACAGGAATGAAACGTTATCTGAGAAAGAGTCGAACTGCATCATTGAGAAAATAGGCAATGTCTAAGCAAGTCAAATGACCAATATGAACTAGACTCAATTTAGTGACCTTTTTAGAATGGAGTTTAAAATGAGAGCTGCACTTCTGTTTATACTTTCACTGTGTTCATTTTCTATTTTTGCAGCATCCGAACTCACAATATTCGATCACCTAGGGCAAAAGCATCAATTCAGTCGAGAACAACTGCTATTGCTCCCTCAAAAAGAGATTACCACCTCATTACCTTGGCTGGATGGGGAATTGGTTTATAGCGGTGTGGCCTTACAAACGGTGCTTGAAACAAAGGACTTACCCATGGCCTCGCAGGTCACTTTTGTTGCACTAAACGACTATAAAATAGCGGTACCCAAAGAAGACTTTGACGATTACCAGCCGATCATTGCGATTAAACTAAATGGCCAATTTATGTCAGTAAGAGAAAAAGGTCCGTACTGGTTGATATACCCACTTTCTTCGACGCCAGATATAGATAATACAGACTTCCATGCCAAGATGATCTGGCAGATACGCGATATTCATTTGTAAGGGCTTAGTATGAAAAAGCTGCTGTCATTGACTGCCATTAAAGTCGTCGTGTTATTTTTAGCGGCAGTGGTGCTCACCGTTAATATCTACAGTGTTACCCGCATTAACGATATTAATAAGAGTTTTTCTACACGACAAAATGAGGCAACGTGGTTCGTCTTTCAATTGGTGAAAGAATACGCTAATTTCTTGATGGTAAGCCGTTCTGAAACCATTGATTATGATGAGTTATGGTTAGCGTACGATATTACGTGGAGCCGTTTTGACATATTGATTAACAGCACTGAGTCTTCCAATTTCATCAAGTCAGCAAACTTTAAGCCCTATTTCACAGCGGAATTTGATAAATTTAAGAGCTTGGAGCCCTCGATTAAACTGGTCAGCCAAGGGTTGTTGCCCAAGGAATCGTTACAGAAAAAGGTCGATATTTGCTACCACACACTCGTCGATTTTATTAACGATAAGTTTCGATTACAAAGCCCTGTGATTGAAGAAAACACCTCAATGGTTGATAACTTAGTCACCGTCCATCGAATCAGTAGCGTTTTTCTTGTTGGCCTCTTGTTGATGACAGGCGCTATTTTTTACATAGACTTCTCTGTTAAAAGAAAGCTTCATACTACAGATTTCATCACAGGATTTCGAAATCGAGTGTCATTGATGAAGTTCGTCAAAAACAATTATCAAAAAGAAAGTAACTTTGATCTTTACTTCGTACACATCAGAAATCTAAGTGAAATTAACCAGAAATATGGGCTTGAATATGGTGACCTTGTAGTGAGTTCGGCTGCTAAATCACTTACTGGAAAGATCCCAGAAAGCACCATTTCATTTCGTAGTAGCGGAAGCCAGTTCTTATTTTTTATTCCGGACCATTTGTATGCAAGTGATGAAATTCAGGAGAAGTTCAACGATGTGCTCAGTGATTACATCTCTGCAGGTAACTTAGAGCTTATGATTGATGCCGTAGTGAGACATAAGAAAAATATAAGCTCCCAAGATATGATGGAGTTATTAACCTCGATGCAAGGCTAAATTTCTATCGTGGATTTAGTCTAGCGTTTGTTGTTTCGTCCCACCCTAGTGACTCTACTTAATTATCTCCATATTTTGTACTTAAGCGAAAACGTTAAAAGCCTTTCCCGATCTAATGAAGTTGTCTAATTATGGAGATCAGACTTCTGTTTGCTTGTAGGAATGCATCACAGGGGGATTGCCCCTCTGCGTCTTGTTGAGCTCTATTCTGCTATACAGGAAAGGGACTGGACGTGCTTATCCAGTTTCCATGACGATTAACGTATCCAAACTAATCAAAGTAACCAAGCAAATACAAGCATCCGAGCGAATACAAGCATCCAAACCAGTATCAGTGGCGTTAAGTAGAACGGCTATTGTTTCTGATTCAGAGCCACAATCCTTTGATCAGAGTTTGGCTCTGAAAGTGAATACTGGTCCAAAATAGCTTGTGGATTATGGTCACGGACAAATTCTATGAACTCAATATAAGTCAGTGGCTGGCTAAAGAAATACCCTTGTATAAGGTCGCAGTTTGATTGTCTTAGGTGATGATACTGCTCTAGACATTCGACACCTTCTCCCACGACGAAAGTGTCACAGGAGTGGCCTAGGTTAACCATTGACTCGACCATTTTACGATCGGCTTTGTCGGTTACGATATTATCGATAAAGCTCTTATCAATTTTAAGCTCATCGACAGGGTAGTGGAGGAGCTGATTAAAGGCTGTGTAACCGGTACCGAAATCGTCTAGGGAAACTTTTAAACCTAAGTTTCGGATACTCTCGATGGTTTGGACGGTCAGTTTGGTGCTTTTTACGTAACTGGTTTCAGTGATTTCAATAATGATGTTGCCCGGTGGCACTTGATAACGCTCGAGTACCTTACGAATGTTGTCGGCAAAGTTGCGGTTATAGAGCTCCATTGCTGATATGTTAATGGATAGGGTGCCTTTGTACTTGTGAATTTCTGAGAGTTCTTTATAGCTTTTGATTGCGGTGCTAATCACCCACATATCGAGTTTGGATATTAGGTTACTCCTCTCTGCGACCGGAATAAATTCATCGGGCCCAGCTTTAATGTCAAACAGAGCAGGACAGCGAATGAGACATTCAGCACCGTCGATATGAAGTGTCTGAGCATTGAAAATTGGCATAAAGCGAATTTCAAAGTTGTCGCTCTCACAACATTCCAATAGCCTTTTCTCGATAACGTCATGTCTTTCTAGTGAATGAATGAGTTCTTCGCCATAAACAATCCTACTTTCCCCATCACTGTGAGCTTTCGCATTAATTAGCATTTCATCAATACATCTGTGCCATATCTCTTCAAATTTCGGGGTGTCGACAGGCAGAACACCTGTTGCAATTGAAAGTCTGAAACCATAGTAATCAAGGAATGTTGTCCCTGTTAGGATGTTGTTAATGTTCTCGATTTCTTCGTTTATTGATTGGTGTTCACCTATTTCCAATATGGCAATAAACTGATTTCCTCCCAGCCTTGCGAGTGAATAATCACTACAACTAAAGCCAAAAGAGGATTGTTGGTTCTGCAATGTTCCTTTAAGTGCTTTTGCTAGGCTCACCAGTACATTGTCACCCACTTTTGCTCCATATAAATCATTGATTTTACGGAAGTCGATAATGTCCCAACAAACCAAGTAGCAATGAGGGCTCATCGAGCTTTTCAAGCGCACATCGAGGTGTCGGATGAACGAGCGTCGGTTGGCTAATTTGGTTAATTGATCAAATTCAGCTTCGAATTTCAATTCCGTTAATGAATCAATATAGGCGTTCTTTAGACCATCGATCTCACTGTTTCCCGATGAGCGTTTGAAGTACCGCAGTTTAAGCCCACCAATGGATATCTCGTGCAGTAAATCTTTGAGTGGACGCACTAATTGATATCGTACGACCATGTGTACAATCAACATGATGGTAAAAAGCGTGCTAAAGCTTCCTAACAATGTTTGTTGTGCAATGGCTGCTTTCTCTCTGTTGAATTTTTTTTCACGGATATTAATTTGAGCGAGGAAGTGACGACTGTTCATCTCAACTTTAATTCGGTCTTTGGTTTGTTCAAACGATTTGATAACGAACTGGGTATTCTCTATGAGTGCAGTATCCGATGATGGCTCAATCAGAAGTTGCATATTGTCATCATCGTTGTATTTTATCAGCAAGTTGGAGAGTTGTTTCAACGGACCGTCTGCAATCAATATGTATCGATTTAAACTGTCGTTTGCGCGTTTGTCTTGTGGAAGTAAGTAAGGATCGATTGCAGTGACGTAGGCGTATCTAAGTTCACCACTCACAGATATATATGAGAAGCCTTCTTGGGAAAATTCGTTTTTATTAATCAGAGAGGTATAGATATCGAAGACGTTTTCATAAATGTTATCAGGGATCTTTAAGCCTTCGAATGGGTTTGCTCGTAATGTCGAGAGTGTGAGTTTGAATTTAGGATCAACGATATAGATATTACGTTGTCCGAATTGATTGACGCGGCTTTGGTCTAAGACTCGAAGCACTCTTTTTTCCAACAGGGATAAGGTGGTGTAGTCCCCCGGGTTTTGGATGTAGCGTAGAAATTGCAGGGAAGAGCCAATATCTTTTACTAACAAAGATAAACCAAGTTGTTCGTACTCAGCCGCCACTAGAGCCGTGTTCACATCGGATTGCACTTCATCCAAATACATGTGCTTAGCATGGTTAGAGGCTAAGTTATAGGTCACCACTCCGGCTATTGTAAATACGAACAATAACGTTGGGATGAGCACAAAATACAACTTCTTTAATACTGGCATTAATTATCTCAAACTGTCGACAATACGGTTACGAATTTGAATACTATTGGGTTCGAGTTGCTGATACAGATAACTGCGTTCTAAAATCTCTTTACTAGGGAAAAGCTCAGTATCATTTTGATATTCTATAGAGGTCAGTGCTTTTGCTTTTGAGCTTGGTGTCGAAAACCATGAGTCCATCGCATTTTGAGCGGCGATATCGGGTTGTGATAAAAATGAGAGAATGGTTGCTGCGTGTGCAGATAACTCGCCATTATTGATCGCTGCAATACATTCTAACCAGAGCGTAGTGCCCTCTTGAGGTACGACATAAGCCCAAGATGCGTCAGGCTCGGCATCATTCAGCACATAACTGTCACCAGAATACCCGTAGGCAAGGTCGATATTAGCGAGACGTTCGGGTTGGTGAATATAGTCGATGACATATTCACTGCTTTCAAGGTGAGGTTTTTGAGCTTGAAGAGCTTTATAGGCAACGCGAAGTTCCTGCTCATTGTTGGTGAATGGATCAAATTGATTCGCTAACAGTGCCGTACTCACCAAATCCGTAGGTTCGTAATACATACTTATGCGGCCACTGCTGTTCGTGTCTGGTTCGAGAATAGTGTTCCAAGAGGTGGGAGTGTTTACTTTGTCACTTCGATATAAGATTCCCGCAGTCCCCCAAGCGTAGGGAATACCATATTCGCCACATCCTTCAACCCACCGTGAATCTATGTTACCAGCAATGGAGTGTTGTAACTCACTGAGATTATGAAACAGGTTCTGCTTGGCTAACGCATTGAGCTTTATACTTTCTATAATGACGAGCTCAAATGCGCCACGACGTTCGCTTAATAGCACTTCATCTCTGATCGACTCATCAGAAAAAAACTGCTGTTTCAAAGAAATGCCGTACGTGTCGCTTAGTTGGGTCACGACGCTATTGGATAGAAATTCATCCCAATTGTAGAGATAAATATCATTCTGTTGGCTAAACGCTGTGCCAGTTAAAAAGGATGATGACGCAAGAACTGAAACATAAAATGCTTTCACTGACGGATTCCTTTCCTACTTTGCTTAACTAAATCGTAGCCCAAATTTTGCGACCTGCTTCAAATTTACGACTCTTATTTTAGTACAATCTAATATATTCGATGCGCCCACTTACTTTCAGCCCGCAAATTAGGGAATAAATGAGCCTTTATAGAAAACACCAAGCTAAATCATGGCTTAGCGGTCTAAATATTAAAAATCGTGTTATTTGGGACGTCTTTTACCTAACGAGACTGTTGAAAACGTGTTGTCTGTCTGATTCTCTTGGTATCGATACCCTAATAATGAACCCAAAAAGCTAATTGTAGGTTAATTATGCAATAATAATGCATTAAATTTACAATAAGGACATTGGTTTATGGATGCGGGTTTAGTCGGAATTTTTGTTACCGTGGCGATTGCTCACTTTCTAGCGTTATTGAGTCCCGGGCCAGACTTTGTGATTGTGGTGAAGAGTGCTGTTCGAAATAAGGGAAGAAAAGCACTAGGCGTTGCATTCGGTATTGCCAGTGCCAATGCGGTTTATATTGCTTTGTGCTTGGTTGGAGTAGGGTCGATTCTAGCGACATCCGTTTCCGTTATGATTGTACTGAAGATCATTGGTGGTGTGTTTCTTGTTTATCTAGCTGTGCAAGCGATAAGAGCGAAGAAATGTAATTACAGCAATATGGATGTTACCGAAGGAGATAGCTTCAACCAAACGACTTTTCTCAAAGAATTCATTACGGGTTTTCTATCAGGAATCCTTAATCCCAAAAACCTTTTGTTCTATTTGAGCTTATTCACGGTTGTGTTGAACAATGACATTGGCTTCATGTTTAAGTTGGGGTTAGGTGTTTGGATGACGGTGGTTGTATTTGTATGGGATGCGGCGATCATCTTCCTGTTATCTGCACCTAAAGTGCGTCAAGAGTTTACACGTGTTGCTTACTATATTGATAAAGTGACAGGAGTCATGCTGGGTCTGCTTGGCTTGACCATTGTGAAATCTGCTCTGGTACGTCAGTAGAATCAGTAGAATCAGTAGAATCAGTAGAATCAGTAGATTTAATTGAGTCACCATTGCTGAGTAACCTCACGTTTGTGGCACGATACAATGCCTATGTGCCGCGAATGTGTGCTTGTTTCCTACCAGGGCTGATACGCTTTATCTCTTATCTGTCCTATATTAAACCTTCAGCTTAATCCACCAATTCTTTTCATAACTCTTTGTTTATGATTTCTTACTTCTTAAATAAGTATTAATAATGTTGCTGTTGAACACTTGTACCAAGGGGTGTTTGTGCTTATTGTAGGCTGCAATGTCAATTCAATATCAGAGCTAGGAGCCATTGTGAATTTAGAGATATATCTAGTGGATTCGTTCACAACTCAAGCTTTTAAAGGAAACCCTGCAGGGGTTTGTATTTCACAAGAACCTTTAGAAGAGTCGTTGATGTATTCGATTGCTGAAGAGATGGCAGTATCAGAAACGGCATTCTTAGCCCTCAATACGATGACGTTGAAATGGTTCACACCAGAAGTTGAAGTCAAATTATGCGGTCACGGTACGTTGGCAACAGCGCATGTGATGAAGGAAAGAGGGTTAGTCAATGTAGGTGAGGTTGTGACGTTTGATACGCTTTCAGGGGGGCTATCTGCCACAGTTTGTGACTCGACAATCGAGCTCGACTTCCCAAGTACTGTGCTTGATCTTGGATTGGATGCCAATAAAGATTTGCTTGAATATTTAGGGCTGTGTGAAGACCAAATCGTGTCATACAGTGAGTTCGATACCAAACAGTTTATTGAGGTTGTCAGCGAACAAGTTTTATTAGATTTAGCACCAAACTTTGATGCTCTAAAGCGTATTAAAGGTCGAGGCGTTGTTGTGACGGCGTTGTCGTCGAACTCTGAGCTTGATTTTGTTTCGCGCTATTTTGCGCCGTGGGTGGGTGTTAACGAAGATCCCGTTACGGGTTCAGCGCATTGCGCTCTCACACAGTACTGGTCCGAGAAACTAAACAAAGCGCATTTCAATGCTTACCAAGCGTCGCGCCGCGGTGGGTATGTATCGACAGAGCTATTGCCGAATGGTCGTATAAAACTGATAGGGTCTGCAACCACCGTAATCAGTGGTAATTTAAAAGTCTAAACTTCAATATCATTCATAAAACAGTAATGTCGTTATTTAGAACGGAAACGTCATAATTTAAATCTGCTAGGTCACTACTTAAGGAATCACCGTGTCAGCTTTTTATCTTTCTCAAGTATTAGTCGCAATTGCTATTTGTTTCGATCTTCTGTCTTTTCAGTTTAAAGAGAGAAAGAAAATCGTTACCTGTCTGTTCTTTGCTGGCGTGCTTATTTCGAGCCACTTTATTCTTCTCGAACAATGGACAGCGGCGAGCTTAATGACGATTGCCACTATTCGCTATTTGACGAGTGTATTTTCGACATCGTCTAAGTTTAAATATTTGTTCTGTTCGATGTCGGTAGTCGCAACCGCAGTGACTTACTCGGGGCTAATTAGCATATTGAGTTGCTTTGCTTCTGTATTTCAAACCTTTGCAGCCTTCAATAAAGATGATCGTCGATTAAGAGAGTTGATGATCATCGGAACCAGTTTTTGGTTGGTTCATAATTACTTAGTTGGTTCTCCAACTGCCGTACTGATGGAAGCGCTATTTATCTGCAGTAACTTGGTGGGCTACTACCGTTTTTACTTCAAAAATAGTGCTGTCGCCTAGGTTTACAATGAAGTTAAGTCCCCAAGTTGCTAATCAAGTTAATACGAACTAGGAGAGCTCGATGTCAAATATTTACGATGATGTTCCTTCGTCAATACTCGACGAAATCTTCAACGACATCATTACTACTGAGAATGTGCGGATTGAAAGAATAATATCTCATGGGCACAGTTCTCCAGAACAAGGTTGGTATACCAAGATGAAAACGAATGGGTTATGGTGCTAGAGGGGCAAGGTGTTATTGAGTTTGAAGACGGACGTGTCGTTACCTTGTCTAAGGGGATTACATCAATATTTCTGCACGAGAAAAGCACAAGGTTATTGGTACGGACAAAGACAAGGTGACGATCTGGTTGGCTGTATTTTACCGCTAGGCCTTTCTATGAGCACCTTGGCTTTAAGTTAGTGAATGAACAGGAAGTCGAAATACGTGGCGTTAAGCTGACTAATTACGTGATGGAGAAAACCACTTAATAGCCAGTAATGTAATGTCGAGTTTTGAGAAACTTGGAAATGCCCAAACAGCCAAACGCTTAATCTCCAGTTGGTAAAAAAGGGTGTGAATTGTCACACCCCCCAAAGAGTTTGGTTTGCCTGATGCTTTCTTTCTAATTGATTATTTCGGGAGCAAGACCGTATCGATTACGTGGATTACGCCATTGCTTGCTTCCACGTCAGCCCCAATCACCTTCGCATTGTTAATCATAACTGAGCCATCGTTTACGCTTATCATCACGTTTTGACCTTGAACAGTTGTCGCTTTATCTATTTTCATAACGTCTGCCGCCATCACTTTCCCGGCGACTACATGATAAGTTAGCACTGCGACTAGTTTGTCTTTGTTTTCAGGTTTCAAAAGCATATCTACAGTACCATCTGGCAATTTGGCAAATGCTTCATCGGTTGGAGCGAAAACGGTAAATGGGCCTTCTCCTTTTAAAGTATCTACAAGTCCACCAGCTTTAACTGCAGCCACTAATGTGTTGAAAGAGCCATTTCCTACTGCGACATCGACGATATCTTTTTTCATCTCATGATGATTGGCGTTAGCGAATGCACTAAATAAAAGTGCAGCGACAAGAAGAGATAGAGACTTGCTAATTTTATTAATCATGTTGGAATCCTTTGAGTTTGTCCGTTATTTTCGTTAGTTATTACGAAAGGCTCAAAGCGATGGATCAATTTATACCAATCACAGTAAGTAAGTGATCAAAAATAGCGCAGGAAAAAAGCTTGAGAACAAGGCAGACTTTTTCGATAAGTAGTTATTCTACAATCAAAAAATCTAACGACGTTATCGAGATTTTTAACAAGCTAAGGTGAACAGTTATTTACTACGATTGGTATTATTATACCGTTGGGCAATTTAGTTCGAGAACGAACCTGACCTTATGAAGAGACGCGTGAGGGCCTTCAATGGTGCATTTTTAGTCTTTGAGTTTGTTGTTTATGGGCTGTGGTGACTGTTTTATGGGCTATGCCGATTATTCAATTATTTCCAACGCTTACCGTCTTTATGGTTGTAGCTACTCGTTGCTATCCGTAATATGAAAATTAGCTTAAGGATAGAAATAGACAGTAAGGAAGCACTTTGGAAATACAAATTAGACATCTTGAAACCACAGACAACCAAGACATTTTTGATATTTATCGTCATCCATCAGTATCAGAAAACACTTCGCAAAAGCCTTTCCTTAGCTCTGATCAAGTGGAGCGATTGTTTGGTCATTCAGACCATTTTACTTTAGTCGCTGAAGTGTCAGGTAAAGTCATTGGGCACATTACCTTGTTCATGACGACTAAGGTGAGAGACAGGCACAGTGCTGGCCTAGGGATTGCAATTCACCCTGATGCTCATGGCAAAGGGGTTGGAAAAGCCTTAATGAAAGAAGCGATCAATCAGGCCGATAATTGGCTAAACCTAATTCGCCTGGAGCTTGAGGTTCATGCAGATAACCATGCCGCGATTGCTTTGTATGAAAGCGTCGGTTTTCAGTTGGAAGGTGCTAAAAGGCTGAGTACATTCAAAGGCGGGAAATACATTGATATGTTGCTGATGTCGAGGATTAGACCTGATTATCGTTGATTTTTACACCTATAACTTTCTATTTAGATAAAACCAAAGACGCAGGCACACTGCCAGCGTCTTTGGTTTGAACGAGATAGTTTATAGACTTGTTTGTAATCGAATCTACTTGTTCACGTAATCTTTGAATTTCTGCTTGGTTTCAGCATCAGCTTTCTCGTACCAGAAATAGAGCATTTCTTCAGCTGTATTAGCCGCATTTCCGTCAATCTTTGCTGGAAGTGTTACAGGTTGAACAACCGCCGCTGTTGCGCCTGCTGCTGAACCCATCGCTAGCGCCGCAATGCCGCCTTTCTGGTTGTACTCTTTTGCTTCTTGAGGATACTTACGTCCAATTTGCATACCGTCTTTTACTAGCTTGTCTTGCTTAACGCTGATTTCATTCTGGTTCTCGTCAACAAGGTTCCACTCTAAGTTTTTAAGCCCAGATTTTGCTTCTGCTGTGTTGCGGTATTTTGGTAGGTCGAAAGTCAATGTGGTATCAGTCGCATCGAATGTTGCGATAACAGCGTCGCTGTCTACGAACTCACGATCGTTACCTTTATCAAATGCAAGTTGATATTGGAATACGATTTGGTTTTGGCCATCTGGTAACGTCAGTGTCTTATGAGAAGAGAATAAGCCGCCGTCTAAGTCAGGCTTAGCTTCGTTAACCGCTAGAATATCAACACTGGATGGAACTTGGATTTCAACGTCAGCTAATACTGAAGGTGCAGCAACGATAGCTGAGAGTAGGGCAATGCTTTGGATTGTCTTCATAATCATACAGTTGTTAGGGTGAGTTAAAATACAATCGCACGCATATCTCTGTATTTCAAGTGATGTCCGTGGGATTTGAAAAAATTTGCGTAATCTTAACGTAACGGTCATAAACGAGGCGAGTTACAAGGCTATGTGAGTAAATGTATGCGATAACCTTGTTCGTCACTCGTTTGTTAAAGGCTTATGTGGGACAGTTTTCATTGTTGATATACTGAAAAGCCGTGATAGCACTTGAGCTATCACGGCTTTGTTTCGTTTTTCTAGGGGGGGGGTAAGCTTAAGCTAATTATTTAGCTTGCGCTGCAGCTGCTTCTAGTCGCTGAAGTCTACCTTGAAGCATGAGTACGTTCTGGTTGAAGTTACCAGGGTTCAATACTTGGCTTTGCTGCATTGGGTAGTCAGGAATCGTTGACAAGAAAGATTGAACTTCATTGCCTACTGGTACGAATAACCACATGTTATCAGCCATCCAACGTAGGTACATACCAGACTCGTGTGGCGCTTTTTCGAATGGGTCAGCACGTAGGTGAACGATTGACGGCCAGTTAGTTTGGAATCGAACACCATCTGAGATATTGCCTTCCATATGAGCAAATTGAACTTTGAAGTCGCCAGTACGAACGGCGTCTAACTCTGCGTTTGCAGAAAAGTAAAGCAGACCGTTACGAGGACCTTCTTCTTTTCCTTCAAAGAACGGAAGGAAGTTGTAGCCATCTAGGTGAACACGCCAATCTTTACCGTTGTAACGCGCGCCTTTGTCTGATTTTAGTTTATCAACCACTTTGTCATCACCAGCAGCCGCTAGAAGTGTTGGGATCCAGTCTTTGTGGCTCATAATGTCGTTGATTTTAGTGCCAGGGTCAATAGTGCCAGGCCAGCGGACTAGCTGAGGTACACGGAAGCCACCTTCCCAAGTTGTGCCTTTTTCACCATGGAAAAAAGTCGCACCGCCATCAGGCCATGTTGCTGTTTCTGCGCCGTTATCGGTAGAGTAGATTACGATTGTGTTATCAGCGATTTTCAATTCATCAAGTTTGTCTAGAAGCACACCCACGTGGTCATCATGCTCCATCATACCGTCAGCATAGATACTCACACCTGAAATGCCTTGGTATTTCTCTTGTAGACGAGTCCACACGTGCATACGAGTAGTGTTGTGCCAGATGAAGAAAGGCTTATCGGCTTTAACTGCGCGTTCCATGAAGTCTAGAGAAGCTTCTAGGAATTCTTCATCGGCATTTTCCATACGCTTACGCGTCATTGGGCCTGTATCTTCAATCTTGCCATCAGCTGTTGACTTGATCACACCACGAGGCGCGTATTTAGCGCGAAACTCTGGGTCTTTCGGGTAGTAGTACGTTTCTGGTTCTTCTTCCGCATTCAGGTGATAAAGGTTACCAAAGAATTCGTCGAAACCGTGTGCTGTTGGAAGGTGTTTGTCTTGGTCGCCCATGTGGTTCTTACCAAACTGAGCCGTCATGTAGCCTTGCTCTTTTAGTAAATCGGCGATGGTAGGAGCCCAATCAGGGATACCAGCGTCTGAACCAGGCATACCGATCGTTAGTAGACCAGTACGGAAAGGTTCTTGACCTGTTAGGAATGCAGCACGACCAGCAGTACACGATTGTTGACCGTAGTGGTCAGTAAACAGTGCGCCTTCGTTAGCAATACGGTCGATGTTAGGTGTTTCGTAACCCATCATACCGTTGTTGTATGCACTGATGTTGAATATACCAATATCATCACCCCAGATAGCAAGAATGTTTGGTTTTTCTGCTGCTGTTGCCGCTGAAGAAGCTGCTAATAAGCCAACACCTAATGCTAGTTTATTAATTTTAGTACCCATAAGGACTCCGATTCACTTTTAAGATTAATGCGTTAGAACAACGCATCGATGAGCAAATGTTATTCTCAAAATTCCGTTACGTCCTTTTATAGTGCTTATAACCAATCGTTATGATGCATGGTTAACTTGCTGATTAAATTGAATTTAGGATGATGGTTACCAGAAACCCTTAGATAACATGTGTGATCTTTATCATGTTTGTCGCCGTAAACCTTATCGATAACTCCTGCACCTGTATCTGAATAAAAAATGACAAAAAGATTAATAGCTTAGCGAACCTCGCGCATGCTTAAAAAATGGACTATACGTTGTAGGGCAGGATGCAAATAACTTACGAAGAGGTTTCTATGACAGCGAAATATGGCGTTAAACGTCGTTTAGCGATTTTGGGTACGGCGATGATGGCGGCTTCCACCACCACATTCGCAGCTGAAAAGCCAAATATTCTCGTGATTTGGGGAGATGATATTGGACAGTCTAATGTTAGTGCATACACCTTTGGTTTAATGGGTTACAAAACGCCTAATATTGATAGCATCGCCAAAGAAGGGATGATGTTTACCGATTATTACGCTGAACAATCGTGTACTGCGGGTCGCTCTACCTTTATTACGGGACAAAGTGTATTACGAACGGGTTTGAGTAAAGTAGGCTTGCCGGGCGCAGACATTGGCTTGCAAGCGGAAGACGCGACAATCGCAGAAATGCTGAAACCTATGGGTTACATGACAGGTCAATTTGGTAAAAACCACCTTGGCGACAAAGATGAATTCCTTCCAACAGCACACGGGTTTGACGAATTTTTTGGCAACCTTTACCACCTGAATGCTGAAGAAGAACCAGAGAATGAAGATTACCCAACCGATCCTGAGTTTCGAAAGAAGTTCGGTCCGCGTGGTGTCATTAAGTCATTCGCTGATGGCAAGATTGAAGATACGGGTCCACTGACGCGTAAGCGTATGGAAACGGTCGATGAAGAAACACTAGACGCGGCACTTGATTTCATGGATCGCGCAGTGAAAGAGGACAAACCATTCTTCGTTTGGTGGAACGCAACACGTATGCACTTTAGAACGCACGTGAAAGCCGATAGTAAAGGTGTGACCGGTGTCGGTAACTACGCTGATGGTATGGTTGAGCACGATCGACACGTTGGGCAACTATTGAAGCAAGTGGATGAGTTGGGAATCAAAGACAACACCATCGTTTTCTACTCAACGGATAACGGCCCACACATGAACTCTTGGCCAGATGCGGGTACAACCCCGTTCCGTGGTGAGAAAAACACTAACTGGGAAGGCGCATACCGTGTACCAGCAATGGTCCGTTGGCCTGGTAAGATTGAACCAGGAACCGTATCCAATGAAATCATGCACCACATGGACTGGATGCCAACCTTCGTTGCCGCTGCTGGTGATGACCAAATCAAAGAGAAACTACTTAAAGGTCATACTGCTGGTGATAAAACGTTTAAGGTTCACTTAGATGGTTATAACTTCCTTCCTTACCTAACGGGTGAAGAAGAAAAAGGCCGTCGTTCAGAGATCTTCTACTTTACCGATGATGGCGATTTAGCGGCGCTTCGTTACAACCAATGGAAAGCGGTGTTCATGGAGCAACGTGCAACGGGTACCATGCAGATTTGGTCAGAACCGTTCGTGACGTTACGTCTTCCTAAGCTGTTTAACCTGCGTATGGACCCATACGAAAACGCAGATATTACGTCAAATACCTATTATGACTGGTTGTTAGACCATGCTTATATGTTCGTTCCTGCACAAGCGTATGTTGGCAAGTTCTTAGAAACCTTTGCGGAATACCCACCACGCCAAAAAGCAGCAAGCTTTAGCTTGGATCAGGTTATGGAGAAACTTCAAGAGAACCATAATAAGTAAGTTTTGGTTTATTGAAACTGATAGTTTGATAAAACTGATAACACGAAAGAGCTCTTAGGAGCTCTTTTTTATGCGCATATCAATGAGTAAATCCCAGTCGTGAATATGAATCACAACTATCATGATCATTGCCACTAAATAATTGTATTTTAGTCGTTTTTACGTCTACCTTAGTAAGCATAAGGATGTATAAAAACAAGGAATGTTATGTCTGCATGGTTGTGCTCACTAGTGAACGGATTGAAACACCAGCGAGTTGCAGTATTATCCGCAATGTTGTCTTTACCTATATTGTCGATGCTCAGTGTCAATGTGTATGCTAATGAACAGGCTCCGATTACTACTGAAGTTTCGCTTATCGGTTTAGAAACTTCAGATGCCGGCTCTGCTAAGGTCACGTATGTCGGTTCGGAAGCTTGTATTGATTGTCACAGCGAAGAAGTCGAAGCGTGGCAGGGCTCTCATCATGACATGGCGATGAAACACGCTACAGATGAATATGTATTAGGCGATTTCAACGATCAAACGGTCATTCATGACGGTAAACCCAACCGATTTTTTCGCAAGGGTGAAGAGTTCTGGGTCAATATCGAAGGGCCAGACGGGCAATTCAAAGACTATAAAATTAGCTATACCTTTGCTTTTGAGCCTCTACAACAGTACATGGTTGAGTTTGAAGACGGCCGTGTACAGTTGATTCCTTTCGCTTGGGATTCTCGATTTAAAGGCGAAGGCGGCCAACGCTGGTTTCATCTCTACCCCGATACCACCAACACCGATGAATTCTACTGGACCAATAGCGGTCAAAATTGGAACTTCATGTGTGCAGACTGCCATTCAACAAACCTAGAAAAGAACTACGACAGCGCGAGCAATACCTACAACACCACTTGGTCTGAGATTAATGTTGGTTGTGAGGCGTGTCATGGCCCTGCGAGTGAGCACGTGGAGCAAGCCCTGCTAGCCAAAGATAAGTCAGCCAAAGCTAATGGCGTAAAGGATGATCCAGTCTCGGCGCATTATGGTTTCGACCGCGATTTGTCGAAGTCGGTCAAAGAGTGGATCTACCAAGAGGGCAACTCAACCCTGCAACCAAAAGACATCATTCATACCAACCAAGTTCAAACCTGTGCTCAGTGCCATAGCCGACGCACTCAGCTGAATGAAACAGGCGACCATGTTAATGGGTCGTTCTTTGATAAATATCGCCTAAGCTTGATTACCCCTGAGCTTTACCATAACGATGGCCAAATCTACGATGAAGATTATGTTTACGGCTCTTTTCTTCAATCAGCGATGGCTGAAAAAGGCGTCACATGTACTAACTGCCACGATCCTCATACCGCAGAATTAAAAATTGCAGAGGAAGCCGTGTGTAGCCAATGTCACATTGCTTCTGAATACACACCTGAAAAGCACACCTTCCACGAGGCGAATACCGAAGCTTCACAATGTACCACTTGTCACATGCCAGAGACGACTTACATGGAGGTCGACCCAAGACGCGACCACAGTTGGCACATCCCACGTCCTGATATTAGCCAACACATTAAAACACCAAACGTGTGTACTAGCTGTCATGAAGATCAAACCGACCAGTGGGCAGATAAGCAAATCGGTGAGTGGTTCCCAGATTCTAAGTATCGTAATCAGCAGCACTTTGCCGTTGCCTTTTATGCTGACTCAATAGGGCACAGAGGGGCAGAGGATGCGTTGGCATACTCGACTCAGGACTCCAGCTTAAGCAATATCATTCGTGCATCGAGCTTAGAACGTTTGGGCGGCAATACGGGCAAGAACACACTTATCTCACTTGCCAGAGCAGTTAAACACGACAATGAGATGATTCGGTTAGGCGTCGTGCAAGGTTCGTCCGGTTTTCCGTTTATCGACCGTTGGCAGATTCTTGAGCCGCTACTGAAAGACTCTGTATTGTCGATTCGTTCAGAAACCGCAGGCGCATTAGTGCGTTATTGGGGAGAAATGAATCCTCTGCAGAAAGACAAAATAAAACCTGCATTGGAAGAGTACATTGAGATACAGCAATTTAATGCCGACAGAGGGTTTGGACGTACTAACTTAGGTAACGTCTACCGAGACTTAGGCCAGCACGACAAAGCAATTGATTTCTATTTAGGTGCTATCGAAATCGAGCCTTATTTCGAAAACAGCTACGCCAACTTGGCGGATTTGTATCGAGCGCAAGGTAACGAAACAAAAGCGCTGTCGACATTGAAGCAAGGTATTGAAGCTCAGCCGAAATCGAGTGTATTGCCATACAGCGCAGGATTATCTCTGCTTCGTGTGAAAGATTACGACCAAGCGACGGACTACCTTAAACAAGCCGCTGAAACTGCGCAAACCGACCCACAATATTGGTATGTGTACGGCTTGGCTTTAGAGAAGTCTGATGTGCTTGCTGCGAGTAGGTCATTGAATAAGGCTTACCAGTTTAGCCGTAACCCACAACACTTGTATGCACAGTGTGAGATTTTGGCTCGAAATTACCAGAAACCGGGCGCAGAAAAAGCGTTTGAACAATGTATTTCGTCATTGAGTAAGGTGGCGCCACCGGAAGCCATTAACCAATTGAGGTCTATGAGCCAGTTGAAAGCAGTTAGCAAATAAAAAGCAATTAGTCAGTAAAAAGCTGGGCTGAAATAGAGCGCCAACGTTGACGTGGTTATGCGCTTGTAATTTATGGTGCTTATAACTTATCGCGCTTATAAGCAATTATCGCGCTTATAACTAATAGTTATGGGGCTTGTGAGTAGGATGTACGCAGCCAGATTGAATTAAGGGAAGACCTATGAACCATGCGCAACAAGCAATAAACCAACTGATTGAAGAGACAGAGAAAAGTGTTATCGGTCAGAGCAACGTCGTTCGGGCTCTAGTGATAGGGTTATTGACTAATGGGCATGTGCTTTTAGAGGGGCTTCCCGGTACAGCGAAAACTCGTTCAGTGAAGTCGTTGGCGAACTTGCTCAATACTAGCTTTGGCCGAATTCAGTTTACCCCCGATCTACTTCCGTCAGATGTAACTGGGACGGAAGTGTATCAAGAGTTAGATGGTAAGCCTCAGTTGCACTTTCAACCGGGTCCTATTTTCAATAGCATTGTTCTGGCCGATGAAGTGAACCGTGCCCCTGCGAAGGTACAAGCGGCTCTACTTGAAGCTATGGCAGAAGGGACAATTACGGTGGGTGGTCAAACTCATATCCTGCCTGATTTGTTCATGGTATTAGCGACTCAAAACCCAGTTGAGCAAGAAGGTACGTATCCACTTCCAGAGGCGCAAATGGACCGTTTCATTATGAAGGTGACGGTTGACTACCCAGAAGATGAAGCTGAGCGTGACATCATTCGACTAGTGCGCAGTGAGGAACTCGGTAGCGAAACGAGTTCGGAACTTGTAACTCCACAGCATATTGAACCTGAATTGGTACTTGAAGCCCGTCGCCAACTGCCTGAAATAGCGGTTTCTGATTTAGTCGAAAACTACATTGTTGCCTTAGTGATGGCGACACGTAAGCCAGAGCGTTATCCAGAATCAAATCTATCAAAGTGGATTGAGATAGGTTCAAGCCCTCGAGCGTCAATCTCCTTGGATAGATGTGCACGCGCTTATGCGTGGCTACAAGGGCGTGACCACGTCACGTTAGACGATGTGCGAGCAATGTTACCGACCGTATTAGGCCATCGATTTTCGCTATCTTATGACGCATTGGCTGATGGTGTGAACCATCAACGAGTAGTTGAAGAGCTGCTTGATAATGTTGAGATCGGATAACTAGGGGGCGTTATGGCGAAGCCAACACAAGCTCCCGAATCGCAAGGTCTTGATCCACGACTGTATTGTGACTATTCAAGGTTAGTACGAATACAAGCTCAAGCGGAGTCGTTTTCTCTGTTGCCTCATCTTAAGGCGGGCAGTGTACTGTCGGGGAGACATAATTCTCTGTTCCGTGGCCGTGGTCTGAACTTCGAGGAATTACGACACTACCAACTCGGTGATGATATTCGTAACCTTGATTGGAAAGTCACCATGCGAACGGGGAAGCCGCATGTTCGTAGCTATACCGAAGAGAAAGACCGTAATGTGATGATCTGTGTCGATCAGCGCAGTTCGATGTTCTTTGCCTCTCAAAACACCATGAAATCTGTTGTGGCTGCTGAAGTCGCGGCATTGTGTGGATGGCGAGTCCTGAAAGATGGTGACCGTGTTGGCTTCGTTTTGGCCTCCCATCAAAAACTCTTTCACACCAAAGCACAGCGTTCACAGTCTGATTTACTGGCTCAGTTAAAGCACCTTACTAAGGCAAATCAAAGCTTAGACGTGAGTGTGAGTGACAGCGAAGGCGTCGGGTTCAGCCAGTGGATTGAACTGATAAAGCGAATGAGGTTAAAGCAGTCGACCTTGATCTTTATTAGTGATTGGCGAGATTGCCAAGAGCAACATCTTGACCGACTAAAGCAACTGCAACAACACAACGACATCCTTGCCATTATGGTCACCGATCCATTAGAACAATCACTGCCTCAAGATCTTGCAAGCGCGAATTGGGTAGTGGGTGATGGTCGCTTTCAACTTAATCTGGATAGCCAATCTAAGGTAAACCTCGCGAGTGAAAGTCTTGCTCAAAAAGCGGCACTGCAGAAACAGTACCTTGCTAAATTGATGGCGATGAAAAACCTCCCTTATATAGAATTAGACACGTCGGGCAATCACATATCACAGCTGCAGAAGCTAGTGGGAGGGCGTTAAATGGCTGTTGAACATACTCCTCCAAGTACCTATATCCTCCGCGAACTGCACGATGTAGCGATTCCTGACAGTGTGAGCTGGGCTCCTCAAACGATCGGCTGGAAGATCCTTGGCGTTATTCTGTTATTGGTCGCTATCTATCTGGCTTATCGTTTGGCGCAGAAATGGTGGAATAACCGTTATCGCAAAGAAGCGCTTCAAGAGCTCATGATATTGGATGCACGAGACAAAAATTCAACAGAACGAACCTTCAAAGTACTGAAAGTGGTACTTCGTTACCTAGACAGCAGTAATGCAAAGCTGTTTGGACAAGCCTATGTAAACCGTCTAAACGCTTATCTGCCTGTTAGCGCTAACACAAGTGAAAACAGCAATGCGTTCTTTGCCGATGAAATCTCAGAATTATGGATGCAGAGCTTAATTGACCCTAATGTGCGTTTGAGCTTTGAACAGCGTTTAGAGGTGATTCAAACCGCGATGATGTGGCTAAAAATTCATAAACCAGATGTACAAGCGAAACCAGAGGGGCAAGATAATGTTTGATAGTTTATCTGCCAGCTTTGAATTCGCGCACCCACTGTGGTTTATCGCGCTGCCTTTGCCGTTGTTGGTCTACTTTGCCGTGCCAGCTTATCGAACTAAGCAAATGGCCATCAAGGTGCCATTTTTCAGTGAATTGGTTGAAGCTATTGGTGAAGCGCCGTCTGAAGGGGCAAGCCAGCTAACACCAAGCTGGTGGCAACGAACCACGCTCATTATTACTTGGGCATTAGTGGTGTGCGCGCTCGCTAAACCAACCATTCTTGGTGAGCCGCAAGCTCGCGAACAATTAGGTCGTGACGTGATGGTGGTTGTCGATTTATCTGGTTCAATGGCGGAACAAGATTTTACCTCTAAGCAAGGCGAAAAAATATCTCGCTTAGATGCGACCAAAGAGGTGTTAGCCGATTTTGCGAAAACCAGAAAAGGTGACCGACTCGGGTTGATCCTGTTTGGTGACGCAGCGTTTGTGCAAACCCCATTTACGGCTGACCAAAATGTATGGCTTGAATTGCTTAATCAAACCGATGTCGCGATGGCAGGGCAAAGTACGCACTTAGGTGATGCCATTGGCTTAGCGATTAAGGTATTTGAACAGAGCGAAAAGCAACGTTCTTCCGTTAAAGATTCAAGTGTTGATGCCAACGAAAAAGAGAAAGTCGTGATCGTACTGACCGACGGCAATGACACAGGAAGCTTTGTTGAACCGATTGATGCCGCCAAAGTGGCGAAGGCGAAAGGCGTTCGTATTCACGTAATCGCCATGGGTGACCCAAAAACCGTGGGTGAAGTGGCTTTGGATATGGAAACCATTAAACGAGTGGCTCAAGAGTCTGGTGGCGAAGCCTTTGAGGCGCTTAACCGCGACGAACTGACCAAAGCTTACGCTCAGATTGGTGAGCTAGAGCCTCAGCTATATGAAAGTAGCACTTATCGACCGAAACAGGGGCTGCACCATTACTTGATGGCCATTGTTGTCGTGATGTATTTGACCGCATTCAGCTTAGCAACAATCCGCCGAAGATCGCTTTTGGTTTCTTCAAAGAAAAATTTGAAAGGAGAGAACGATGCCTGATTCTCTCATGTTGCAACAGTTCTTTACCCAGTTTCACTTTATCCGACCATTGTGGTTGTTGGCCTTTATCCCGATGTTTTTCCTGCTGTGGGTTCGCTGGAGAGAAGAGACCAAACCAACGTGGAAAGATATTCTACCTAGACACTTACGTGATGCGTTGACCATCGGCGAAACAGGCTGGCGTAAGCAGCTGCCATTGAAGTTATTGGTGGTGATTGTAACTATCGCCATCATTATCTGTTCTGGCCCAACATGGCAGCGTGAGGCTTCGCCTTTTGGTGAAGACAAAGCGTCGATGTTAGTGGTGCTTGATAGCAGCGAATCCATGCTGGCTAAAGACTTACCACCGAGTCGCTTGGAACGATCTAAGCAGAAGATTAGAGACTTATTAGCAGCTCGCAAAGGCGGTAATACGGGCTTAGTTGTTTACGCAGGCAGTGCCCACGTCGCGATGCCAGTGACTCAAGACAGCAAGGTATTCGAACCGTTTCTAGCGGCTATCACACCCGATATCATGCCGGTATCAGGTAAGTCAGCAGAAGAAGCACTGCCATTGATTAATCAGCAACTGTCTGGTGAGTTAGGCTCTTCTGTACTGTTGGTATCAGATGGTGTAAACCCAAGCACCATTAGGGCGTACGAGAGTTTCTTTAACGACAACCCGTATCAGTTGCTCATTCTAGCCGCAGGAAACAGTAATGTGGTGAGCGATAACCCTGTCGACCTAGATTCACTGCGTAACTTAGCGAGTAAGACGGGTGGACGAGTGATTGAGGTGACCGTTGATAATTCCGATATCCAACAACTGAACAGAGCGGTTGAAAGAAACATGCAACTTAACGGTGAGTCTTCTATGCCTTGGAAAGACATGGGATATGGCCTGCTTATCCCAATGGCGATCATCATGTTGTTGTGGTTTAGAAAAGGGTGGTTGGTTCAATGGTGTGTGGTTGGCGTTTTGATTACTGGTAGCGTGTATTCTCCGCACTCTTTGGCGAAAACGGTCAGTTTAACCGCCGATAAACCCGTAGTTGAAGAATCCCTGACAGTTTGGGATAAAACAGCCCAATGGTGGTGGGATTTATGGCTAACGCCTGATCAGCAAGGACAACGTTTATTGAATCAAAAGGAATACCTTGAAGCGGCTAAACATTTTAAGGATCCAATGCGAAAGGGCGCGGCTTATTACTATGCTCGTGATTTTAAGTTAGCTCACAGTGCCTTCTTACAAACCAAAACTGATTATGGTTTCTACAACGCGGCGAGCGCGTTAGCCAGGCAGCGTGAATACCTTGCGGCGCGAGATCTTTTGAAGTCACTAAGCGAGAAAGAGGATCTTTCACCAGAACTAAGAACGGATGTGGAGAACAATCTTGCTGTGCTTAGCGGGATTGTCGAGGAGGTAAACCGAACCAGTGAAAGCCAGTCCGGAACCACAGATGGCCCTGAAGAATCTTTAGAACTCGAAGACGATCAGCCGCGAACAGGTGATGGCGCTGAAGAAGAAACGGTAGCGGAATTGATGCTCAAGGAAACGCTTAATGCCAATGAAATTTTGGGCAGCCAAGAGCTTGCCGACAAGTGGTTAAAACGCGTTGAAGCCGACCCTAAGTTCTTCTTGAAGTCCAAGTTCCAAATTCAATTAAGAGGCCCTGCACCTTCTATCGAACAGACACCAAAACAGGAGCAGCCGTCAAAACAAGAACAGGCACCCAAACAGGAGCAAACCCAATGAGTCGATATGATTTAGCTCTTGAAGCCATTCAATCAAAGAGAGTGCGATTCAGATCCCATAAGTGGTTACTGTCGATGACTCTTATGTTGAGTTGGTTTTCTCCTTTTGTTACTTCTGCTGCCGATATCTTCGATCTCCAAAAAAGTGGTGACGTTGAGCTTATCGCTTGGGTAGGGGAAAAGCCAAAGTCAGGAGATAAGATAACGCCGACTAAAGTGAGCGTTAATGAGCAGGTAATTCTGAACATTGAGGTGGCGACGCCGCGTTGGTTAACGGGAGGGACTCGAATCGGAAGTATTGAAATCCCTAACGTGATCGCTAAGCAACGTAACCAACTCGCAACTAACTACACGGAACGGGTCAATGGTACTACATGGTCACGCCAGCGTTGGGAAGTGACACTTTATCCGATGACTTCTGGCGAGTTTGTCATTCCAACCGTGCCGGTTCGCGTCCAAGTTTCTGCTCCTGATGGTTCTAACGTTGGCGGTACGCTTTACACGCAGCCAATTAAGTTTGAAGCTTCGTTGCCTTCAGGTTTACTTGATAATGAATCGCCTTGGTTTTCTGCAACAGAAGTAGATACAGAGCAACAATGGCAACGCTCGAGTGAAAACTTAAAAGTAGGCGATGCCATTACTCGAACGGTAACCATCAAGGCCAAAGACAGTTTGTCTGTTTTACTGCCGGACGTGTTGAACAATGAATCGACCCAGCAGTACCAAGCTTACCCGCAGCCTAATCGTTTAGATGATACTCAAGATCGTGGTAACTACCGTTCCAGTCGAATTGAGGAGACGGTTTATGTTATTCAGCAGGGCGGTGAATTTACGTTGCCAGAGTTCACATTCCAGTGGTGGGACAGCAAAAATCAGCGTCTTGAGAGCGTGGTGATAAAAGGCGAGGTGTTTGAAGCAAAACATACGCTCCGATCTTTCATCAAGGCTTACATGTCGATCTTTGTAAGCGTTGGCTTGGCATTAGTGTTGTGTGTTGCACTACTTGTTTCTTTGAAGCGTTATTACAAGAACCGACCAACACCAAATTGGTTGGTATTACGTCGTTTGCTTAAGCAAGATAATTGGCCAGCATTGAGAACTTTTATCTATCGTCAATTACGAAACGAAACCTCTCAGCTAGAACTGAATAAAGTGAAACTGAGTACAGCGCAACTTGGTAAAGCGAATGTCCAAAAACGTTGGCTAGAAGATAGTGAAGCGCTTCAACAAGGGCGCGAAGACAAAAACGTGTTTACTCGTTTGTGGAAAGGCATACGTAATTTACCCGGTGACACATCAAACTCAAGCAATTCTCGTTCATTTTTCAACCGCTTGAAAATCCCTAAAGCCTTGCCAGACTTAAAAGATAGAACTAAGTAGCAAACTTTAGTCATTCGCATCGAACATAATCGGCAGGTTCTCTACTATGGAGAACCTGCTTCTTTAATATGGAACTGTATGAAAAGTACTGAACTCAATTTAATTCCTATATTTGTCGCGATCTATGAAGAGCAGAACTTGTCTAGGGCTGCAAATCGTATGAACATCAGCCAACCCGCAGTGAGTAAAGCACTTGCTAGGCTTCGTGATATTTATGATGAGCCACTGTTTCACAGAACCACCTCAGGCGTTGAGCCGACGACATTTGCGATCGATATTTACCCAGCAATGGCCGCCGCGTTAAAAAACTTCACTTCTACGCTATCGGCCTCGAGAGACTTTGATCCTAAAACATCAGGTCGCGTGTTTTCTATTGCCTGTGTATCAGCCGCAAGCTACGAATTGATGCCAAGAGTTATGCAGTTGATCAGCCAAGTTGCACCTGCTATTGCATTGGAAGTTCATCCTTTGTTTACGGAGGATTACGAATCCGATCTTAGGTTACAACGACATGATGTGATCATAGACATGACGCCAAGAGGCAGAACCATGCTTAAGCATGAAGTGATCTCTACTGAGGAACTTGTTGTCGTATGCCGATCGGGTCACCCCGAGATTGGCGATATTATTGATATGGAGCAGTTTCTAGCGCTTGATCATGTCGTTATTTCTAAATGGCACGCTCGAAAAAGCCTATTGAACTCTGAACACTTTAGCGATTTGGAAAAGCGTAGGATAGTGTATCGAGCTGCTGGCGTGGTTGAGATGCTGCCAGTTATTGAGGGCTCTGATTACATCGGAGTGCTACCTATGTCATCGGTGCGTTGTTTTTCTGAAAAGTACTCGGTTAAGACACTACCACTACCATTCGAATTGGAAGACCTCGATATGTGTATGATTTGGCACCCAAGCCGCACTAATGAACCAAGTCATAAGTGGTTACGAGCTAAAATCAAAGCGGCAGCAAAAGACATATCAAGTTAGCCTCTAAAGAGAGGAATAATGGAACATGTTTGTGCGAATAGCCGTTATTCCAAGCACGAACAAACGTTGATTGGATTACGACCTAAATACAGGCAATCAAAAAGAGCCGCTTATCGGTTTCGACTGAATCAGTCTGAATATGATAAACGGCTCTTTTCTTGAGTGGGTGATGGGTTCGAAATCTAGGTGACAAAATCTAGATCACGAAACCTTAGAGATTGAGTCTACTCAGTGATCTCTTGTAGTACCTCTCCAATTGACCCACTTGGTTGTGTGATCCCCAGTTTGTTCGATAGCGTTGGCGCAATGTCATATGGCGTCACTGCTCGTGATACCTTCTGAGCTTCAACATCGTAGCCTGCGAAGATTACAGGGACATGCGTATCGTACTTCCATGGCGAACCATGTGTAGAGGCGATTTGCAGGCCTTCCATGTCGTTAATGTAGCTACGCGGTGCAAATACCACATACACGTCACCAGAGCGAGCAGGGTGGTAGTTGTTTTTTATTAGCTGCATCACATGAGTATCAGGCACTCGGTTCGCTGCAATATCGCTGCTTGATACTGCAAACGCTACACCCTTGACCTTCGCTATTTCATCGGCGATCGCTTCCTGTACTTTAGCCAGATCGAGTTTCATCTCTGCGATTAAATCGTGATTCAGATAAATGTAAGGTTGAGCGTACAAGCGAATGGCGTCTTTGGATAAACCAAATTGATCCTTCAATCTTTTTTCTACGCCACTCGAGAGCAGTGTGTCTTTGTTGAAGTATTGAGCTTGATTGAAGCCAAGCGCATTTGCCGCAGGTGAAGATTCAGGCACACCATGATCGGCAGACAATACAATTAATGTATTTTTTAGCCCAACTTGGTTATCAACGGTTTTAAGAAGCTTAGCGATCGTCTTATCAAGTCGAATGAGGTTGTCTTCTGTTTCTAGGCTTTCAGGGCCGTATAAGTGCACCACGTAGTCGTTTGATGAGAAACTCACCGACAGGTAATCGGTCACGTCACCTTGGCCTAGCTTCTCTTGCATCAACAGTGTACTTGCAAAGTTTTCCGTGATTTCATCACCAGCCGGGCTGACGGTTAGGGTGGTGCTGTAGTACTTGTAACTCGCAGGGCCGTATGGATGGGGGAAGGTGCGTTGGAAATCACCGAGTTTCACTTTGTGCTTGGTATCGTGTTCTTGCAACGTGTACTTCTCACGTGGCAACGAGAGCTCCCACTTCTGTTTGGAATACTGAGCAGCAATCGCTTTCTCGTTCCAACGTGATACCCAATCTGGATACTCGTCGTAGTAATAGTTGCTGGTGACAAACTCAGATTGCGCTTTGGAGAACCAGAAGGCTTTACCACTGTGTCCCGCCAATGAGATTGCGCCGCGGTCTTTCACGGATACACCGAATACTTTTGATTTGCCACTATTGGAAATTGTCAGCTCGTCACCAAACGTGGTGGCAAGTATAGGCTCTGGAGATCGCCCATCGCCCTGTGCTGTCTTCTGCGTTGGGTCGATCTCAGTTGCCTTGTCGACACCCGCACCAGAGGTTAGCATTTTGTAGTTGCCGTCTTCTACGTTATACACCAAACGTTCTTCGCTACGGTCATACCAAACGTTACCTACCATGCCGTGTACGCTCGGTGGCGCACCTGTTGCAAGCGACACATGGCCCACGATCGTTTCCGTGTTGCCATGTTGGTAGTTCGCGTTGGTGTAGTAAGTACCATCATCCATTAGGTAACGAAATCCACCCTCGCCGAAGTTGTGTTTGTAGCGTTCGATTAGGTCTGCACGCAGGCCATCTACCGTGATTTGAAGGACTAGATCGGGTTTATCCGCAGCGGATGCTGGGAAGGCACAGAGTAACGCGAGTGTAAGTCCTGAAAGTTTGGTGTATTGCATAGAGTGTCCTTATTCGATGTGATTTCGTTATTCAAAATGACATGGATTGGTTGCTGAACAGAGGCTGTCCTTTGTTTAGCAACCATGGGGGTGTTCTGCTAGTTTGCGTCCTTCACTAGGCGTAAGCCCATGTCCGACATGGTGATTGATTGACTGGCAAAGTCACGGCGGTAACTTTCTGATTCATCTTCGTCATAAGCAAAGCTGCCACCACGAACCGATTTATGTGATAAACCAACGTCGCTGTGTTTTGCGTTGTTAGGGTTGTCTGTTGGACCGAATCTGTAGAAGGTGTCGTCGAAGGCATCGATAACAAACTCGCCCACGTTTCCTGTCATGTCATATAAGCCTAGTTCATTTGGTTTCTTTAGCCCGACTGGATGTGCGCTATTTTTAGAATTTGCTGAGTACCACGCAACATCATCTAAGTTATTGGAACCACTGTAAGTATAGCCTTCGCTTTTGTTGCCACCTTTCGCTGCAAACTCCCATTCTGCTTCCGTCGGCAGGCGGTATTCTGCACCAGTAAGTTCGTTTAATTGCTCAACGAAGTAGTTCGCCTGTTGCCAACTTAAGTTGTTGACCGGAACTTGTGGGTTTTGGAAATAACTGAGAGATGAACCCATCACCGATTCGAACAATTCTTGAGTCACCTCAAACTTCGCAATGTAGAAACTATCTACAGTTATATCTCGTGCTGGTCGTTCTGCTTTGGTCGCTTGTGGATCGTTCGAACCCATGGTGAATGTACCACCTTCAACTAGCACCATTTCTTGGTCGATTTGTTGGGCGATAGGGTGTGTAGGCACGCTCGCACAGCCGCTTAGGAAAATAGTCATAGTGACGCTGCTGATCGCAGCTAATTGTTTGTAATTTAAAAATTTCATCACGTGCCTCAGATGTTCGAAATAGGGTTTAATTCTAACGTTTAAGGTCATTCCTATTGGTTATAAAGGGTATAACATGTCACTTGATCGAATAGGAATTATGATGGGCCCAGAATACTAAAATAGGTAGGTAAATCATGCATATTACTCAAGGTCCACAATACAACGGTAAAGCGTCTAAGCGCTTGCATGTCATGGCTAAGCCGATTGGCGCAGCGTGCAACATTGACTGTAAATATTGTTACTACCTAAGTAAGCAGGATTTGTTGGAGTACAAGAAAGGCAGTTCTCCAAGAATGGATGATGAAACGTTAGAAACCTACATCCGACAATACATCGAAGGTCAAAACACGCCTGAAATTATCTTCTCATGGCAGGGTGGCGAGCCGACTATGCTGGGGTTAGCGTACTTTGAAAGAGTGGTTGAGCTACAGAAAAAGTACCAACCTGAAGGTGTGTTGATCTCAAACGATCTACAAACCAATGGCACATTATTGAATGACGACTGGGGTCGTTTCTTAGCAAAGAACAATTTTCTGATCGGTTTAAGTATTGATGGCCCTGAAATGCTGCACAACGCGTATCGTGTCAACAGAGCAGGACGTGGCACATTTAAGCAAGTGATGGCAGCCGTCGATCTGCTACATAAACATCAAGTCAAATTCGCAACTCTAACCTGCGTGAACAACCTAACCAGTCAGAATGCGCTAGAAGTGTATCGCTTCCTACGCGATGTGGTGAAGTCACCGCAAATGCAGTTTATTCCTATCGTTGAGCCAAAAACCTTTAGAACGGTTGCACCACAAACATCCCAGGTGAGTGAGCAGCTAAAACAAGGCGATAAGCGTCTGATCCCCGGCCATAAAGACTCGATCATGGAATCGTGGTGTGTGTCGGACTTAGCTTGGGGTAACTTCCTGATTTCTGTGTTTGACGAATGGGCAAAGAACGACATCGGTAAAGTGTTCGTGCAGTATTTTGAAGCAAGTTTAGAAACATGGATAGGGCGTCCTAACCCGCTTTGCACTCTGAATGAGATATGCGGTAAAGGCCTCGCGATGGAGCCTAATGGCGATGTATTCTCATGCGACCACTATGTTTACCCTGAATACAAAATTGGCAATATTCATCACGAAAAACTTGATGATTTGGCGTATAGCGCATCACAGCAAAAGTTTGGCTTTGCTAAATCACGCACAATGACCAGCCAATGTCAGCTGTGTGATTACAAGTTTGCTTGTCACGGTGAATGCCCTAAAAACCGCTTTATCAAAACTCGCACAGGCGAACCGGGCTTGAACTACTTATGTGCAGGTTGGCACAAGTTCTTCTCTCATGTCGACAAGTCGATGGCTTATATCGCTCGTGCGATGGGGCACCCAGTGGCTCATGGCAAATTCAGTGATTCAGTATTGATGGCTCATCGAGCAAAACAGGCGCAACAAGCTACGTTCGAGACCAAGTTTTAACTCGTTTTTTGGGTCAACAGATCCAAGACAAATTTAATCAGATACGAGTCTAAGGAAAGGCTAAGTTCTCCAGTTTAAGGTAATACTATGATGAAGAAGAGTTTGGCGACGGCAGTTGCCTTATTAGTTTCAACGTCCGCATTGGTTTCAACGTCCGCAATGATTTCAACGTCTGCGATAGCTGCGAATAGCGTTCAGCAAACTGTTGACGCACCGGCAAAAAATATCAATCAAGTGCTCGAAATGACGGACACACAAACCCGTATTCAACAGTTGTCTTACATGGCACAAGATCAGAACCAATCTATAGAAAATCGTACAGGTGCACTGCAAGAGCTTGCTTCATACCCAAGCCAGAATGCGCTGGTGGCGGTGGCAAGAGGTTTGAAAGATCAAAACCCTGAAGTTCGTGAGGCTTCGATTATCGGTTCTTCGCCATATCAACTTGAGCATCGTTGGGCGTTAGTTTCACCTTTGCTGAGCGATACAGATTCTATGGTTCGTCACTCGGCAACATCGAACTTAGTACGTGATTACAATACGTTAGATAAAGAACAGAAAGCACAAATTGAACAACCTGTCGCTGAGTTAATCACATTCTTGGAATCACAAGAATCTGAAAAGTATCAATTGTTGTTCGCTGACGTGCTCCGTTGGCACAATGAATGGGATAAAGCGGAAACGATTTATCTTGAGTTGATTAATACTCACCAGAAAGACCCTCAAGTTTGGCTGAGCTACGCGGATAACTTCCGAGCTCAGAATAAAGATCAACAAGCGGTTGAAGTATTAGACCGCGGTTTGAAGAGCGTTCCAGACAACGCAGCGATGCATTACTCTAAATCTCTAACTCTGGTTCGCCTTGAAGACAAAGCGGAAGCAGCCAAAGAGATTGAAGTAGCAGCAGAACTTGCCAAAGATAACAGCTACTACTGGTACTTAAATGGAGTGTTGCAAGAAGCGTTAGATATCGATAAGTCGACCCAGTCTTTTGAAAAAGCATACCTGATTTCTGGCTCTCCAGAGCAGCTATACGCAGTATGTGACATTTACGTACGCTACGGTAATGAGAAAACTGACGAATGCTTAGTAGAGCTTTCAAAAGTGGCACCGGGTTACGTTATTGATCAGCTGAAAGAGAAGCGAGTAGCGCCAAGCTCATAATATTTGTATGAGTGAATAGAGAAGCTGCTAATGAAAAGCCAGTCGAAAATGTTTCGGCTGGCTTTTTGTATTCTAATTGGCGTAAATGACCATTGATTTGAATTTAAGTTAGAAAACGAAACTCAACATTATGGTATAGAGCAACGCATCTTTATCCGTTTTAGGTGAATCAATAAAGGCACCGTTTGACCTGCGAGTTTCGAAGAATTGCATTTCACCATTGATAGATACATTTGGTAGTAAATCGTAATCGACACCAATTAAGTAGCTATTTCCTTCTAAGTGTTCATTGGCGTTAAATTGTGCGCCGTAAACCACGTAAGGTGTGAATGATCCTAAGTGGTAACCAAGGCTGGCGTACATTGATGAAGAAACGTCACTGATTTGACCTTCGCTCGAAAATACGGCTTGGCCAAATTCATATTCAGTGCCAAGCGACCAAAGTTGGATGTGTTGATTCTCTGCTGTAGGAAGGGCGCCAACGTTTTTAATTTTTGTCGTTTGATCGAAATTTGAATCAAGGAAGGATAGGTTCCAACGATAATTGTCACCGCTTAGTTGTAGGTTACCACCAAACATTCGATTCGTTTCAAACTCCAACTCGGTTGTCGAATTGAAGTCGACTTCATTCTTATCTTTGATTCCGAAGAATGGAGATAGTAACAAGGTCGCTTCGTCGCTTACATCATGAGTCCAACTCACTTTAACACCGTTGAAAGCGGTAATACCTAGAACGCTGTTATACACCTCTGTTGGTGGTCTTGCCGTCATATAGGCTTGGCCAACATAATAGTATTCAGAAGCTAGAAACAGGGGAAGCCTTAGACGACCAATACTCACATCAAAGTTATTAAACTCATAGCCAAGATAAGCCCACTCGAGTTGTGGGTCACTCCAATCATATTGGGGTGGTTTGACAACTTGCACGGAAGCCTTAAATGAGTTGTAGAAGTAGTCAAGCTGGACCCCAAAGGTGGTATCACAGTCATAACAATTTTCATCGGTAAAACCACGGTTGATGATTAAAGGGGAATCATTATCTGATGTTGCCCAAGAGGTAGAACCAAATCCGCTTAACGAAAAATTATCGGTAAGTTCAATAATAGCGAAAGCCGGAGAAGCAATTGAAGCACATAGCACTGACGTAATTATTCTTTTCATATTATTTCTCCGAACTTATAACGTATAGAACATTGGCGTTTTCAGGAACCGAAGAGAGTGGGGAATAACCAATACGGTTTGGTTTGTCGTTTAACCAGTCGACTAAACTGTCTGTTGAGGCCGTTTTGATCTCCCGCGGGTAACGAGCTTTTCCTGAGAAAGACAGCCCAGCCCAGTGTGCATTCATTTGAGCGGCGTTCTTTCCAAGTAAAAGTTGATAAAATTTCTCTCTCTCGACGCTATTTTCAGGCCAATCAGACAGTTCTATACGCTTGCCATTGAGACGCTTGGTTTTTCCTCTGTAGAGTTTTCTTGCTTTGTTAATTGATAACGCTTCAAATTCGGAATCTAAAGAGAATATGGCGTAATCGTCCGCGGCATGAGCAGGGTTAACAAGAAGTAAACTTGCTAACAGCCCTATTGCCGCGGTCAGCACAGCTTTGCACTGGAGCGTTTTTATTGTTTTTATCCAATCCATGGGTTTCTCCTAACAAGTCGCACTTTCTATTTGATGGAATAGCTTTTCTTTCCTTACTGGCTTTGCGACGTATCCATCCATGCCTGAATCGAAGCACTTTTGAATATCATCATCAATAACACTGGCGGTTAACGCGATGATAGGAGTTTTGCATAAGCCTAGGTTTTTCTCATGCTCTCGGATCTCTTTGGTCGCAGTAAAGCCATCCATAACAGGCATCATGCAATCCATGAGAATAAGGTCGAAGCTACTGTCGTTTTGGTACATATCGACGGCGATTTGCCCGTTGTCTGCGATTTCAAATGAGTAACCTGCCTTTGTTAACATCACAGAAGCGACTTTTTGGTTAACTCGATTGTCTTCGACGAGCAAAATTCTTTCAGATTTACTTGGAACCGTGTTTTGTACTTTTTCTTCTGGCAATGTTCGCTTTGCCGCAGCGGCATTGATAATCGGCGTTACAGTCGCAGTTTTTTTCGCAGATTTAGTTTTGTAGGTCGTGGGAAGTGGCATCGCTTCAACGGCGGCGAGTACTTTTTCTTTTAGCATTTCGAATTTGAATGGTTTGGGTACATAGTCGTCCATCCCAACGTCAAAACACTTCTGTATATCGTCATCAATCACGCTAGCGGTGAGGGCTATGATAGGAATACGGCGACTGGCATTGGTCTCTTTTTCAACGCGGCGAATATTACTTGTCGCTTCAAAACCATCCATGACTGGCATCATACAGTCCATCAAGATCACTGCGTAATGAGGATTTGCAGTGAACATATCCACGGCTTCCTGACCATTATTAGCAAACTCGAATTCAAAACCACTTTTACCGACATGAAGCCCAGCAATTTTTTGGTTGATTTTGTTGTCTTCGACGATAAGGACTTTGTGTTGTATCTCTAGAGAGGGCTCACTTGCCTCCGAAAGCTCAAACAGGCTTCGTGTATCACAGAGCTCAACCGCTTTAATCAAGCGCAAGCCGAGTAGGGGCTGTGATACTTGAGCCGTGACACAATCGCCGATGTCAGCCGGCTCACTCAAAAATGATCGAATCAAGCAGATAGTGATGCCGTTTTGGTGGAGCTTATCTAAGTCACTGGTATAGTCACTGGCGTGGAATGTGTCATCTTCAGCAAAGATGACTGTGATTGGTCTATTGTGTTTTTGAGTCGTGAGTCGTTGTGTTACCTCAGCGGTATCACTCGTGAGCTGCGTTACTTTTAAACCATAAAGGTTAAGGTCCCATTCTATTCGTTTAGAGAGCATGTTCGCGTTACCCAAAACATAAATGTCGGCGGTTGCTGTGCTTGGTTTTGGCAACATTAAATCAATGGGTAATGCTAGATCGAAGTAGAAACAGCTACCTTCGCCTTTGACTGAATCGAGTTGAATCTGTCCACCCATCAGCTCAACTAACTGAGTACTGATGGCGAGGCCAAGGCCAGTACCGCCAAATTGGCGTGTCGTTGAATCGTCTTCTTGAGCAAAGGGTTCGAATATCTGCTTCTGTTGTTGTTTGTCGATGCCAATACCCGTGTCGCGTACTGCGAATCGAATGGTGACATTGTCGTTAGACTGCTCGAGTGTCTTGATTGATAGTGTTACACCACCTTCGGCTGTGAACTTCACTGCGTTCGACATAAAGTTCATCAAAATCTGTCTTAATCGATGGTCATCGATCATGACACGTGCAGGTGTGTCGGGGCTGATATCGACGTTGACTGATATTTTCTGCTCTTTGGCTTTAGGCGCAACAATCGAAGCGATGTCGTAAATGGATTCTCGAATAGACGCTGAATGTGGGCTTATCAATAACATGCCAGATTCAATCTTAGAGAAGTCTAAGATGTCGTTGATCAGGCTTAGTAGTAGTTGGGATGAGGTCTCGATTGTATCTACATAATCACGTTGTGTTGGTGTAAGTGGTGTGTCTGACAGAATCTCCGAAATACCGATAACGCCATTCAGTGGGGTTCGAATTTCATGAGACATATTGGCCAAGAAGCTACTTTTCGCTTTGCTAGCTTGTATCGCGTGGTCTTTGGCTTCTTCGGCGTCTTCTTTGGCTTCTTCGGCGTCTTCTTTGGCTCGCTCTGCGTCTTCTTTCGCTATCGTTAACTTCTCTTTTGCATGTTCTCGTTCGATGGTCAGTCGCTCTACTTGCTGAGCAAATAGGCTGAGTTCGTCTTTGCCTTGAATCAGTTTGTCCAAAGAAGGGCGGGTATCATCGTTTTCACTTTTTAAGAACCTAAGAACTAGCCCAAGATTGTTGGTGACTTGTTTCGCTAAACTGAGGGTTAATCCCATAACAGTTGCGGCAAGCAACGTGACGATGGAAATAAATAGCGTTCTTTCTGTTTGAGCATCTGAGATCGCTTGACCTACTTCGGCCTGGAACTCTTGTTTGATTACGTCACCTAAATTCTGCAACAGGCTTAGGCGGGCACTCATTGCATTTAGCCCTGTCGTGATTTCTTGTGGGGTGAGTGTGCTTAGTGTGGATGCGCTATGAAGTGCGTGTCGCATCTCTTGGCTTTTCATAAACGCCTCATCTTTAAACACTTCAACCATGAGTGAAACTTGATGTGCGTTGGCATTTAAGGATACAAATCTTTCTAAGAACAAAACTTGCCTAGCATTGAGGCTTTCAACCAACTCGGCTAGTTCAGAATCATACTCTTGATGGTTTTGATAAATATCGAAGAGCGAAGCGCTGAGCTTAAATTCTTCATTTGACCAAAACATCAACCACTCTATTTGCTGTAAGGCGGTGAGGTGCTGTTGAATCTCACGCTTGGTGATATCAAAAGGGACTTTCTCAATGGCTAGCAACAATTGTTGGTACAAATCACTTTGCCATTCAATCGCATCCAGCTTATCGAAACTGTCGGTCGTTTTCATAGTCGACAAGGTTGCCTCACTGAAGTCGGCCAGCAGTTGGTTCACTTCTTCGGAACTGTTTAGAAATATGCTAGGTGAAAGTGCTTGGAGCTCGGCATTTACCTTAGCACTTCGATTAACGAACTGTTCAGTGTTTGGTGCCAAAGTACTTCGATACAAGACAGAGATATCTTCAAGGTAAATTGCTAACTGATTGGTTCGCTCAAAATCGTTTAACTGCGTCGTCAGAAAGTAAGCTTGTCTACCGGCTAAGAAAAGGAGCAATGAGATCGGTAGTAGAACTAAGCCAAAGAGTTTATGTTTAACTGAAAGGTTATTCCAGACCGTAAGTGTCGACATATTCAGGATCCATCCAACTGGTTTTATATAAAAACAGTAGAATAAAAATGCCGATATGGAAACTTTGAAACAGTAAATTTGATGGAAGTGTGGGAGGGATATAAGTTCTTGTGATTCCACAGCTTATTTTGAAATATGTTGTCTCACTAGCAATTTATAGCGTTTGGTAGTCTGTTTGATTTTTATGATTATTGATAAATAGCTTAAAAAGCGAGTTAATGAGGGCGATTTTTATCGAGACTTAGTTCAAATAGGAGTTGCTCTAACACCGTTTTTGCAGAGGGTTCTAACGCCCAAACACCGAGTATTCTGTTCAATGCAGCGCGGTACACTCTGTTTTTGAGTAGGAAAGCGAGCGTATTTGTATCGTTACTCAAAACATGTGTTTGTATGACGGTTAGCTCAGCTTTTTCCTCGATATCGATTTTCTGAAGATTGAAAGCTGGGAGAAAGGCACACTCATACCAAACCTCAACGATCTCTCGAAGTTCGATCTCCTCTTCAGGTACATCGCAGTCCTGAAGTTGATGGTTTTCAGGAATTGCGGATAAGTAAGCTACATCAAGCTTGTCTGCAACGAATGTGTACATTTACTTCCTTGTTACATGTGATTTCAGAGCGAATCATCTCTCTCACTTATGTTTTTGTCAATTACATCCATTTATCTAACGAGTAATTTGTGAATAAGCATCGTCGTGTTTAACTCAAGCTGTTTAAGTATTTGTCTGTTAAGCCAAAATATTTCAAGTTGCCATCAGGTTCTAGAACCAAACTCATATTGGAAGTTGCGATCAAACCGGGATCATTGGTCGAAAAAATGACTGTTTTATTCAGCAACTTATCGCTGAACAAGCGGTTAAAATACTGCGAGTTTTCATTTTCCGCTCCGTTGAACGGTTCATCAATGATGATCAGAGATTGCTCACAATTACCTAAACCAAGCGCTAAACGCAGTTTTTGCTGAATGCCATTGGGAAGCCCTTTGCATTTATCGACACTTAATTGAGTCGCTAATCCTTCCGGAAGCCATTCGTCTAACTCGAAAAAGCTCACCATTTCTTGCATTTTCTCAGTAGGTATTAAGCCATTGTGCAAGATGAAGTTGGTCTCTAGTGAGCCTTCAAAAATATGCAAATTAAAAGGGATGTAGTTTATCGATGTGCGATAGCGGTAGCTGTTGAACTGCTTAATGTTGTAACCATCGACAGACACTGCGCCCTGATAGCGGTCTTCTAAACCAGCAATGATTGATATGAGGGTGGTTTTTCCGCAGCCAGTTGGGCCACAAATGACGACTTTTGCGCTTGGGGGGATCTTGAATCCCAAGTTGGTTAAGCCGGTTGCTGCGCCTGTGTAACGATGACTTACACCGCTGCCTACAATACTGCCTTGGAATAGGCGAATAGGCGGGCTCTTCTCTAACGTTAATTTGTCATCATTCATCGACATCAGATTGTTGATCTGTGCTGACGAAGCTTTGATCGACTGGAACTTAGAAATTGAATTATAGATACCCATAATTGGGCCTAGCGCTTTCCAAACCAAAATAACGGTCGCGAGCATAGCACCTGCATCAGAAGTGCCTTCCATTACACCGATTACAGCGGTCACAATACTTGCAGTACCAATCACCTGTATCAAACTGCCGCCAGCGGCCTGAATCTTACTATTAGTCACGGCAACATTCTCGGCATCACTGGTACTTTGCATATGCGAAGCACTAAACCGAGATTGAACGACACGAAGTAAAGGCAATCCTTGGATAGTCTTGATACCACGCAGGATTTCATTCCATTGGTACGAGACCATCGCATTGGCGCGCGAGCTTTTGGATGTGGCTTGCGAGTAGATATAGCGTGAGTAAACACAGAACACCAACATCAAGATTAAGCCGCCCATTACCACAAGAGCAGCTGTGCCAGACATCAGGGCTATCGCGATGATAAACACAATCACAAACGGCATATCAAAGTAGCTGAGGGTCGATTCTGCTGTCACTAAGCGTCGGAAGGTATCGATATCTTTCAAACGAGCCAATTGTGACGAGACCCCTGCGGTTGATGTCATCGCGTAGGGCAGCCAAAGGAGCTTCGATATCACGGCTTGGGATATGTGTACCGCGAGATCTTTACCGGAGGTGGCAATGATGTTGACTCGCATCTTCTTAAAGAAATACTCCGAGAAGCCAACAATCACAGCAAATAAGGTTAGCCAATAGAGTGTTGCTTGAGAGCTAGAAGTAAGAGCGAAGTTATACACGCTCATAATAAAGAACGGCTGCAACGCACCTAGAATACTGATCACGAAGCTCAAGATAATCAGGCTTTTGAGTTCATTGTTGTAACGATAAAAAGCGTATTTAATCCAATTGCTTCTGTCTTGAGATTCCGGTGGTGGTTCTCGGAACAGACGAGAGTACTCGCTAATAGAAATCAGCAAACAGGGCTTTTTACACATTGGGTATTCAATGGTGTTGTTGTTCGTGTAATCAAACAGCAGCAACTTCCCATCTTTGGTCCCTAAGAAGATGGCACTGAGGTTTTCTATCTCAATAAAGCACGGGTGAGGATATTTATCGATATTCTCGAGTGTCTTTAGCTTGGTCACATCACAGCGGTACCCAAGGCGCTCGATGGTTGCTGTAAAGCTGTCGCCGTCTTTGGATTTTGGAATAAAAGCATCGCTGAGTATAGCGGGAGTGCCTTCCCATTCGAGTGCTATCAGGGTGTAGGCCAAACCACGAATAAGAGGAGATTGACTGTAACGTTCGTCGTATCCGCTAGATTCAAAATCCAAGACACGTTGTGGAACATTATTGAAGTCTACAAGGATACTCATTGGTCACCTCCGGTAAGTTTTACGCGTTTGAGGCGGTGGTTAAGTTTGTCCATTTTATTGCTGGCGATGATTAGGATTTTGTCATTGGCACGATAAGCTGTACTGGTTAGCACAACCCGTGCAAATTCCTCATCAAACACACAATCGATATCATCAAATATCAATACACGTTTACTGGCGAGCAGGGCTCGGACTAATAACAGAGCATATCCAACTTGGCGAGAGAATGGATTGCGCATGTGCCCTTTGAGTTCTGTATAAAAACCGGCAGGAAGCCCGTCAATTTGCGCCTTGATGTTCATAGTTTCACACAGTGCAAAAGCCGTGTTATTCAAGCTTGGTCGGAAACAGGTGAGGTTATCAATAATCGTCCCTTCTACGAATGAGCTTGTTTTATCAACCATCAGCACGCTGTTACGCCAAACGTTGTAATTGACGTCATCTAAGGGCGTGTCGTTAATCATGATATCGAGTTTGCTGTCACTGTTCTGACGCGTAATACAGTTAGCAAGGTGGGTCTTACCTGAACCACTTTTCCCTGTCAGCAGATAGGCTTGGCCGAGTTCGAACTCGATACGCTGCTTTTCAGAATACTTAACCGAAATACGTTCTACTTCTGTTGTTTCATGTTGGTGTTCAACAGAGGCTGCCAATTCAAGGAGATCAGCGATACGTTGGATATGGAGTTTGTTTAATTCCCAGCGGCTCGCGGTGCGCATCACTTGTTGGTAAGGCGCAAAATAACGGTTAGTTAGCATGATGATGGCGGCCATGATGCCTTGGCTCGATTCCATATTGATTACGGCTGTTGCTAGTACTACAACAACACAAGCAATAGAGAGCTGTTGGATAAGCGCCAAGATCAAGCCAAAATTCGATTCGATCTGCTCATATTTGATGTTCTCAACTTCGCGCTCCTCGACCATTTGTGTCATCAGGCTTTCAACGCGGTATTCCATATTTCGCGCTTTGATATCCAGTGGGCTAGAGATGATCTCAATTATCTTGGATGTGGTTAAGCCTTCTATGTCTGACTTGTTTTGTAAGCTGCCAATCTTCTGCTTAGAAAGGCTCCAAGCGAAAATGGCTAAAATGAGCGAGGCAATCAGAAGCGTCACGCCAGCCCATATGTTGATGAGACCGATAATGAGGATGGTTATTACGCTGACAGCAAGGTTTATAAGGGCTCGAACCGATTCTCCTCCAAAGAAGGTTTTTAGTTCAGGAATGGTTGAGATTCGTTCTAAGTATTCCCCCGGTTCTAAACGGCGGAATTTAGAGATTTCAGCCAAACAGATGGATTGGAACACCTTGTTGGTTAAGTTGGTCTCAAACTGCCTCATGATGACCGAAGATATTTTTTCCTCCTGATTTTTCAGGTGGTAGTCGAGGAAGATAGAAATCAGGATAATCGCGAACAGCAAGAACAAAGTATCTTGTGCTTGGTTGGGCAATACTCGATCGAAAATGATCAGAATAGAGAAGGGCAGTACCAAGCCAAATAGAGTGGAAATTATCGTAGAGAAAGTCAGATAACACTTATCTGCCATATTGATCTTTTGAGAAAATTGCTCAGTTTGCATTACGACCTCCTGTTTTCAACGACTCAGTTGAGAGAAGGTGTTTAGGCACTAATTCTTGATTGTTTCGTCCTTCGATATCACTCATCAACTGCATGATGCTTTCGATAGATTGAATCGAAAGCACGCCTTTAACTTGCTCAAGCTTGATGGTTTCGATGATGTAGTCGTATCGAGCGCTTTCGTAGTCTCTTAAGGCGCTGAACAGCTTACTTTCAGCGGCCAGCAAATCGGTGATGGTACGTGTGCCTAATTGGTAAGCTCGTTGAATACCTTTGTAAGAGGCGTAGTTGGCGCGAATGATGTTTTCGTAACTGCTTATAGACTGGGAGAAATCATTTATATTAAGCACAGAGGTGTTTACGCTGTTGCGTGTGGTGTAAAGCGAATCTTGATAAAGCAGTTCGGTACGTTCAATCGCTGTCGATGATTTTTGATATCCGTAATAATCAGAGCCACCAGACAAAATAGGCAAGGCTAGATTCAAGCCAACACTGGTAGAGTTACTTTCGCCTGTCGCAGTGATGTCGGTTTTATTGTAGTTATTGGCGTCATCATGACGATAGCTGGCTGAAAGCGACACGGTAGGTAAGAAGTTTGTACCACTCTCTTTTAAGCTTCTACGGCTTCTCTCGACGTTTTTCTTCGCCACTAACAAGTCGTTATTGAGCTTTAACGCCTGATCCATGATTGAGCGTTGTTCGCTTTCGTTAATCTCTTTTAATGGCACGCTTTCATATATATCTTGCGATGGAGTGATAGGGTACTGAATCTGAACAGACAGCCCGTTAAGAATGACACGACGATCTTTCTGCAAGGTTCTTAATCGGTTCGAGACGCCTTCTTTCTGAGCAATCACTTCGTATAGTTCACTGGCGGCTGTATTACCTAACTCTACATTGCGTCGCATTTGATGTTCACGGGTTTCAGACGATTTAAGCTCAACCTTGGTCGCTTTAATTTGGGCGTTGTTTTTCAAATACTCAAAGTATTGAGAGCCGATTTCCGAAATAGTGCTTTGGATTTTGTTTTCGTGTTTAATCTCTTCGATATTGAAATCGAGCTTTGCCGTCCCGTATTTGAAAATGTCACCAAGATTGAATATGGATTGGGAAAGAGAAAGGCTGTAGCTGTTTGAGTTATAGCTTGATGTTTCGTCAGGCACACTTGATAGCAAGGTTTCATTCTCATTCCATGTGGTATCTGCTGCACCATTGAGTGAAGGAAGAAACTTAGAGCGGCTGATCCCAATGTTGTATTCGTTCTCTTCCACACCTTTATCACTGGCACGAAGAGACAGGCTGTTTTGCAAGCCGAGTTCTACCGCCTCAAGCAGGGTCGTCGCCGATGCTGAAGGTGTCGTGCTGAATGCAAGCGCAGCCATAATGCTGCTAGTTAAGTTTCTGTACCGCCACATACTTGTTGATTACCTTGATGATTTGGTCGCTTTTGTAAGGTTTGCTGATCACGTAATCCATTCCGGCTTCAATACAAGCCTGGTGTTCGTTACTGCTGGTCAATGCGGTTGCCCCTATGATGGTGCAAGGGTTTTTCTCATTTTCTTGTTCAAACTGGCGAATGCGTTTGGTCGCCTCAATACCGCCCATGCCTGGCATGATGCAGTCCATGAAGATGATGTCAGAACGTTTATTCATGAAGTGCTCCACTGCGTCAGCGCCATCGCCAACCGTGTCTGGTTCATACTCTTGTTTGGTAAGAATTCGTTTAAGTAAGATCTGCTGAACTCGGTCATCCTCTACGATAAGGAATGAGCTATTCTCCATCTGCTCTTCTGATGCTTCTGCTTCCATAATGGTGAGCAAGTTAGGAATAAACTCATAAGGAATCGCAGGGGAGTTGATGATCTTATCGACGAAGCTGTGACACTCTTGCGCATGCTGAGTATTGGTTACTGACAGCAACAACTTGGTATTGGGATGATTCTTAAGTTGAGATTTCACCGTTTTGCTCAGTGATGGCAATTTGTTGGGTTCAAAGGTATCGGTCAACATGATGGCATCGTACTCACCGAAGGTTTTTGCCGCCGAAAATAACTCATTGGCAGTGCGAATTTCGGTGATATCAAGCCCCAAGTTGCTGAGCATTTTCTTCATTACATCGATACGAACTTGAGTATTGGCACACAGCAGTAAACGTTTGCCGTCGAAGCGAGTTTTCTCTGTATGGAAATTCTTCGCCTTGAGATCAAGCTCGATCTGAAAACGTTCCTGTGTACCCGATTGGAACCAGTGACTTTCGTAATACCCGTAATCTTTTAATACACTTTTCGCTAAGTCGTCTGTGTTAGCAGTATGGTGTTTATGGTCGCTCCAATGGAGCTTATTGAGCTTGGCGACAGAGACATCCAACGTTGAAAGGAAATTCAGGTTGATGGTGACACGCGTATTTTCCATATCAGAAGCCGCGCCAGACTCTATCGTCACGAACAACTTCTTGTTTGATTTAAGCTGGATGGCATTCGAAAGCTGCAGGAACAATATCCAGAACAAGCTGGTGGACTGGCCCTCAACACGATTCGGCAAATTATCAGAGATAAAGCAGTCTAGTTCGCCTTCATTTCGTTGAATTTTGGCGCTGATGTGAATCATCAATTCAGATAATACGTTGAGCAGTGAAAATTCTTTCGACTTGCTTTCCGTACCCTGTGAAATCAATCGATTATAGTTTTCTGCTAGCTCAGATAAGGTGCTACATGCAGAGGTAATATCCTTCGCCATCAACACGCCGTTTTCATCGGTTTCTTGCACCAGATATTGGACACCGCCGTTGATGGTGTTGGTGATACCGCGAATCTCATACCCGATCAGTGCATACAACTGTTTGTAGAGATCGTTATTGCGCTTTTGGTCTTCCAATTTACTGAAGATCAGTTTTAGATGAGAGTAGATCTGACGCTGTTTGGGGTTGATGCTCACTTCATTAAGAAGCTCTTCAAGCCGTTGCAAATCGAGCTGTTTTAGTTCTTGATACAATGCATCGAACTCATAGTCGATTTCACGTTCGTTAGAGCTGGATTTCTTCAGTTTCAACATCGCGACTGCGTTAGACAGAACCGTTATTACGGCCAGTATTAGGACCACCATAAATAACCAAATAAAGAACTCGTTTTTCTCAGACATCAAATCGCTCGCATGGTTGTTAAACATGGTGCGATAGTTGTCGTCCATTTGTAGGTAGTTGTTGGTTAGTGATAGATATAAATCGAGTACATCGGTACGTGTTCTAGCGCTATCGGAGAAACGGTTAATCGCTAATTCAAGTTGCGTGTATTCAGTTGCCCCAACCAAGCTGAACTCGGTTTTGTTCAAAGAGGCTAAAGAGCGAAATTCATCAATTTCACGCTTCAAGTTAACTAGATTGAATTCGTTAGTACCGCAAGTGTTGGTACTTAAGCACTGCTGCAGAGTTTGAATATTTTGTTCGATGGTCTGATTAAGCTTCTGAGCTTGTATGAGCAGTGGGGCGCTTTGCACTTGCGCAACTGAATCGACTTTTGACCAAGAAAAGTATAAATAGAATGCGAGTACAGCCAGTACGATGCTAAACAATATGCTTAGTCTCAGGGCGGGTACAGAAATATTGTACGAAGGTTTTCCGCTCATTGATTACCTCTCATCGAAAGCATCTTCGATGGCTGACATCACTGGCTTCGCTGCGTATTCGATCACGCGACGCGAGCCTGTTTTTACATCGGCGGTAAATTCCATATAAGGTGATAATTTGTATTGAGTGCCTCCTCGTTCAAGAAAGTTTCGGTCAATTTCAATCTCTGCTAAATAGAATTCGGCGTCTTCTTCTTCATATGATGAACGGCTGATTGAGGCGATCGTTCCCTCAACAAACCCGTATTTTGCAAAGTTATAGGTGTCCATTTTTACTTTGACCGCCTGGCCAATTTCAACGAAGCCCATGTCTTTACGTGGGATCTTGGCTTCACCGTGTAGAGAGTTATTGATTGGTGCAATATCAGCGATGCTCTCTCCTGGAGGTATTACCGCAGAGCGGAAGTTGAAGTGTAATTTGTCGACTACACCATCCACCGGAGAGTAGACGATTAGGCGATCAACCTTATCTGAATGTTGAGGTTGTAAGATCCGTTTTAGTTTGAGATCTTTATTGGCCTGAATGATTTGTGCTTGGTACTCAGAGTTACGGTTCTCAACCAAGTCACGGTGTTGTTTTTCCAGTTTGTCGAGTTGAAAGCGTTCGTTCATGACCGACTCATCAAGGTTCTCAATCTCTCGAACCATATTGGATTCTTGTACTTGCATATTTAACACGTCGACATAGGACGCCATCTCTTCTTTATAAAGCGTGTTTTTGATGTTGAGTTGTTTGCGAATTAGCGATAGTTGGTTCTCAGAGCTTTTACGACGCTTTAGCATTGATCCAATCAGAGAGTTTTTGTGTTTAATATCGTGAGTGATCAGCTCTTCGTTGGAGCGGTTTTTCGAGAACTCTTGCTGCCACGTATTCATGTTGACCTGAACTTGTTCTGGGTACTTTTCGATGTAAGAAGCAAAGTTTGGTTCGACCATGTCACGCAAGCTTTCATAACGAATTTTATCGAGTTCCAGCTGAATGATTTCAGTGTTCACTGTATCGAGTTGGGTGTTACGGTCGAGTGAGCGGATTCGCGCAATAGGTTGACCTTCATAAACAACTTCCCCTTTTCTAACTAACAGCTCTTCTAAAATACCGCCTTCTAGGTGCTGAACTTTCTCGACATCGGATTCCAATAGCAGTTCACCACGTACAGAAACAACAATGTCGATGCGCGCTTGTGACGCCACAGCGATAGCCACCAAAGCGAGTAGGAAGATGATGAGCAACGTCTTGTGAACGCTGGTCATCGCACTTGCGAGCACGATGGTGTCATCTGCTGTGACCTTGGAAGCCTCGTTATTAGAAACGAGCGCTTTTCGGAGGTGATGTTCTATTTGGTTATTGCTCATGACTACCTCGATGACTTGTCATCTATTACTTCCTTAATGTCCAACAAGTGATTGATTTGTCGATTGACGTTGTGCAATTCAGTTTTTACATCCTCTAAAAGATCTTCTGGTGCAGGGAATTCGTGCTTACTCAAATGTTCTAACTTGGCCATTTTTGGCGGCAGATCTTGGTCACATAACAACGTTAAGATGGTCTTTAGTTTTTTAGAGTAGCTGTTGAGTTCGTCAAAACGGTCACTTTTATGAAGCGCCTCTATGTTGATCGCTGCGTCTGAAAAGTCCTTATAAAAATCGCCTAGTAGCAATTGAAGCCCTTTGTGGTTGTTGTCGATTGAACGCAGCAAACTCGTCATGTCTATCATCATTCCACCGCCGTAATTGCTTTAATCACAATAACTAAGGATGTTTTAAGGTAGTTTTCAAATTTTTTTTGATTCTTTATGTATAAAAAGAAAAATATGAAAAAAGTTGTATAAAAACTTGGTTTTTCAAAATGGTGTCCTTTAATGCCTCTAAATACGATCAGTTAGCTAGTAGCAACGGAGGCTGTAATGGCAGGCGAAAATAACCAAAATAACCAAAACGAAGATCTCAATGACGCAGTAGAACAGACGGACACGAACGACGCGGGTACGCCCTCCCAACAGCAGAATCAACAAAACCAACAGAATACGATTGCGTCGACAATCGCGACGGGTGCTGAAAACACGGATGCGGCAGACGAAATCAACCAAGCGCTAGAAGACAACCCAAGTGGCGCAGGTAATGCAGAAGATGCGTCTGCTTCTGGTGGGGCTGTTCAAGAAGAGACGCCAGAAAGTGATGGAGGTTCAGACGCTGCTCAATCCAATGTAGTCGGTGGTGCGGCTTCTGAAGCTGGCTCAGAGAATGCTGCTGGCAGTGGTGGCGCTTCAGGGGCAGGTGCTCAAGCTGTTGGAGGTGGCGATACTGGATCATCAGATGGTGGCGCAGATGCTGAAGGTAATGAAGAACAAGGTCAAGCAGTAGCAACGTCAGCTGCGCCTAGTGCAGATTCTTCTGACTCAGGTGAGCAAGATGCTGGTGATGATCTCGATTCACAGACGGTAGAAGAGACATTCGCCGTTGATGTTCAAGCTTCAGATGAAGAGACCATCAGTGAAGTAGAAGACGACTTTGATTCAGAGACGGTAAGCGAAACGTTCAAAATCAAAGTGGAAAGTGAAAATGATGCACCAGAAGCTGAACAAGACCTGGCTTACATCATGGATGAAGATGGCTCCATAACATTTACTCAAGAACAATTACTCGAATACGCAAGTGATGTTGATGGCGATGAACTGGTTGCTTCTAACGTTCAAGTTGGCGCAGATGCAACGGTTCAAGATAATGGTGATGGCACTTTCACGGTTGTTCCTTCTGCAGATTTTAACGGCGAACTTGATCTAACTTTTGATATTAGCGACGGCCAAGAAACCGTAAGCAGCGCAATTGATTTAACGGTTCGTCCTATTAATGACGCGCCTGTACCAGAAGATAAAACGTTTGAAATAGAAGAAGATGGCACACTCATCTTTACCGATGCAGACCTATTAACAGGCGCAACTGACATTGAAGGCGATAACTTAACGATTGAAGGTGTGACCTACGATGGTGGCGACGGCATTCTTACCGACAACGGTAACGGCACATACACCTTTGCGCCAAATGAAAACTTCAACGGCGACGTAAACTTCAGCTTCGATGTATCAGACGGTACCGATACGGTAGCGGCAAACATCGATGTAAGCGTAACTGCCGTCGATGATGCGCCAGTATCTGGCGACCTTGCTTACTCAGTCGACGAAGACGGTTCGATTCGTATAAGCCAAGAGCAACTGCTTTCTCAAGCATCTGATGTCGAAGGTGATGACCTTACTGCAAGCAGCTTAACGGTTGGTGGTGATGCGACAGTTACTCAAAACGACGATGGCAGCTTTACCATCACACCAGATGCGAACTTCAATGGTGATATTGATATCAGCTTCGATATCTCAGATGGTACTAACACGGTTCAAGCCTCTGCCGATTTAACCGTTAACCCAATCAATGACCTGCCAGTTCCTCAAGATCAGCAGTTCAGTGTTGAAGAAGACGGCACACTTATCTTCACTGACGCTGATCTACTCACAGGTGCGACAGACGTTGAAGGTGACTACCTTACGGTTGAAGGTGTTACCTACGATGGCGGCGACGGTATTCTTACCGACAACGGTAATGGCACGTACACCTTTGCGCCAAACGAGAACTTCAATGGTGACGTAAACTTCAGCTTCGATGTATCAGACGGTACAGACACGGTTGCTGCAAACATTGATGTAAGCGTAACAGCCGTCGATGATGCGCCAGTATCAGGCGACCTAGCGTACTCAATTGATGAAGATGGTTCGATTCGCCTAAGCCAAGAGCAACTGCTTTCTCAAGCATCTGATGTAGAAGGCGATGACCTGACAGCCAGCGGCCTAACGGTTGGAGGTGATGCAACGGTTACTCAAAACGACGATGGCAGTTTCACTATCACGCCAGATGAGAACTTCAATGGCGATATCGATATCAGCTTTGATATCTCAGATGGTACCAATACGGTTCAAGCATCTGCAGACCTTACGGTCAACCCAGTCAATGACTTGCCAGTACCTCAAGATCAACAGTTCAGCGTTGAAGAAGATGGCACACTCATCTTTACTGATGCCGACCTACTAACCGGTGCGACAGACATTGAAGGCGATAACCTTTCTGTAGAAGGTGTGACCTACGATGGCGGCGACGGCATTCTTACCGACAACGGTAATGGTACTTACACCTTTGCGCCAAACGAGAATTTCAATGGCGATGTAAACTTCGGCTTCGATGTATCTGACGGGACCGATACAGTCTCTGCTAACATCGATGTGAGTGTGACTGCGGTCGATGATGCGCCAGTATCAGGTGACTTAGCTTACTCAGTCGATGAAGATGGTTCGATTCGTTTGAGCCAAGAACAGCTACTTTCTCAAGCATCTGACGTGGAAGGCGATGACCTAACAGCAAGCAGCCTAACGGTTGGTGGTGATGCAACCGTTACTCAAAACGACGATGGCAGTTTCACTATCACGCCAGATGAGAACTTCAATGGCGATATCGATATCAGCTTTGATATCTCAGATGGAACCAATACGATTCAAACATCTGCGGACTTAACCGTTAATCCAGTCAATGACTTGCCGGTTCCACAAGATCAACAATTCAGCGTTGAAGAAGATGGAACTCTACAATTTACCGATTCAGACCTGCTTACAGGCGCAACCGATATTGAGGGTGATGATTTAACGGTTGAAGGCATTAGTTATGAAGGGACTGATGGCGTACTAACAGACAATGGTGACGGCTCATACAGTTTTGCGCCAAATGAAAACTTCAATGGTGAGGTTAACTTTAGCTTCGATGTGTCTGATGGTACCGATACCGTATCTGCAAACATTGATGTTAGCGTGACTCCAGAGAACGATCCGCCAGTTGCTGGCTCTACGTCTTACACAGTTAATGAAGACAATTCGATTACCATTTCTGATGCACAACTATTGGCAACATCTTCAGATATTGAAGGTGATGTATCGATAGACAGCGTGACTTACTCGGGTAGTGATGGTGTCCTTGAAATCAACGGTAACGGTACTTACACTTTCTCGCCAAACGAGAACTTCAATGGTGAAATCACTCTAGATGTAGTGGTTGCCGATGAAGAAGGTGCAACCGATGCGACAACTGCAGGCATTAGCGTTCTTGAAGTGAACGATCCGCCAGTTGCAGGCCCAACGTCATACACCATTGATGAAGACTCAGTACTAACCTTTAATGAGTCTCAAGTGTTGCTTAATGCCTCTGATGTAGAAGGGGATGTTGAGCTTGTTGGTATTAGCTACGATGGCCCTGACGGTATCTTCTCGATAAATGGCGATGGTACTTGCAGCTTCGCTCCGAATGAGAACTTTAATGGCCAAGTTCAGCTTGATGTGACCGTACGTGATGAAGACGGTGCAGAAGTTGAAACCGTCATCAATGTTGACGTATTGCCAATCAATGATGCGCCAGTATCGGGGGATTTGGCTTACAACGTTAACGAAGATGGTTCAATTACATTGAGCCAAGAGCAGTTGCTATCGCAAGCGTCCGATGTTGAAGGCGAAGATCTAACCGCGAGCGACTTAACGGTAGATGGCAACGCAACAGTAACCGCCAATGATGATGGTAGCTTTACCATCGTTCCAGAAGCGAACTTCAATGGCGACATTGATATTCAATTCAACATTACTGATGGTACTGACACAGTTCAAGCAACCGCCGATCTTACAGTTAATCCAGTTAATGACTTGCCGGTTCCTCAAGATCAACAATTCAGCATTGAAGAAGATGGCACTCTGCAATTTACAGATGCCGATCTACTTACTGGTGCCACCGATATTGATGGCGATGACTTAACCGTTGAAGGTATTAGCTATACAGGTGGCGATGGCGTATTGACCGACCACGGTGATGGTACTTATACCTTTGCGCCAAATGAAAACTTCAATGGTGATGTGAACTTCAGTTTCGATGTGTCTGATGGTACAGAAACGGTCAGCGCTAACATTGATGTGACTGTGACGCCTGAGAACGATCCACCAGTTGCTGGCTCTACCTCGTACATGGTCAACGAAGACAACGCCATCACCATTTCTGATGAGCAATTGTTAGCAAACTCTTCTGACGTTGAAGGTGCGGTATCGGTTGATAGCGTGACCTACAGTGGCACCGATGGTGTGTTCCAAGATAATGGTGACGGCAGTTACACCTTCCTTCCTAATGAAAACTTCAGTGGCGATATCAGCCTTGATTTGATTGTTGCCGATGAAGACGGTTCGATTGATGAAACCACTGCGGGCATTACCGTTCTAGAGGTGAATGATCCACCGGTTGCGGGCCCAACGTCATACACCATTGACGAAGATTCGGTACTGACATTCAGTGAATCTCAGATTCTTGTGAATGCTTCGGATGTAGAAGGCGATGTAGAGTTACTCGGCATTAACTACGATGGTTCAGACGGTATCTTCACTGTAAATGGTGATGGTACATGCAGCTTTGCACCCAATGAAAACTTCAATGGTCAGGTTCAACTGGGTGTGACCATTCAAGATGAAGATGGTGCAACCGTTGAAACACAGATTAACGTTAGTGTATTGCCAATCAATGATGCGCCAGTATCGGGTGATTTGGCTTACACCATCAATGAAGATAGCTCCATCACGCTAAGCCAAGAGCAATTGCTAGCACGAGCAGGTGATATCGATAGCGACAACTTAGAAGCTATCAATCTATCTACTGATGAAAATGCGACCATCCAACACAATGATGATGGCAGCTACACCATCACACCTAACGCCGACTACAACGGTGACCTAGACCTGAACTTCGATATCATCGATAACGATGGTGGTTCAGTTCAAGTTGGCCTAGACGTTACTGTGAATCCGGTTAATGACTTGCCACAAGCGGAAGATCAACAGTTCACGATTGAAGAAGACGGTACGTTACTCTTCACCGATGCTGACTTGCTTGCAGGCGCGTCGGATGTTGATGGTGATGAACTGTCGATTGAAAACGTGCTCTACACAGGTGCAGATGGTGTTCTTAGCGATAATGGCGACGGTACATACAGCTTTGCTCCAAACGAGAACTTCAATGGTGATGTTCAATTCTCATTCGATGTCTCTGACGGTACTGATTCAACATCAGCTGTTATTGATGTCAGCGTAACGCCTGAGAATGATCCACCGGTAGCGGGCTCGACATCTTACACAGTTCAAGAAGATGGCCAAATCACGATCAGTGATGAGCAACTATTGGCAAACTCTTCCGATGTAGAAGGCGATGTATCACTGTCAGGAGTATCGTACTCCGGTGATGACGGCTCTTTTGTTGATAATGGCAATGGCACATACACCTTCACACCAAATGAAAACTTCGACGGTGACATCTCACTTGATGTTGTTGTGGTTGACGAAGATGGTGCAACGGCGACAACCACAGCCGGCATTGATGTTATTGCAGTGAATGACGGTCCTGAAACGTCCGGCATTCAGGCAGAGGTAGACGAAGATAATTCAATCACCATTACTCAAGAGCAGTTGCTTGCAAACGCAACTGATGTTGAAGGTGATGAGTTAACGGCAACTAACCTACAAACCAACGATCCAGACGCGACAATTGTTGCGAATGACGACGGTTCATTCACTATTACGCACACAGAAAACTTCAATGGCGAGTTGGACTTCACATACAGTATCAGTGATGGTGACAATGAAGTTCTGACAACACTCGACTTGACGGTTAACCCTGTCAACGATGCGCCGGAAGCGGGCGATGAAATCTTCATCCAAGCGCAAGAAGACCAAACAGTTGGTGTGACTCTGCGTGAAGAGCCCGCACTGCGTCTAGACCAAGCACCAGAAAACGGCATCATTGAAGCGAATGTTAATGATGAATGGGTTGAGCTGGAAGTAGGACAAGAAGTACCGGCTGATACAGAAGTACGCTTTGTTCCAAGTGAGGGGGCTCTTGCTGAAGGCACACATACTACGCAAATTGGTACCTTCGACGATAATGCGAGCGTAGACGATTGGGGCACAGAAGTAGACCCATACACGCGTGAGTTCTCGGATGGCGACTTAACGGTAACGGTTCAAAGTAACGATGATCCACTTGGCGCTTGGAATGGTAACACACACATTGGTCACGGCCTTGGTGATACCGATCGCCAAGGGCTGAGTGGTGATGAAAAACTGACTGTTTCAGTTGAAGGACAAGACATCAACGAAATTAGTTTCCACCTAGATGGTTTAGGTGGTTGGTTCATGGAAGATTCACGTCACTTTACAGAAGTAGAAATCAAAGCATTCAATGAGGATGGCGACCTAATTGACTCGATGACTTACCACAAAGAAGATCGTGGTGGTTACGAGACTGATTACACGCTTACCGTTTCTGAACCTGTGTCTTACTTTGAACTCGGTACGGTACAAGGAAATGGTACTTACGTCGTTCAAAACATGACAGTGTCACAAACCTTTCATGATGAAGCCGTGTTTACATCGATTGGTGTAGATGGCTCAGAAATTACCGAAACGGTTGAGTTGAACATCCATGCGGGTGACAACGAAATCGAGCTAACGGCTGATCTTCCAAATATCACTATCGATACGGAAGGTTCTGCTCAGTTTGCTTCTGTTGTGATTACAGAAGAACAGCTACTGGCACAAGCCTCTGATATTGATGGCGACGACCTTGATATTCAAAATCTAGAGCTGGTGGGTGAAAACTCAGAGCATGCAACACTGACTGATAATGGTGATGGTACTTGGACGGTAACACCGGATGAAAACTTCCATGGTGAAATCGAACTCGGTTACCAAGTTACCGATGGTGAGCTTACAGACAGCAACATCATCAATATCAATTTTGAATCGGTGAATGATGCGCCAATCGTTTCTGGCCCAATGGTTTTATCGACAGACGAAGATGAAGGCATCACGTTCAGTGCAGATGACTTGCTAGCGAACACCACAGATGTAGAAGGCGATACGCTCTCTATTTCTGACATCACTTACGGTGGTGATCACGGTGACTTGGTCGACAACGGCGATGGCACGTTTACCTTCATGCCGAATGAAAACTTCAATGGTGAAATCGACATCGATTACAAAGTCTTCGATGGCACCGATGAAGTAGCAACGTACCTAGATCTAACAGTTATACCAGTCAACGATATTCCTGTTCCAGGTGAGCCGTTACACACCCAAATGCTTGAAAACGGCTCCATGATCATCGAAGCGAAAGACCTATTGTCTGGTGCGACCGATGTTGATGGTGACATTCTTCATGTTGAAAACCTATTACTTGCAGACCAAACGCAAGGTACGTTAACAGATAATGGCGATAATACGTTCACCTTTGAGCCTGCAGAGAACTTCTCTGGTGAAGTGAATCTGACCTTCGATATCAGTGATGGTCAAGCAAGCGCGCCAAGCATTGCAACAGTCGACGTTGAAATTGTCAACGAAGGCCCTGAAGTTAGCGGCCCAATTGAAGCGGCGGTTGATGAAGATGGTTCAATTACCATTACGCAAGAGGACTTGTTGGCGAATGCAACCGATGTCGATGGTGACAACCTTGAAGCGGTTAACTTTGCGACCAACGATCCAAATGCGGTTATTGTAGAAAACTCAGACGGTAGCTTCACAATCACACCAAGTGCAGACTTCTTTGGTGAGATTGAGTTTACCTACGATGTCACTGACGCAATTGAGACAGTGGCAGCCGATCTTAACCTGACCGTAAATCCAATCAACGATGCTCCAGACGTACCGGACATGTCTTTCACAACGGAAGATGGTCAAGCAATCACCATTACCGAAGCTGAGCTATTAGCACAAGCGACAGACGTTGAAGGCGATGAGCTTTCTGTACTGAACGTGACAAGTGCTAGCGATACGGTAGAAGTCACGGACAACGGTGATGGTACATACACATTAACGCCAGAGCAGGGCTTCTTCGGCAATGTTGATTTAACGTTTGATGTGAGTGACGGCACCGATGTGGTGGCGGCAAACATCGGCCTAAAAGTTGAGTTCGTCAATGATTCGCCAGAAGCAACGCCAATGGTTGCGGATGTCGACGAAGACGGTTCAATCCTCGTTACACAAGAGATGTTGTTGGAGAACGCAAGCGATCAAGATGGTGATGAGTTGTTTGCTACTTCGCTCGAAACCAACGATCCAAATGCCAGCATTGTAGACAATGGTGACGGTACTTACACAGTAACACCTTCTGAAAACTTCAACGGTGATATTGCATTTACTTATGAGGTAAGTGACGGAGAGCTAAGCACATCTAATGACATGACGTTGACCGTTAATCCGGTGAATGACATTCCAATTGTTGCTCCAGGCATGTATCACATTGAAGAGGATGGCAGCATCCTGTTCACTCAAGAAGATCTGTTGAGTGGTGCGATTGATATTGATGGTGATGACTTAAGCGTTACCAGTATCAATTATTCTGGCGATGAAGGCACAGTCACCGATAACGGCGATGGCACGTTCAGCTTTGTTCCTGAAGAGCACTTTAGTGGTGATCTACAGTTCAGCTTTACGGTTACCGACGGAACTGACGAGGTAGATCAAGACCTAAACGTTCATATTGAAGCGGTCGCGGATGCGCCAGATCTTGTGATTACCGATGGCGACGGCGTTAACGTTGATGATGAAGCTATTTTGGTTGAGCCTGGCGGCATTGTTGAACTGAACATTGCAGCGGCGCTTGTCGACCAAGATCTATCAGAAACACTGACTGTAACGGTTGATGGTGTGCCGGAAGGTTCTGTTATCCAATACGATAACGAAGGCGTTCTGAATGACCAAGATAACGGTATCACCAGTTACAACGATACTGAAATCACGGTAACGTTTGAAGGTGAAACTGCAGGTTACCAAAACACCGCGGGTTACTACAAAGTTGACGAAGACGGTAACATCACGGGTGTTGAAGTCGTTTATGAAAACGCATCACAAGTTGATGGCGGCGGTGACCTTGTTCCTGGGCAAGATCAGTTTAGCTTCCAAGTTGAAGAAGGTGAAAGTTTCAACCTGTTCTTGATTCCAAACGGACATCAACACAACGACTTTGATGCGATGCAAGACGGTCAGTATGAGTTCCGTGCTGAGGATGGTTCACCAGCGAACATGGACACGGTTGATCCTCAACTTGTCTTCGTTGCTGCAGATGGAACCGAAACCGTGGTGCAAGGGCAGAATGGTGACGCGATCTTCCATGGTGGTTCAAGCTCTCAGCTAAACCAAGATGGGATCGAACATACTCGTACGACGGTTAATGAAGACGGCGAGCTGGTTTACGGCTTTGAAGATTTGTATGGCGGTGGTGACGCTGACTACACGGACTTCAACTTCACAATCGATGTCGGTGAAGTGAACAGCCAAATCTACAGCGGTGAAGTGACGGTTGGCCCTGATGGTACGGTGAACTTACCAACAACGGCAATCGAAAATGCGCTACAAATCCAGTTACCAGAAGACTTCAACCAGCAGCTTGAAGTTCATGTAACCGCAACCGCAACAGAGCTATCGAATGATGATTCTGAAACGGTCTCTCAAACCATCCACATTAACGCGACAGGCGCACACATCGAGCATGCACCTGAAGCACAGCCTGTTGCAGCAACAGTAGAAGAAGATGGTTCTATCACCATTACGCAAGAAGACTTGTTAGCTAATGCTCGCGATTTAGATGGCGACCAGCTGACCGCTCTGAATTTAGCAACCGATGATGAGAGCGTTACGATTACCGATAACGGTGATGGTACGTACACATTAACCCCAGAAGCTGATTTCAACGGTGATGTTAGCTTTACGTTTGATGTTTCTGATGGTGATGATGTTGTCTCTACCAACCTTGAGCTAACCGTTTCACCAGTGAATGACGGTCCAGAAGCACAAGACCAAGCGTTCACAGTCAATGAAGATGGTGTATTAACCTTCACAAACCAATATCTATTAACGGGTGCTACGGACATTGAAGGGGATGACCTATCGGTTGAAGGCGTTACTTACACAGGTGCCGACGGTGTTCTTACTGATAATGGTGACGGAAGCTACAGCTTTGCGCCAAACGAAAACTTCAACGGAGATGTGAACTTTAGCTTTGATGTGTCAGATGGCACGGATACGGTTCAAGCCAACATTGATGTCAGCGTAACGCCAGAGAATGATCCACCAGTGGCGGGCAGCACGTCTTACACGGTTCATGAAGATAACTCCATCACGATCAGTAACGAACAATTGCTAGCGAACTCTTCAGATATTGAAGGTGAGGTTGCGATTGATAGTGTGGCTTACAGCGGTGCCGATGGTGTATTCGAAGACAACGGTAACGGCACGTATACCTTCTCGCCAAACGAAAATTTCAATGGCGAAGTGAGTCTAGATGTTGTTGTGACCGATGAAGACGGTGCAACTGAAGCAACGACAGCTGGAATTACTGTACTTGAGGTGAACGATCCGCCAATCGCAGGTTCAACCAGTTACTCAGTCAACGAAGACGAAGTCATCACCATCAGTGCAGAGCAACTGTTGGCGAACGCTTCAGATATCGAAGGTGAAGTGGCGATTGATAGCGTTAGCTACACCGGCGCTGACGGTATCTTTACCGATAATGGCGATGGCACATTTAGCTTCGCACCGAACGCTAACTTCGACGGCGATGTAAGCCTCGATGTTGTCGTGACTGATGAAGATGGCGCAACCGTAGCGACCAACGCAAGCATTGATGTTCTGCCTGTTAACGATGCTCCGGTATCGGGTGATTTGGCATACAGCATTGACGAAGATGGTTCTATTACCTTGAGCCAAGAGCAATTACTTGCTCAAGCGAGCGATGTTGATGGAGATGACTTAACAGCAGCTAACCTGACCGTTGGTGGTGATGCGACTGTCACTGCAAACGATGACGGCAGCTTTACCATTACGCCAGATGCGAACTTCAATGGCGACATTGACCTAACGTTCGACATTAGCGACGGTACAGATACGCTTGTTGCTACGGCTGACCTAACTGTTAATCCAGTTAATGACCTTCCACAACCACAAGATCAAACGTTCAGCATTGGCGAAGACGGCGTCTTGAACTTCACTGATGAAGACCTACTAACAGGTGCGACTGACATTGATGGGGATGACCTCTCGGTTGAAGGCGTTACTTACACAGGTGCCGACGGTGTTCTTACTGATAATGGTGACGGAAGCTACAGCTTTGCGCCAAACGAGAACTTCAATGGTAATGTGAACTTCAGCTTTGATGTGTCAGATGGCACGGATACGGTTCAAGCCAACATTGATGTCAGCGTAACGCCAGAGAATGATCCACCAGTGGCGGGCAGCACGTCTTACACGGTTCATGAAGATAACTCCATCACGATCAGTAACGAACAATTGCTAGCGAACTCTTCAGATATTGAAGGTGAGGTTGCGATTGATAGTGTGGCTTACAGCGGTGCCGATGGTGTATTCGAAGACAACGGTAACGGTACTTATACCTTCTCGCCAAACGAGAACTTCAATGGCGAAGTTAGCCTTGATGTTGTTGTGAGCGATGAAGACGGTGCAACCGAAGCAACCACCGCAGGAATAACGGTTCTTGAGGTGAACGATCCACCAATCGCGGGTTCAACCAGTTACTCAGTCAACGAAGACGAAGTTATCACCATCAGTTCAGAGCAACTGTTGGCGAACGCTTCTGATATCGAAGGTGAAGTGGCGATTGATAGCGTGAACTACACGGGCGCTGACGGTATCTTTAGTGACAATGGCGATGGCACATTCAGCTTCGCGCCGAACGCAAACTTCGACGGAGATGTTAGCCTCGATGTAGTGGTGACCGATGAAGATGGTGCCACGACGGCCACGACGGCAAGCATTGATGTTCTTCCAATTAACGATCCACCAGTATCGGGTGATTTGGCTTACAGCGTGGACGAAGATGGTTCGATTACCATCAGCCAAGAGCAATTACTTGCTCAAGCAAGTGATGTTGAAGGAGACGACCTTACTGCTTCTAACTTGATTGTTGATGGAGATGCGACTGTCACTGCAAACGATGACGGCAGCTTTACCATTACGCCAGATGCGGACTTCAATGGTGACATTGACCTAACGTTCGACATTAATGACGGTGCAGATACGCTCGTTGCGACAGCTGACCTAACTGTTAATCCAGTTAATGACCTTCCACAACCACAAGATCAAACGTTCAGCATTGGCGAAGACGGCGTCTTGAACTTCACTGATGAAGACCTACTAACAGGTGCGACTGACATTGATGGGGATGACCTATCGGTTGAAGGCGTTACTTACACAGGTGCCGACGGTGTTCTTACTGATAATGGTGACGGAAGCTACAGCTTTGCGCCAAACGAGAACTTCAATGGTAATGTGAACTTCAGCTTTGATGTGTCAGATGGCACAGATACGGTTCAAGCCAACATTGATGTCAGCGTGACGCCAGAGAACGATCCACCGGTTGCAGGTAGCACGTCTTACACGGTGCATGAAGATAACTCCATCACGATCAGTAACGAACAGTTGCTCGCAAACTCTTCAGATATTGAAGGGGAAGTTGCGATTGATAGTGTGGCTTACAGCGGTGCCGATGGTGTATTCGAAGACAACGGTAACGGCACATACACCTTCTATCCAAACGAAAACTTCAATGGCGAAGTTAGCCTAGATGTTGTTGTGAGCGATGAAGACGGTGCAACTGAAGCGACCACAGCTGGCATTAGTGTACTTGAGGTGAACGATCCTCCAATTGCGGGTTCAACCAGCTACTCGGTGAACGAAGATGAAGTTATCACCATCAGTGCAGAGCAACTGTTGGCGAACGCTTCAGACATCGAAGGTGAGGTGGCGATTGATAGCGTTAGCTACACCGGCGCTGACGGTATCTTTACCGATAATGGCGATGGCACATTTAGCTTCGCACCGAACGCTAACTTCGACGGAGATGTTAGCCTCGATGTAGTGGTGACCGATGAAGATGGTGCAACGACGGCCACGACGGCAAGCATTGATGTTCTTCCAATTAACGATCCACCAGTATCGGGTGACTTGGCATACAGCATTGATGAAGATGGTTCTATTACTCTGACTCAAGAGCAGTTGCTATCTCAAGCATCTGATGTGGATGGCGATGACCTAACGGCAAGCAACCTAAGTGCGGGTGATAACGCGACCGTTGTTGATAATGGTGATGGCACCTTTACGGTAACGCCAGACGCTGACTTCAACGGTAACATCGACCTAAGCTTTGACATCTCTGATGGTACAGAATCGATTGTGGCGAACGCCGATCTAACGGTTAACCCAATCAATGACCTACCAACCAGCGACGATGTTTATGCGAACGTTGATGAAGACAACATCATCACGATCACGCAGGAGCAACTACTTGCGAATGCCGCTGATATTGAGGGTGATGACCTTGTCGCTTCCGACTTAACCTTAGTGGGTGACGATGCAACGATTGTCGATAATGGCGACGGTACGTTCTCAATCACTCCAAGCGAGAACTTCAATGGCTACATCGATGTGGCTTACAGCATCAGCGATGGCGACACACCAATTGCTGCTAACTTAGGCTTGACCGTTGACCCAGTTAACGACGCGCCAATTGTTTCTGCTGATGTGGCGATAACCATTGAAGAGGACGGCTCGTACACCATCACTCAAGAAGAACTCCTACAATTCGCGACTGACATCGAAGACGATGACATGACCGCAATTATCGGAGAGCAGGGTGATGAAACGACGGTAACTGGTACAGTGCTGGATGCTGAAACGGGGAGTCCAGTTGCGGGTGCGGATGTTACGTTGACAGATAATGTTGGCCATTCTTACGAAACCGAGACTGATCAATCTGGTAATTACTCTGTAAGCGGCCCTGTTGTAGACCAAGGTACCGTAACTATTGAGCAAGACGGCTCTATCACCAACAGCTTTATTGTTGCTGCCGGTGAAGAAACCAATAGTGGTGTCACCGCCATATCTGAAGTGTTAGAAGAAACAGATATGCGCATCGTGGTTACATGGGGTGAAAGCCCTCGTGACATGGATAACCATCTATGGCTCTACGATACAGAGTCTGGCAGTGAGTTGGATCATATCTACTACCGCGATATGAATCATGACCTAGGCGGAGGCAATGTTGTTCAGCAAGACGTTGATGACACAAATGGTGGTGGCCCTGAAACCATCACTATTCCAAATTATCAAGATGCTGACATGCACTACTCAGTGCACAATTACACCAGCAGAAGTTGGGATGTAGATGGCGTTGAAGATGTGCAAGTTCAGGTGTTTGTGGGTGATACATTGGTTGAAACCTTTAGCCCTGATTTATCTGAAAACCCATCAGGTGACCACTGGCATGTATTCGATATCGTTAACGGCGTTATTGTTCCAAGCCAAGATGTAGGCACTCAGGATGCGTTTGATTTGCCAACGGCAGAAGAAGCGCTTGCGAATGAAAATGGTATTGATATCTCTGAATTGCTTACGGGCGGTGAAGATGATGACACCACGGATGAAACTGGCGATTCAACGGATCAGACAGGTGAATCATCAGGTGAAACGGGCGGTAACGAACCAAGTGTTGGAGATGTCTCAATTGAGAACGCTCTTATTACGGACAATGGTGACGGCACGTATACCATCACACCGGAAGAGAACTTTAACGGTGAATTCTCGATTAGCTACAGCGTGGACGATGGCAACGGTGGAGTAACACCCGCTGAGCTCGACGTTACTGTTACGGCAGTTAATGATCTTTCAGTTATCTACGACCATAACTACACCGTAAATGAAGATGGTTCGTTGACCTTTACCGATGAACAGCTATTGGCTGGTGCAACGGATATTGATGGTGATGACCTTTCTGTCGAATCGGTTAATTACGAAGGTACCGACGGCGTGTTCACGGATAACGGCGATGGTACTTACACCTTTGCTCCAAACGAGAACTTTAATGGTAATGTTGACCTAACTTACGATGTCAGCGATGGCACCGATGTGGTGTCGGCCAATATCGATGTCCAAGTCGTACCAATCAATGACGTTCCGGTAGCGGGAACCACTTCTTACACTGTTGCTGAAGATGGCAGTATTACCCTGAGTGATGCGCAGCTATTGGCTAATAGTTCAGACGTTGAAGGCGAAGTCTTTGTTAGCGATGTGACTTACAGCGGCACGGATGGTGTGTTCACGGATAATGGCGATGGCACATATACCTTTGCTCCAAATGAAAACTTTAACGGCGATATCAGTCTTGATGTATCCGTTATGGATGAAGACGGCGCAACGGCTGAAACCACTGCTGGTATTGATGTAATAGCAGTCAATGACCTACCGGTAGCCGGTTCAACGGCTTACAGTGTTGATGAAGATGACGTAATTACGTTATCCGATGCACAACTTCTAGCGAATAGTTCGGATCTTGAAGGCGATGTATCGGTAAGCGACGTTTCTTACTCTGGAACAGAAGGCATCTTCACAAACAATGGAGATGGTACTTACAGCTTCGCACCAAACGAAAACTTTAACGGCGACATCAACCTTGATGTGACGGTTATTGATGACGACGGTGCTACCGCTCAAACCACCGCTGGTATTGAAGTTATTGCAGTTAACGACGCACCAGTGGCCGGAAACGTGGCTTACTCGGTTGATGAAGATGGTTCAATTACGCTATCTCAAGAGCAGTTGTTGGCGAACGCTTCCGATGTTGATGGTGATGCACTGACCGCAAGCAACCTATCCGCGGGTGACAATGCAACCGTAACAGCAAATGAAGATGGTTCATTTACTATCATGCCGGATGCTGATTTCAACGGTGACATTGATTTGAGCTTCGATGTGTCAGATGGCCTTGAAACTGTTCAAGCAGGCGTCGACCTAACGGTTAACCCAGTCAATGACCTACCAACGGCTGCTGACCAAAGCTTTACCGTTGAGGAAGATGGTACGTTAACCTTCACTGACGCTGACCTATTAGCAGGCGCGGCGGATATTGATGGTGATGACCTGTCTATCACGGATGTGTCTTACACGGGTGCAGAGGGTGTGTTTACCGACAATGGTGATGGCACTTATAGCTTTGCTCCGAACGAGAACTTCAATGGCGATGTAAACCTTGGCTTCACTGTGACTGATGGCACTGAGACAGTCGATGCTAATATTGATGTGACGGTAACGGATGTTAATGATGCGCTGGTTGCGGGCTCGACGTCTTACCAAATGAACGAAGATGGCACCATCACAATCAGCCCAGAGCAATTAATTGCTAATAGCTCGGACGTTGATGGTGAAGTGTCGCTTGAAAGCGTGACTTACTCAGGCTCCAACGGCACCTTGGTTCAAAACGACAATGGATCTATGACTTTCACGCCAAACGAGAACTTTAATGGTGATATCAGCCTAGATGTGGTTGTGACCGATGATGACGGTGCAACTGCAACGACGACGGCAGGTATCGAAGTTCTGGCTGTGAACGATGGACCAGAATCTGAGGAAGTGGAATTAACCACAGCCGAAGACAGCACCATTCTTATCACACAAGACATGTTGTTAGCTCAAGCTACCGACATCGATAACACCGCAGACGAGCTGTCAGCTTCTGGTCTACAAATCGACCCTAGCTTAGGTGAGTTGCTAGATAACGAAGATGGTACTTGGTCATTTACGCCAAACGAAAACTTCAATGGCGATGTGCCAATGACGTTTAACGTTAGCGATGGTCAAGAGACGATTTCAGTCGACGGCAACATCGATGTTACGCCAGTGAATGATGCACCTGAAGCACCAATGATTGAGATGCAAGGCGAAGAAGATGTGGTCATGGTGATTGACCCAGCTTACATCGCGAGTCAAGTCACAGACCTTGATGGCGACGAAATTAGCATTGAAAGCATCACAGTTCGAGCTCCAGCGAATGCGACCTTAACTCAACAACCAGACGGTATGTATCACTTAGTGACTACGCAAGACTTCAATGGCTTAGTAGAACTGGGTTATCAAGCGACTGACGGCGAAGAAGTGGTTGATGGCTCGCTGAATGTGGATGTCATTCCTGTTAATGACGCACCGTTTAATGTCGGCAACGCAATGATGACCACAAACGAAGATGGCGCGTTCACCTTCGATGCTGGCGACTTGATGAACTTGTTCGGTGACATTGATACCGCTGACCTTGTTGTTTCACGCATTATTACCGCAGAAGGTGAAGATGGTGGTGAAGTAACAGACAACGGTGATGGTACTTGGACATTCACACCAACGGGCGACTTTGCAGGCGTTTCTGACCTACAAGTGGTCGTGAGTGACGGTGAGTTTGAAACGGTTCTTGATGTTCCTGTGTTTGTCCGTCCAGTCGCAGATGGTGCGGTTATTTCAACTGACCATGATGGTCCGTTAGTCTTCGGTGAAGATGAAACGGGTCACTTAGGATTGAACGTT